>NZ_JBHSLW010000028.1:0-205750 GCF_042657265.1 Allobosea eneae
GTGGCTGGGGTCCACATCGCTCGCTCCAAGATGGCCTGAACAACCCCTTGGAATCACGAGTGCCCCAGTCGCTCAACCCTTTCGGGACGGGCTCTTACTGGCCGTTGACCCTGTTTCGCGATGGAGAGCGCCCGGTAACGACCTGCTCATCGCAGTTGGCGAAACTTCGTCCAACGAGTGGGATGAGGCGGCTGGCTGGGGTGCGGGCTGCCCAATGGGTTGGGTTCTGTCGTGTCCGGGGACGAGATCAGCGCCATCTGGCAGCGAGTCAAATTGCGCCTGCAGGAAAGCGGCCAACGCCTTCAGCCGCGTCTGCAGGGCCTGGCCGAAGTCGCGCCGGGTCGCTTCGATCTCGCCGCGCGGCTGGTCGATCTCGCCGACGTGACCGAGGCCGGTCTTGCGCGGATCTTGCGGCCGGTCCGGCGTGCGCTGCGCTCCGGCGTGGTCGGCCTGACCGGCGGCCTCGTTTGGCGCGGTCTTGCAGCCCTGACCGGCATCAGCCTGACCGCGATGCTCGTCGCCGGCCTCTCGTCCGGTTCGTCCGAGCCCGCGCTCGCTAGTCTTGCCTCACCGACAGAGGCTTCGGTTGCTTCCACGGTCCGTGATGTTCGCCTTCAGGCGCTGCCGATCGCGGTCGGGCAGGATGGCTGGGTGGCGATCGGCCGTCCGATCGCGCTGTTCGGGCTGGACTCGCCCGAACTCGACAAGCGCAGCGGTTATGAGGCGCGGCGCAGCCAGGACGGCCAGCGGCGGGAAGACCTGCTGAGCTTCGGCGAGTTCGATGGCGACAAGTCGTTCCTCTCGCTCAAATTCCAGGTCAACCGCGATGCGCAGGTCCAGAAGGCGTTGGCCGGCCAGTCGCAGCCCTTCGTGATCACGCTGGTGCGCGAGAGCGCGGCGCGCGGGCTCTCGGTCGGGCGCAGCGGTGCTGCCACCACGATCGAGACCAAGTTCGGTATCGTCGAGACCGCCGATATCGGCCTCAGCGACGGCACGTCCGGACGGGCGTGCATCGCCTTCCGCCATCTCGATGGGGCGGCGCATCTGTCCTTCTCCGGCTGGTGGTGCGGCAGCGAGGCGCGGCCGGCCGACCGGGCGCAACTGATCTGCCTGATCGACCGGATCGATCTTCTCAGCGCCGGCGACGATCCGGAGCTGCGCGCCAGCTTCGCCCGCACCGAGCTCAACCGCCGGCAGGGCTGCTCGGTGCCGCGGCTGGCCGCGACCGGGCGCAAGAGCTCCTGGCTCGATGCCGACGCCAAGGCGCCGGCATTGCGGCCGACCAAAGCATCGGACCGAAAAGTGGAGTCCACTTTTCGGAAAACTCCGATGCTCTGATAACGAGATAGATCACCGTCATTGCGTCCTGTCGGACGCGCGGTGATCTAGCGGCAAGCAGGCGCCGCCGCGGTAACGGCCTCGTGTTGCGGCGGCGCACTGGCGGACCGCAACAAAAGCATTAACTCAAGAATTGTATCGTCAGCGACAGCCGGTCCGCCAGCAGCCTCGGCGGGGGCAACCGCCTCAGGAGATCGTCATGCGTTCGCTTTCCCGTCTTGCCGCCGGCTTGGCCCTGTCTGTTGCAGCCGTCACTTTCGCGGTCTCGGTCGCCGAGGCCCAGCAGCAGCGCAAGCCCTTGCGCGTCACCGTGCAGAAGCGCAGCTATTTCGACGCTGGCAATGTCGTGCCGGTCGGCAGCATGAACCGCTATGCGTCGCAGCATTTCGTGGCGAGCCCGGTCTATTCCGCAGCCGGCGAGCTCTACGGCGAAGGCACGCTGCCCTCGCGCATCGGCTCGGGCGCCAACCCCTTCGCCAACAGTTTCTCGACGCCGCGCTTCTGAGCGGCGCCTGACGATTGTGCGTCATTGCGTAGTCACACGTTCGCAATGACGCCTCGTCAAGTCAGGCCGACGCCTAACCTCCAAGAGGACTATCGCGGAGCGTCTTCCGACTGGGCTTACTGAGAACTAGTTCCGGTAGGCCTTGAAGAAGTCCATGCCGATCTGGCCAATTGTCCAGGTTCCATTGAAAAAACCTGCCTCGCCGATCTGGCCAGCAACGTAGGCCGCCCGACCGACATCGCCGCTTTTGATACCACCGCCGCAGCTTGTCTCATTCGCCGGGATGCGGATGATCTCGTCGACCTCAACCCCGCGGATGCTCTCCAACACCTTGGCAATAGCCGTCTCCCTCTCGAAATTGGGAAGGCTGCCGGCTGGCTTGTCTCGCTCGATGCGCAGGATTTCGATCCGTGCAATCACCGGGCTGTCTTGGGCTACTGGCGGTATGGCCGGCAGTAGCACGACCTGATGAAATTGCACCCCGCGACAGGCGAACGCCGGCATAGCAGCCACAAGTTGAGCTGTGAGCGACAAGGATAGGATGATCGCGGCTCGCCACATGCCGACAGCATAGCGCGACCAAGGTGCTGCATCCATCGCTGGCTGCGCCGATGGCGGAGCGCCGGGATGATCTCTCTTGAACAGTGCTGATTCCGCTGTTCCGGGCCACCGTGCGGCAGCCCGGAACGCAGTCATGCGCGTCAGCGCACCAGGATATTCCTGAACTGCCAGGGGTCGGAGGTGTCGATATCCTCCGGGAACAGGCCCGGGCGGCCGTCGAGCGGCGTCCAGTCGGTGTAGTAGCCCTTCACCGGGCCGAGATAGGGCATCTGGATCGCAAGGCAGCGGTCGAGATCCATCTCCTCGACCTCGACGATGCCGGCCTTGGGGTTCTCCAGCGCCCAGACCATGCCCGCGAGCACGGCCGAGGTGACCTGCAGGCCGGTCGCGGTCTGGTAGGGCGCGAGCTGGCGCGCTTCCTCGGTCGAGAGCTGCGAGCCGAACCAGTAGGCACCCTTGTCGTGGCCGTAGAGCAGCACGCCGAGCTCATCGATGCCGTCGATGACCTCGTTCTCCTCGAGGATGTGGTGCTCTTCCTGCGGCCGGCCGGCATTGCCGAACATCTCGTGCAGCGAAAGCACGGCGTCGTTGGCCGGGTGATAGGCGTAGTGGCAGGTCGGCCGGTAGATCGCCTTGCCGGTCTCGTCGCGCACGGTGAAGTAGTCGGCGATCGAGATCGACTCGTTGTGCGTCACCAGGAAGCCGTATTGCGGGCCCGGGGTCGGGCACCAACTGCGCACCTTCGTCTCGGCGCCGGGCTGCATCAGGTAGATCGCCGCCTGCGAGCCGGTCTCATGGGTGCGGGCATTGTCCGGCATCCATTTCTCATGGGTGCCCCAGCCCAGCTCGGCCGGCTGCACGCCCTCGGAAATGAAGCCCTCGACCGACCAGGTGTTGACGAAGACGCCCGGCGGCTTGGGGTTCTTCGAGCGCTGCGTGTCGCGCTCGGCGATATGGATGCCCTTGACGCCGACCTGCTTCATCAGCCCCGCCCATTCCTCGCGGGTGGTCGGCTGCGGCACGTTCAGGCGCAGGTCGGAGGCGATGTTCAGCAGAGCCTTCTTGGCCAGCCAGGAGGCCATGCCGGGATTGGCGCCACAGCAGGAGACGGCCGTGGTGGAGCCCGGCGCGCGGGCGCGCTTGGCGGCGAGAGTCATCTCGCGCAACGCATAGTTCGAGCGCTCGCCCGGGCCCTTCGTCTCGTCGAAGTAGAAGCCGAGCCAGGGCTCATTGACCGTGTCGATATAGAGCGCACCGAGGCTGGAGCAGAGCTCCATGATGTCGCGCGAGCCGGTGTCGCAGGAAAGGTTGACGCAGAAGCCCTGGCCGCCGCCGGCGGTCAGCAGCGGGGTGAGCATGGTCTTGTAGTTTTCGAGCGTCACGGCTTCATGGATGAAGCGGATGCCGCGCTCGTCCAGAAGGGCGCGGTTGTCGTCGTCTGGCGCGATGACCACGAACCGGCTCTTGTCGAATTTCAGATGCCGCTCGATCAGCGGCAGTGTCCCGCGGCCGATCGATCCGAAGCCGATCATCACGATCGGGCCGCTGATCTCGCCGTATACGGGCCAATCCGTCATTCTTTTGCACTCCTGGGTGAGTTTGGTTGAGGATAAGCGGACGCTGGTATGGGGCGGGCTCTCCGGCGTCAATGCCGGCGAACTCACTCCTTGCCGAGGCTGAAGGGGTAGGGGCCTTCGAAGGCGCCGACATAGGCGGTGTGCGAGATCAGGCCGGTGCCGGGCCGCCCCATATGGAGCATGAAGGCCGGCGGCTCCATCAGGAAGCGCGCCTCGGCGCCCGGCGTCAGGTCGAGGATGACCTGATGGGCGACGCCAGGCACGACCTGGCCGATCGTGCCGGCATAGCGGACCTGGACCGGGCGGTGATGGTGGCCGCTGAGCACGCGCTCGATATTGGGATGGCGCGCGACGATCTCTGTGAGGCGCGCCGCGCCGTCCTTGAGCATGACCGCGTCCATATAGCCGAGGCCGCAGGAGAAGGGCGGGTGGTGCGTGAACACCAGGACCGGCCGGCCTTCGGCTTCCGCCAGTGCCCGTTCGAGGAAGTCGAGGCGCGCATCGCAGATGGCGCCGGAGCTGGAACCCGGCAGCAGCGTGTCGAGGCCAATCAGTCTGAACGGACCGAGATCGGCCTTGAACTGGATGAAGCCGCCGCTGATATCGGCATGCGGACCGAGGTCGAGCCCGGCGATCATCGGCTCGCGGACATCGTGATTGCCGGGGATCAGCAGCGTCGGCAGGCCGAGCTTGCCCAGCATCGAACGGACGAGCGCATATTCCTCCGGCAGGCCGCTCTCGGTCAGGTCGCCGGTGATGACGAGGATGTCCGGGCGGACGGGCAGGGCGGCGACGGCGTCGAAGGCGCGCTGCGTCATGCCGATCGTGTCGGAGACCTTGAGCGCGAGGCGGCCGGGCGGGCAGATGTGCAGGTCGGAGAGATGGGCGATCAGCATATCGTCTTCTTCGTCAGGAATGCAGCCTGGACCGCCTTACCTGACGGCAGCCCGCGCGGCCAAGGCCGCGCGGGCTTCAATGACGCGATTTGATGACGGATCGACTACGATCTAAGGGCGACGTCAGGCTGCGCGACGTCGGAGACCGTCCATTCCCTCGGCCGGGGCGAGCACCCCGGTGGCCTTGAGCACGCCATTCGCGCCCCGGAGCGCGCCGTCACGCAGTTCCAGGCCGAGGAAACGCTCGCGCTCGAACGGGCCGGGCATGGCAAGCTCGGCCATAGGCTTGGCCGTGAAGCCGAAGCGCTCGTAATAGGGCGCATCGCCGACGAGCAGGATCGCGCCATGGCCGCGGCAAACGGCGCGCCAGATCGCCTCGCGCATCATCGCCTTGCCGAGACCCTCGCCCTGCAGCTCCGGCGAGACCGCGAGCGGGCCGAGCAGCAGCGCCGGCTTGCCGTTGGCCTCGACATGCCAGAGCCGCACGGTCGCGACGACCGCACCGTCGCGCTCGGCCGTCAGCGCCAAGCCATCGGCCGGAAGGCGGCCTTCGCGCAGGCGCTCGCTCGACTTCGTCGAGCGGCGCTCGCCGAGGCAGCGGTCGAGCAGGGCCTCGCGGGCCGGGATATCGGTCTCGATCTCGTCGCGGATCGTGATCATGACGCACCTCCTGCCGGAGCGCCCGCCATCACGCGGACCTTCCCGGCGCCGCGCGGACGCGGCCACAAGCAAGGGATTGTGTGGAAGAGGGTCCGGCGGGAGCCACGTCCGCGCGCTCCTTTCTTGGAGGCGCGAACGCTCCGCCCGGTTTCTCGGGCAGCCTGCCGATAGTGGCAGGGCGCTTCGCCGGACCCGATTGGTTCGAGGCTGGCGAGCCAGCCCTCGGCGCGCTTTCCGTCCGGCTGATTTCAGCCGGACGAGAAGAATTCGCGCCTACCTAAAGTTGAGCATGTTCTGATCGCAAAAGTGGGATCCACTTTTGCGGAACATGCTCGGCGTCAGATGACGTATTGCTTCAGCGGCGGGAAGCCGTTGAAGGCGACGGCCGCATAGGTCGTCGTATAGGCGCCGGTGCCCTCGATCAGGACCTTGTCGCCGATCTCCAGGCTGAACGGCAGCATGTACGGGGTCTTCTCGTACATGACGTCGACCGAATCGCAGGTCGGGCCGGCGAGCACGCAGGGAACCGTGGCGTCGCCGTCCCGGATCGTTCGGATCGGGTAGCGGATCGCCTCGTCCATCGTCTCGGCGAGACCGTTGAACTTGCCGATGTCGAGATAGACCCAGCGAACCTGGTCGTCCTCGCTCTTCTTCGAGATCAGCACGACCTCGGCCTCGATCAGGCCGGCTTCGCCGACCATGCCGCGGCCCGGCTCGATGATGGTCTCGGGCAGACGGTTGCCGAAATGCTTCGACAGCGCCTGGAAGATCGCATCGCCATAGGCCGGGACGCCCGGGATCGGCTTCAGGTAGCGCGCCGGGAAGCCGCCGCCGAGGTTGACCATCGACAGCGAGAGACCGCGGGTGGCGCACTCCTTGAACACGGCCGAGGCCGAGGCCAGGGCCGAATCCCAGGCGTTCACATTCGCCTGCTGCGAGCCGACATGGAACGAGATGCCATAGGCCTGCAGGCCGAGACGATGGCCGTGCTCGAGCACGTCCGCGGCCATTTCGGGCACGCAGCCGAACTTGCGCGAGAGCGGCCAGTCGGCGCCGGCGCCATCGCAGAGGATGCGGCAGAAGATGCGCGAACCTTCAGCCTTGGTGGCCGCGGCGGCACGGGCGATCTTCTCGACCTCGGCCTCGCAGTCGACGGCGAACAGGCGCACGCCGAGCTCCATGGCGCGGGCGACGTCGCGCTCCTTCTTGATGGTGTTGCCAAAGGAGATGCGGTCCGCCGTGGCGCCGGCCGAAAGCGCCAGCTCGATCTCGACGACCGAGGCGCAATCGAAGCAGGAGCCGAGCTTGGCCAGGAGACGCAGCACTTCCGGAGCCGGGTTCGCCTTGACCGCGTAGAAGACGCGGGTGTCCGGCAGCGCCCGGGAGAAGGCGACATAATTCTCGCGAACGACCTCGAGGTCGATCACAACGCAGGGGCCGTCCTCGCGGCGGTCACGCAGAAATTCACGGATGCGCTCGGTCATGAGACGCAGCTCCCTTCGGCGCAAGCGGCGCCGATGCGACGTGTAGCCGGTTGAAACGACCGCGACCCGAGGCGCTGTGGAGACGCCTAAGGACTGCGGACGAAACGTCCGGACCCGAAACACCGTCGATTGGGGAGACCCCGCACGGCCGGCAATGAAGGACAAGCCTCTTCGGTGCCGGCCTGTGGAAAGCCGGCGAGACCAAAAAAGCCCGCTCCGTCGTTGCTTTAAGCTGCGTCCCCCGTGGAGATTCGGGGTTCGCCGGTTTTGCCTCCGGCTGCCGGTCGCTGTTCGGGAGCGGCCCTCTTGCAAGAGCCGGGAGCGTGATTTGAGGGGATGTCCATCCCCCTCCATCCGTTTCCCATCCCTGGCGGCTGTCCGGCCTCTTGTCCGGATGCCCACCGACCAGCACGCGGCCACAGGCACGTGCGAATTGGGTGTGCCTCATATACGGGCGGGTGCCAGTTGCTTCAAGTTTTTTCTGACGGCCGGGACCGGATTTTTTACAGGACGGACCCGCAGAGCGCGCGGGGCGACCTCGCGCCCTTTCAACGCTGGCTGGCTTGGGCCGCGGCTACGCCCTAGACCGGCCCCATTTCATCGCCTAAGTCGTTGGCGCAGCGCGCCTTCGCGCGCCTACATCTAGGGGCAAGCTTCGATCATGACGGTTACCGATCGCCGCCGGGTTCTGGCCGGGCTGAGCGCCGCTCTGTGCGCCACTGCCGCGCCGCAGGCTTTGCTGGCGCAGCAGCCGGAACAGGCGCCGCCGCAACCGCGATTCGGCTTCGAGGAGGTGACGCGCCGAGCTCGCGAGATCGCGGCTGTACCTTATGAAGCCGGGCCGGCCTTGCCGGAAGCGCTGACAAGGCTCGATTTCGACGCCTGGCGCGAGATCCGCTTCCGACCAGAGCGGGCGCTGCTCGCCCAGTCGAATTCCGGCTTCCGTATGCAGATGTTCCACCCCGGCTTCCTGTTCACCCGGCCGGTGACGGTGAACGTGATCCGCGACGGCGTGCCGATGCCGATGCCCTATGCCGCCAATCTCTTCGATTACGGGCGGACCAAGTTCGACAAGCCGCTGCCGGTCAATCTCGGCTTCGCCGGCTTCCGTCTCCACTACCCGCTCAACGATCCTCGCGTCTTCGACGAGCTGATCTCCTTCATCGGGGCGAGCTATTTTCGTGTGCTCGGGCGCGCGCAGCGCTATGGCCTATCGGCGCGCGGCCTTGCGATCGGCGCGGGCGTGCCCGGAGGTGAGGAATTTCCGATCTTCCGCGAGTTCTGGGTGGAATCGCCGACAGCCGATGCGGACCGCGTTACGGTCTATGCCCTGCTCGATTCGCCCTCGGTCTCCGGGGCCTACCGCTTTCACATCTATCCCGACGGCGACAGCGTCGTCGATGTCGGCGCGGTGCTATTCCCGCGCAAGCCGATCGAGAAGCTCGGCCTCGCGCCGCTGACCTCGATGTTCTTCACCGGCGAGAACGACAGGCGCTTCCACGACGATTTCCGCACCGAGTTGCACGATTCGGACGGGTTGATGATCCATTCCAGCACTGGCGAGTGGATTTGGCGGCCGCTGCGCAACGCCCGCGTCCAGGCCGTCTCGTCCTTCGTCGAGCGCAATGTGCGCGGCTTCGGCCTGATGCAGCGCGACCGGGTGTTCGAGCACTATCAGGACCTCGACCTCAACTACGAGCTGCGGCCATCCTATTGGATCGAGCCGCAGGGCGACTGGGGCGAGGGCGTGGTCGAGCTGATCGAGCTGCCGACCACCGACGAGACCAACGACAATATCGTCGCGCTGTGGGCGCCGAAGTTGGCGCTTGAGCCCGGCCGCGAGTTCCGCTTCGGCTACAAGCTGACGGCGATGCTCGAATCCGGCGATCTGCATCCGGGCGGGCGGGTGATCAACACCTATCAGGCCAAACCGAAGGCGCTCGGCTCGGGCGAGGCGGTGACGGAGAATACAAGGCGCTTCATCGTCGACTTCGCCGGCGGTGATCTCGGCTACTATCTGAAGCAGCCGGAGAAAGTAGAGATCGTGCCCTCGATCGCCTATGGCCGGATCAACCGCGCCTTCCTGGTGCCAAATCCGAAGACGGAGGGCTTCCGCGCCTTCATCGACATCGTGGTCGAGCCGGGCCAGCTCGCCGAGATGCGCGCCTTCCTGAAGAGCGGCAGCAAGACTCTGACCGAGACCTGGAGCTATCCCTGGCGGGCGCCCGACCCGAGCTGATCCTTGCGAGGGTTCCGTTCAATCTTGCGGGTCGTCCCGCGCGTAGCGAAGCGAAGACCCGGGACCCATTCCGGACCCTCTTTCGGATAGGTTCCGGAATGAATTCCGGATCGGCGCCGCTGACGCGGCTTGTCCGCGATGACTTGGAAGGGGTGGGTCAGAATTTCGGCGCCGTGGCTGCACGCGTCGGTTTGCGCCGCTTCTCGGGAGCGGCTGCGACGACTTCGATCTCGACCTTGAACTCCGGTAGGGTGAAGCCGGAGACGATCATCAGCGTCGAGGCCGGCGGCGGCTCGCCGACATGGGCATCGCGCGATTCCATATAGCCCTTCATATGGGCACGGTCGGTGACGTAGGCATTGATGCGGACGATGTCCTTCAGCGTCATCCCCGCCTCGGCCAGGATCGCGGTGATGTTGGCAAAGCACAGGTCGGCCTGTTCTCTGACCCCTTCGGGGATCGTGCCGTCGGCCGCGATGCCGAGCTGGCCGGAGCAGAGGACGAGCCGCTGGCCTGCGGGCACCTCGCAGCCATGGCTGTAGCGGGCGAAGGGCGCGCGGATCGAAGAGGGATTGAGCGGCTTCATCGTTCGGTCCGGATGGTGGGACACCTTCTGCCATGTCGTCCGCGCGCTGCAAAACCATGTTGAGACTTGACCGACGCCCCTTTGCAGCCTTGAACGCGCTCATGCCACGTTCAGGCGACAGGTTTCACGGTGCTGAGGGTGGCCGAGCTATCGAAATGACGGGGATGAGCTTGAGGACTTCTGCGCTGCTGCGGGCCGCGAGCCTGCTGCCTCTCGTGCTGCTGACCGCCTGCGCCGGCTCGCAGCGCTTCGGCGGGTATGGCTCGGGTCCGGGCCAAGCCGCCTCGCGCGCGCCGGTCTATAGTGAGCCGGTGCAATCGGCGCCGCCGATCCAGTCGGCTCCGATCACGTCCGAGCCGTTGCCGCCGCCGGGTGGCTATCCGAGCGCGCCGCCCCCGCAAGGCGGCGGTTATCCGGTGGGCGGCCCTGCGCCCGGCTTGCCGCCCCAGAACGATCCTTACTTTGATCCACAGGCAGGACAGCCTGGGCAGCAGCCCCCGGCCCAGCCGCGTCCGGCCGAGCCGGCGCCGCCGCAGGTCGCCAATGTTAATCCCGGTGCGACGCCCGGGGGCGGTTCGACACGCAGCGGCTCGGTTTCGTCGCGCGACGGCGTGATCGGCACCTGGACGGCGCAGGAGGCGACAGGAGGCTCCTGCAGGGTGCAGCTTTCGAGCTCGCCTTCGCTCGACCTTTATCGCGCCAATGCCACGGGCTGCAGCAATCGCGACCTGCAACAGGTCAACGCCTGGGATTATCGCGACGGCGAGGTCTATCTCTACCAGCGCGGGGGCTCGGTCGTTGCTCGCCTGCGCGTCGGCGGTGCCGGCACCATGAATGGCGCGATCACCAAGTCGGGCGCTGGGCTCTCGATGAATCGATAAAGCGCGCTTGGAAGCGGCTCCATCTCGTCATGCTCGCCCTTGTGGCGAGCATCCACGTCTTTAACACCGCTTCCGAAGAACGAAGACGTGGATGATCGGGACAAGCCCGACCATCACGGTGGAGGTCGTTCAGATCCCCAGTCAGTGCCGCGAGGCGCTGCGGCCGAACAGCGCCTGCGGCCAAAACTTGCGCTGCAGCGAGAGCGACAGGGTCGCAAAACTGCGGGCGTTGTCCATCGCTTCGTCGAGCAGCGTGAACGGCGTCGGCGCGCCGGTGGCGATCCGGCCTTCGACATCGGCGTAGCCGCCGACCATCTCGGCTTCGAACTTGCGGGCGAGGTTCCGCATCGCAGCGTTTTCCGGCAGGCAGGTCATGTAGAGCGTGCGGATGTTGCGGTTTCGCGCGGCGGTGATGAGCCGGCCGAACAGCGCCTCGCCGATCCCGCGCCGGCGCCAGTCGCGCTCGACGCTGAAGGCGGCTTCGCCGGTCTGGATGACGATCTCCTCCAGCCCTCGCAGTTCGGCGGCGCCACGGACCTCGCCGGACTCGACATAGGCGTAGACGAGCCCACCCACGCCGAAGGTCGTTTCAACATAGTTCCGGAGGAACTCATCGGAAACCGCCGTCCCGAAGCGTTCGCGCCGCGTGGCGGCGTCGAGACGAAGCAGATGGGCGGTGAAGAGGTTGCGCTCGGCAGGCCAGAGACGCCTGACCTCGCCGTGCCTGGCTTTGGCGCCAGACTTGATCGAACGATTCAATTGCAGCTCCTGTGAAAGCGCGGTTGCGCTGCCCAAGGAGGCGTGTCTTCCCTAACTCGGAGACCAAGATGCGCTCACGATCTGGGAATACAAGTGGCGCGATTGCGGCAATTTACGGCTAAATGCCTGTAAAAATGGCCGGAAATGGTAAACCTGCGCGCTAACGCCACATGGTCAGGATCGAGGCGGCCAAAGCCACCGCAAGCGTGACGTTGAGAACGCGCCACTGCCAATCCTGCTTCAGCAGCTTCGCCAGAAGCAGGCCGGCGACGCACCAGAGCATCAGCGACAACAGCGCGAGGATGCCGAAGACGGTTCCGAGCAGGGCTGCGAGTTCTCCTGCGCCGCGGGCAAGCTCGCCGAAGGAGGCGGCGGCGCCGAGCGTCATCGCCCAGCCCTTGGGATTCTGCAGCTGGATCCAGAGCGCGCCGAAAAAGCTCGTCGGCTTGGCGATGCTCCTGTCGAGATGCGGCGGGCCGCTGCGGCCGATCCTGATGGCCAGCCAGAGCAGATAGGCGGAACCGGCGAGCTTCATCGCGAATTCGAGCGAGGGCATAGCCAGGAGCAGACCGGCGAGCCCGGCCGCAGCCGCGACTGCCATTCCGGCCAATCCGATCGCGACGCCGATCATGAAGGGCAGGGAGCGACGGAAGCCGAAATGGGCGCCAGAGGCGGTAGCGAGAGTCGTGGTGGCGCCCGGTGTCACCGTCGAGATGGCGGCGAAGGCGATCAGCGGCAGGACCGATTCCGGCGACATGAGGCGGCTCCACAATGGAGCCAAGGACATAGGTCTCCTGACGGGATCATGAAAACGAATGTTGAAGGGATTCGGCATTACGATCCATAATGCCCGCCATGCGCAATCTCGATCTGGAACTGATCCGGGCTTTCGTCGCTGTCGCCGACCATGGCAGCATGACCGTGGCTGGCAATGTGCTGCATCTGACGCAGAGCGCCATTAGCCAGCAGATCATGCGGCTTGAGCGGCGGCTCGGGCAGGCCCTGTTCCTGCGCGAGCGGCGCGGATTGAAGCTGACGGCCTCGGGCGATCGCCTGCTCGCCAAGGCGCGCCGGCTGATCGGTCTCAATGACGAGATCTGGGCTGAGATGACGACAAGCTGCGCCGGTACGGTGCGGCTCGGTGTGCCCTATGACCTCGTCGGCACCGCGCTTGCGCCGATTCTGAAGGGTTTCGCCGATGCGAGCCCGCTGGTCGAGATTTCACTGGTCTGCGCGTCCTCGCCACAATTGCTGGAGGCGCTCGGCAAGGGCGAGGTCGATCTTGCTTTGGTCGAGGAGCCGCTTTCGGCCGCCGGCGGCGAATGCCTCGGCATTGAACGGCTGGTTTGGGTCGGCGCCAAAGCCGGCACCGCTCATCTGAAGCAGCCATTGCCGCTTTCGCTCGTCGCCGATAGCTGCGCCTTCCGACCGGCGGTGACCGAAGCGCTCGACGTGCAAGGCCGCGCCTGGCGCAGCGTCTTCGAGAACGGCAATATCGATGCGACGACTGCGACGGTCCGGACCGATCTTGCCATCACCGCCTGGCTCGCCTGCACCGTGCCGCCCGATCTCGACATTCTCGGTTCCGAGGAAGGCTTGCCTGAGCTTCCGCCCTTCGCGATCACGCTGCATCTGTCGCGCTCGCAGCCCTCGGAGTCGGCGCGCGAGCTCGCCCGCCATCTGCGCGCCGGCTGGGTGCGCCCGCGCCAGGCCGCATAGCGCGCCGGCCTCGCCGAGGGTTGCGGGGCGGGCCGCCCTGCCGTAACCCGGAAGGCGACGTCTCTCCTTGCTGTCCCGCCTCCAGGCCATGTCCGCCACGCTCCCCGAACGCTATGACACCCTGGTCGCCTCGGGCGCGATCGAGCGCGATCCGGCGCAGGTCGCTGTCATCAGGCGCTTGCAAGCGCTGTCCGACACGCTCGCCAGCCGCAAGCTGGCGAAGAAGAGCAGCGCACTCGGCTGGCTGTTCGGGCGCAAGCAGCCAGCTGCGGACGCAGTCAAGGGCCTCTACATCTGGGGCTCGGTCGGCCGCGGCAAGACCATGCTGATGGACCTGTTCTACGAGACGGTCCCGGTCGCGGCGCGGCGGCGCGTGCATTTCCACGCCTTCATGGCCGATGTGCATGAGCGCATCCATGCCTATCGCCAGGCGCTCAAGGCCGGGACGGTCAAGGAGCCGGACCCGATCGGGCCGGTGGCGGCGGAACTGGCGGAAGAGGCAATCCTGCTCTGCTTCGACGAATTCACCGTCACCGACATTGCCGACGCGATGATCCTCGGACGCTTGTTCACCAAGCTCTTCGCCGACGGCGTCACCGTGGTCGCGACCTCCAATGTCGAGCCGTCGCGGCTCTATGAGGGCGGGCTCAACCGGGCGCTCTTCCTGCCCTTCATCGACTTGTTCGCCAGCAAGGTCGACGTGATCAAGCTGGAGGCGCGCACCGATTTCCGGCTGGAAAAGCTCGGCGGCGCCCCGACCTATCACGTGCCCGCCGACGACAAGGCTAAGGCCGCGCTCGACAAGGCCTTCAGCCAACTGAGCGGCGTGGCGCAGGGCACGCCCACGACCATCTCGATCAAGGGCCATGAGCTGAAACTGCCGCAGGCGGCAGGTGCAGTAGCGCGGGCGAGCTTCGCCGATCTCTGCGCGCAGGCCTATGGCGCCTCGGACTATCTCGCGCTCGCCCAGCGCTTCCATACGCTGATCTTCGACGACATTCCGATCATGGACATGGAGCGGCGTAACGAGGCCAAGCGCTTCATCATCCTGATCGATACGCTCTATGAGAGCCATGTGAAGCTCGTCGCCTCAGCGGCGGCGGAGCCGACCGGCCTCTATGTCGCGCAGAGCGGCCGCGAGGCCTTCGAGTTCGACCGGACGGTCTCGCGCCTGATCGAGATGCGTTCGGAAGAATACCTCGCCTTGCCGCATGGCCGGGCCGACTCGGCGGCGAGCGGCGACGCGACCGGGCTGGTGGAGACCTGAGCGTGGCTGCGCCGCGCGAGCCGAGCGAGATGCGCATTCTCTCGGTCGCCGGCGAGCATCTGCGCCGGCACGGCCTGCGTCGCTTCACCGTGGTCGCGGTGGCGGAAGAGGCGGGCATGACCCATGCCAATGTCTATCGCTACTTCCCCTCGCGCACGGCGCTGATCGATGCTGTCGTCGATGTCTGGCTTAAGGCGGCCGAGCGCTCGCTCGCCGACATCGCCGACGGGCCTGACCCTGCCGAGGACAAGCTCGAGCGCCTGATCCTGGCGCTCGCCAAGGCGAACCGCACCCTGCTGCACGAGGAGCCGCATCTCTTCGCGGCGCTGTCGCAGGCCGTGGCCAAGCGCCATGCGATCAGTCGGCGCAACCGCGCCCGCGTCCGAGCCCTGTTCGAACGGGTGATCGACGACGGCATCGCCACCGGAGCCTTCGAGCCGCGCGACCGCGACCGCGCTATCGCCTTCGTGATCGACGCCACCCACCGCTTCATCCATCCTGCCTCGCTGGAACTGGAGGCGGATGTGCCGCAGGAATCGGTCGATGCCAGGCTCGCTACGCTGATCCGGGTGGCGCTGCGCACGCTCGCGACCGGCGTCATCTAAAAAATGACAGTTTCTGT
This sequence comes from Allobosea eneae, assembly GCF_042657265.1. NCBI lineage: Bacteria > Pseudomonadati > Pseudomonadota > Alphaproteobacteria > Hyphomicrobiales > Alloboseaceae > Allobosea > Allobosea eneae. Next base: position 15,095 of record NZ_JBHSLW010000028.1, read on the forward strand.
AAATTGTAACGGCCTCATTGTGAGGCGACTTGACGGCGCATAGCGGGTTATCGGCTGCTAACGATTTGTTTTTCCTTGGTATTCCCCGCCTGAAGGGTCACGGCGACCAATTCGGGCTATTCCAATGTGCCTTCGCGCGCGGGGTTGAGCCCGGAAGCGGCTTGCGTCAAAGAACCGTCGGCTTTTCGGCTTCACCTGCTCTCGCATCCAACAACAAGGATTCGGCAATGGCCCGCAAGAAGATCGCCCTCATCGGCGCCGGACAGATCGGCGGCACGCTCGCGCACCTCGCGGGCCTCAAGGAGCTGGGCGACGTCGTCCTGTTCGATATCGCCGAGGGCATTCCCCAGGGCAAAGGCCTGGATATCGCCGAGTCCGCCCCGGTCGACGGCTTCGACGCCGGCTACAAGGGCACGCAGTCCTATGAGGACATCAAGGGCGCCGACGTGATCATCGTCACCGCCGGCGTGCCGCGCAAGCCCGGCATGAGCCGCGACGACCTGATCGGCATCAACCTCAAGGTGATGAAGTCGGTCGGCGAGGGCATCAAGCAATATGCTCCCAAGGCCTTCGTGATCTGCATCACCAACCCACTCGACGCGATGGTCTGGGCCCTGCAGAAGTTCTCGGGCCTGAAGCCCAACATGATCTGCGGCATGGCCGGCGTGCTCGACTCCGCCCGCTTCCGCCACTTCCTCGCCGACGAGTTCAAGGTCTCGGTCAAGGACGTCTCGGCCTTCGTGCTCGGCGGCCATGGCGACGACATGGTGCCGCTCGTCCGCTACTCGGGCGTCGCCGGCATCCCGCTGCCGGACCTCGTCAAGATGAAGTGGACGACGCAGGAGCGCCTCGACGCCATCGTCGAGCGCACCCGCAAGGGCGGCGGCGAGATCGTCAACCTGCTCAAGACCGGCTCGGCCTTCTACGCCCCGGCCGCCTCGGCGATCGCCATGGCCGAGAGCTATCTCAAGGACCAGAAGCGCGTGCTGCCGGCGGCCGCTGCGCTCAAGGGCCAGTACGGCGTCAAGGACATGTTCGTCGGCGTCCCGGTGGTGATCGGCGCCAAGGGCGTCGAGCGGGTCGTCAAGATCCGCCTCAATGGCGCCGAGAAGGAGATGCTGGCCAAGTCGGTCGCCTCGGTCCAGAGCCTGATCGACGCCTGCAAGAGCATCGACGCGTCATTGGCGTGAGACAGACGGGTGGCGTGATGGCCGGCGGCCGTCACGCCATCGCCTCTCCCTTTACCGGCACAGGACATCAGGCATGAACATCCACGAATATCAGGGCAAGGCGGTTCTCAAGGAGTACGGCGCGCCCGTCTCCGCCGGCTTCCCGGCGCTATCGGTGGCGGAGGCCGTCGAGGCGGCGAAGAAGCTGCCCGGACCGCTCTATGTGGTGAAGAGCCAGATCCATGCCGGCGGGCGCGGCAAGGGCAAGTTCAAGGAACTGCCGGCGGACGCCAAGGGCGGCGTGCGCCTCGCCAAGTCGATCGAAGAGGTCGAGGCCCATGCCAAGGAGATGCTCGGCAACACGCTGGTGACGCTGCAGACCGGCCCGGCCGGCAAGCAGGTCAACCGCCTCTACATCGAGGACGGCTCGGACATCTCGAAGGAATTCTACCTCTCGGCGTTGGTCGACCGCGAGACCTCGCGCATCGCCTTCGTGGTCTCGACCGAGGGTGGCATGGACATCGAGAAGGTGGCCCATGACACGCCCGAGAAGATCAAGACCTTTTCGGTCGATCCGGCGACCGGCATCATGCCGCATCACGGCCGCACCGTCGCCAAGGCGCTCGGTCTGACCGGCGATCAGGCCAAGCAGGCCGAAAAGGTGCTCGCCCAGATCTATGCCGCCTTCGTCGGCAAGGACATGGCGATGCTCGAGATCAACCCGCTGATCGTGACCACGCAGGGCCAGGTCAAGTGCCTCGACGCCAAGGTCTCGTTCGACTCGAACTCGCTCTACCGCCATCCCGAGCTGATGGAGCTGCGTGACGAGACGGAAGAAGACGCCAAGGAGATCGAGGCGTCGAAGTACGACCTCGCCTATATCGCGCTCGACGGCACGATCGGCTGCATGGTCAACGGCGCGGGCCTCGCCATGGCGACGCTCGACATCATCCAGCTCTACGGCGAAAGCCCTGCGAACTTCCTCGATGTCGGCGGCGGCGCCTCCGAGGAGAAGGTCACCGCGGCCTTCAAGATCATCACTGCCGACCCGAAGGTGAAGGGCATCCTGGTCAACATCTTCGGCGGCATCATGAAGTGCGACGTCATCGCCCGCGGCGTGATCGCGGCGGTGAAGACCGTCGGCCTCGAAGTGCCGCTGGTCGTGCGCCTCGAAGGCACCAATGTCGAGGAGGGCAAGCAGATCATCCGCGACTCCGGACTCAACGTCATCCCGGCCGATGATCTCGACGATGCGGCGCAGAAGATCGTTGCTGCGATCAAGAAGGCTTGAGGTAAACCGATGTCCATCCTGATCGACAAGAACACCAAGGTCATCTGCCAGGGCTTCACCGGCAAGAACGGCACCTTCCACTCCGAGCAGGCGATCGCCTACGGCACGCAGATGGTCGGCGGCACCTCGCCCGGCAAGGGCGGCTCGCTCCATCTCGGCCTGCCCGTCTTCGACACCGTCGCCGAGGCGCGCGAGAAGACCGGCGCCACCGCCTCCGTCGTCTATGTCCCGCCGCCGGGCGCAGCGGACGCGATCTGCGAGGCGATCGATGCCGAGATCCCGCTGGTGATCTGCATCACCGAGGGCATCCCGGTGCTCGACATGGTCCGCGTCAAGCGTTCGCTCTCCGGCTCCAAGACCCGCCTGATCGGGCCGAACTGCCCGGGCGTCGTCACTGCCGGCGAGTCGAAGATCGGCATCATGCCGGCCAACATCTTCAAGCCCGGCTCGGTCGGCATCGTCTCACGGTCGGGCACCCTGACCTATGAGGCGGTGTTCCAGACCACCAATGAAGGCCTCGGCCAGACCACGGCGGTCGGCATCGGCGGCGACCCGGTCAAGGGCACCGAGTTCATCGACATGCTCGAGATGTTCCTCGCCGACGAGAAGACGACCTCGATCGTGATGATCGGCGAGATCGGCGGCTCGGCCGAAGAGGACGCAGCGCAGTTCATCAAGGACGAGGCCAAGCGCGGGCGCAGGAAACCGATGGTCGGCTTCATCGCCGGCCGCACGGCTCCTCCCGGCCGCCGCATGGGCCATGCCGGCGCGATCATCTCCGGCGGCAAGGGCGGCGCCGAGGACAAGATCGCGGCTATGGAAGCGGCCGGCATCCGGGTCTCGCCGTCGCCGGCGCGCCTTGGAAAGACCTTGGTCGAAGTATTGAAGGGCTGAGGAACGGGTCATTCCGGGACGCGCCGCAGGCGCGGGCCCGGAACCCATCAACACAGGTCGCGACAGCAAGGGTGCTGTCGCGGTTATGGATCCCGGGCTCCGGCTGTGCCGGCCCCGGGATGACGGAGAGGAAGGCAGGACGATCATGGCTCGCCAGGACATCAACGAGGCTCTCGCGCAGACGGGTTTCCTCTATGGCGGCAACGCGGCCTATATCGAGGACCTCTACGCCCGCTATCAGGCCGATCCCAAGTCGGTCGATCCGGAGTGGCAGGGCTTCTTCTCCGCGCTGAACGACGACAAGCAGGCGATCGTCGACAACGCCAAGGGCGCGTCCTGGAAGAAGCCGAACTGGCCGATCCCGGCCGGTGGCGAACTGGTCTCGGCGCTCGACGGCAACTGGGCCGCGGTCGAGAAGGCCGTCGGCGAGAAGCTTGGCGCCAAGGCCAAGGCCGCCGGCGCGACCCTGTCTGCCGCCGACGTCCAGCAGGCGACGCGCGACTCGGTCCGCGCGATCATGCTGATCCGCGCCTACCGCATGCGCGGCCATCTCCACGCCCAGCTCGACCCGCTGGGGATCGAGAGCCAGAAGGATCCGGAGGAGCTGTCCCCGGCGGCGTTCGGCTTCACCGAGGCCGATCTCGACCGCAAGATCTTCATCGACAACGTGCTCGGCCTGGAGTTCGCCACCATCCGCGAGATGACGGCGATCCTGCAGCGGACCTATTGCCAGACGCTCGGCGTCGAGTTCATGCACATCTCCGATCCCGAGCAGAAGGCCTGGCTGCAGGAGCGGATCGAGGGGCCGGACAAGGAGATCGCCTTCACGCGCGAGGGCAAGAAGGCGATCCTGAACAAGCTGGTCGAGGCCGAGGGCTTCGAGAAGTTTCTCGACCTCAAGTTCACCGGCACCAAGCGCTTCGGCCTCGACGGCGGCGAGTCGCTGATCCCGGCGCTGGAGCAGATCATCAAGCGCGGCGGCGCGCTCGGCGTGCGCGACATCGTCTTCGGCATGGCCCATCGCGGCCGCCTCAACGTGCTGACCCAGGTTCTGGGCAAGCCGCATCGTGCGCTGTTCCATGAGTTCAAGGGCGGCTCCTTCGCCCCCGACGACGTCGAGGGCTCGGGCGACGTGAAGTACCATCTCGGTGCTTCGTCGGATCGCGAGTTCGACGGCAACAACGTCCATATCTCGCTGACCGCGAACCCCTCGCATCTGGAGATTGTCGACCCGGTGGTGCTCGGCAAGGTCCGCGCCAAGCAGGACCAGTTCGGCGACATCGTCGAGCGCTCGAAGGTGCTGCCGCTGCTGATCCATGGCGACGCGGCCTTCGCCGGCCAGGGCGTCGTGGCCGAATGCCTCGGCCTGTCGGGTCTCAAGGGCCACCGCACCGGCGGCTCGCTGCACTTCATCATCAACAACCAGATCGGCTTCACCACCTATCCGCGCTATTCGCGCTCCTCGCCCTATCCGTCCGACGTGGCGAAGATGGTCGAGGCGCCGGTCTTCCATGTGAACGGCGACGATCCGGAAGCGGTCGTCTTCGCCGCGAAGATCGCGATCGAGTTCCGGCAGAAGTTCCACAAGCCGGTCGTGATCGACATGTTCTGCTATCGCCGCTTCGGTCATAACGAAGGCGACGAGCCGGGCTTCACCCAGCCGCTGATGTACCGCAAGATTCGCGGCCACAAGTCGACGCTCGAGCTCTACAGCGCGAAGCTCGAAGCAGAGGGCGTGATCCAGCCGGGCGAGCTCGACCAGATGCGCGCCGCCTGGAAGGAGAAGCTGGAGGTCGAGTTCGACGCCGGCCAGGCCTTCAAGCCAAACAAGGCCGACTGGCTCGACGGCCGCTGGGCCGGCATGAAGGCGATCCGCGCCGACGAGGACGACCCGCGCCGTGGTGCCACCGGCGTTCCGGAAGCGACGCTCAAGGAGATCACGCAGAAGATCACCGAGGTCCCGGAAGGCTTCAACGTCCACAAGACGATCCAGCGCTTCCTCGACAATCGCCGCAAGGCGGTCGAGAGTGGGCAGGGGATCGACTGGGCGACGGCGGAAGCGCTGGCCTTCGGCTCGCTGCTGCTCGACGGCAATCCCGTCCGCCTCTCCGGCCAGGATTGCGAGCGCGGCACCTTCTCGCAGCGCCATTCGGTGCTGATCGACCAGGAGACCGAGGCCCGCCACACCTCGCTGAACAACATCCGCGAGGGCCAAGCGCGCTACGAGGTCATCAACTCGATGCTCTCGGAAGAGGCGGTGCTCGGCTTCGAATACGGCTACACCCTGTCGGAGCCGAACGCGCTGACGATGTGGGAGGCGCAGTTCGGCGACTTCGCCAATGGCGCGCAGGTCGTGTTCGACCAGTTCATCTCCTCGGGCGAGCGCAAGTGGTTGCGCATGTCGGGCCTCGTCTGCCTGCTGCCGCACGGCTATGAGGGCCAGGGTCCCGAGCACTCCTCGGCCCGTCTCGAGCGCTTCCTGCAGATGTGCGCCGAGGACAACATGCAGGTGGCGAACTGCTCGACCCCGGCGAGCTATTTCCACATCCTGCGCCGGCAGCTGAAGCGCGACTTCCGCAAGCCGCTGATCCTGATGACGCCGAAGTCGCTGCTGCGCCACAAGCGCTGCGTCTCCGACCTCAGCGAGCTGGCCGAGGGCTCGAGCTTCCACCGCGTGCTGCACGACGATGCCGAGCGCGGCAAGTCGACGACCAAGCTGGTCAAGGATTCCAAGATCCGCCGTGTCGTGCTCTGCACCGGCAAGGTCTATTTCGACCTGCTGGAGGAGCGCGAGAAGCGCGGCATCGACGATGTCTATCTGATGCGGGTCGAGCAGCTCTATCCGTTCCCGCTGAAGTCGCTGGCGCAGGAACTGGCGCGCTTCAAGAGCGCCGACGTCGTCTGGTGCCAGGAGGAGCCGAAGAACCAGGGTTCCTGGACCTTCGTCGAGCCCTATCTGGAATGGGTGCTGGGCCATGCCGGTTCGAAGTCGAAGCGGCCGCGCTATGTCGGCCGCCCGGCCTCGGCCGCGACCGCGACCGGCCTGATGTCGAAGCACACTGCCCAGCTCAACGCCTTCCTGGACGAGACCTTCGCGGTCTGACCCTACGCCTGATCTAAAAGACACGAGAAGAGGCCTGACATGGCGACCGAAATCCGCGTTCCGACCCTCGGCGAATCCGTTTCCGAGGCCACCATCGGCAAGTGGTTCAAGAAGCCGGGCGACGCGGTGAAGGCGGACGAGCCTTTGGTCGAGCTCGAAACCGACAAGGTGACGCTCGAGGTCAACGCGCCGGCAGCCGGCGTGCTCGGCGAGATCGTCGCCAAGGAAGGCGAGACGGTCGGCGTCAGCGCGCTGCTCGGCACCATCGCGGCTGGCGACGGCAAGGCCGCGGCCGAGCCGAAGAAGGACGACGCGGCGGTCGCTCAGGCCGCGGGCAAGGCCGGCGCCGAGACCTCGGCGGAAGCGCAGAAGAAGGCCGGCGAGGTCGCCGGCGCGACGCCGGTGAAGCCTGCGACCAAGGCGGCCGATTCCGGCCCGGCGGTCTCGCGCCTCGCCGCCGAAAGCGGCGTCGATCCGTCCAGTGTCAGCGCCTCCGGCAAGGATGGCCGCGTCACCAAGGGCGACATGCTGGCAGCGATCGCGACCGGCCCGGCCGTCGCCGCGGCCGCGCCCGCCGCTCCGGTTCAGGTCCGCGCTCCGTCGGCTCCGGACGACGCCTCGCGCGAAGAGCGCGTCAAGATGACCAAGCTGCGCCAGACCATCGCGCGCCGCCTCAAGGAAGCCCAGACCAACGCCGCGATGCTGACCACCTTCAACGAGGTGGACATGACCAACGTCATGGCGCTGCGCAACCAGTACAAGGACGTGTTCGAGAAGAAGCACGGCGTGAAGCTCGGCTTCATGGGCTTCTTCGTGAAGGCCTGCGTGCAGGCGCTGAAGGAAATCCCGGCCGTCAACGCCGAGATCGACGGCACCGATATCGTCTACAAGAACTACTACCACATCGGCGTCGCCGTCGGCACCGACAAGGGCCTGGTCGTGCCGGTGGTGCGCGATGCGGATGAGCTCTCCATCGCCGGCGTCGAGAAGAAGATCGGCGAGTTCGGCAAGAAGGCTAGAGACGGCGCCCTCAAGATCGAGGAGATGCAGGGCGGCACCTTCACCATCTCGAATGGCGGCGTCTACGGCTCGCTGATGTCGACGCCGATCCTGAACGCGCCGCAATCGGCGATCCTGGGCATGCACAAGATCCAGGAGCGGCCGATGGTCGTCGGCGGCAAGATCGAGATCCGCCCGATGATGTATCTGGCGGTCAGCTACGACCACCGCATCATCGACGGCAAGGAAGCCGTCACCTTCCTGGTTCGCGTCAAGGAAGGCCTGGAGGACCCGGCGCGCCTCGTGCTCGACCTCTGAGACCGATCTGAATGGTGATCCCGGCAAAGCTCGTCGCTGGCGGCCTCGTCCTTGCGGGGATCATCAATCTGCTGCCGGTGGTCGGCATGGCGGGCGCTGACTGGCTGCGTTCGCTGTACGGGCTTGAGATCCGAAGCCTCGATCTCGAAATCCTGCTGCGGCATCGCGCCGTCCTGTTCGGTATCGTCGGGGGGCTGCTGCTGGTTGCTGCCTTCCGGCCCGGACTGCGCGATGTGGCCGTGCTCGTCGCTGGTGCGAGCATGATGAGCTTCATCGTGATCGCCCTGCTCGTCGGCGGCTACGGGCCTGCGATTAGGAAGGTCGTGATTGTCGACATTGTTGGGATCTTGGCTCTCGTTCCGGCCATAGTTGCGCGGTCGGCGTCGTCGAGCCGATAGGAAGGGGGACGGAGCATGGCCTTCGGACCTAACCCGCCACCGATCCAGGCGCATCTCTGCGTCAAGGGCGGCGAGGCGGCGATCGTCTTCTACGAGAAGGCCTTTGGCGCGCAGTGCACCTTCAAGGCGATGGCGAAGGACAGCGTGCGCGTGATGCACGCCAATCTCGTCATGTTCGGCAGCGAAGTGATGCTGCATGACGAATTCCCAGAGTTCGGTGACGACGTCATGGCGCCGAACTCGCGCAGCAGTGCCAGCATGGCGATCAGCATCAACCTGCCGAAGCCTGCCGATGTCGATGCCGCCACGGCAAAGGCGCAGGCCGCCGGCGCCGATATCCTGCTCCAGCCCACGGACGTGTTCTGGGGTGCGCGCTATGCAAGGCTGGGCGACCCCTTCGGCCATGTCTGGGCCTTCAACGCGCCGCCGGCGCAACGGTAATCGTAAAGTCTGAACGGAAGAGAGACCATGTCCTACGATCTCGTCGTCATCGGAACCGGCCCCGGCGGCTATGTCTGCGCCATCCGCGCCGCCCAGCTCGGCCTCAAGGTCGCGGTGGTCGAGAAGCGCAAGACCCATGGCGGGACCTGCCTCAATGTCGGCTGCATTCCCTCGAAGGCGCTGCTGCATGCCTCCGAGATGTTCGAGGAGGCCGGCCATACCTTCGAGAGCCTCGGCATCACTGTCGGCAAGCCCAAGCTCGACCTGAAGCAGATGCTGGTCCACAAGCAGGAGACCATCGACGCCAACGTCAACGGCGTCGCCTTCCTGCTGAAGAAGAACAAGATCGACCCGTTCCACGGCACGGCCTCGATCCCGGCCGCCGGCAAGGTCGTCGTCACCGCCGAGGACGGCAAGACGCAGGAGCTGACGACCAAGAACATCGTGATCGCCACCGGCTCTGAATCCGCGGCGCTGCCGGGTGTCACGACCGATGAGAAGACGGTGGTGACCTCGACCGGCGCGCTCGAGCTCACCGCCGTGCCGAAGGAGCTGCTGGTGGTCGGCGCCGGCGTGATCGGCCTGGAGATCGGCTCGGTCTGGGCCCGGCTCGGCGCCAAGGTCACGGTCGTCGAGTTCCTCGACCGCATCCTGCCCGGCATGGATGACGAGATCGCCAAGCAGTTCCAGCGCATCCTGCAGAAGCAGGGCTTCACCTTCCATCTCGGCTCGAAGGTCACCAAGGTCGAGACCGGCAAGAAGGGCGGCGCCACCGTCACGGTCGAGCCGGCAGCAGGCGGCGAGGCCAAGACGCTCAACGCCGACATCGTGCTGGTCGCGATCGGCCGGCGCCCGAACACGGACGGTCTTACCCTCGACAAGGCCGGTGTCGCGACCGAGCGCGGCCGTGTCGTCATCGACGATCACTTCAAGACCAATGTCGACGGCATCTACGCGATCGGCGACGTGGTGCGTGGGCCGATGCTCGCGCACAAGGCAGAGGACGAGGGCGTTGCCGTCGCCGAGATCCTCGCCGGCAAGCATGGCCATGTGAATTACGATGCCATTCCGGGCATCGTCTACACAGCCCCCGAGGTCGCCGCGATCGGCAAGACCGAGGAAGAGCTGAAGGCTGCGGGCATCGCCTACAAGGTCGGCAAGTTCCCGTTCACGGCCAATGGCCGGGCGAGGGCGATGCGGCACACCGACGGCTTCGTCAAGTTCCTCGCCGATGCGGCGACCGACCGCGTGCTCGGCTGCCACATCATCGGCCCGCATGCCGGCGACCTGATCGCCGAGGTGACTGTGCTGATGGAGTTCGGCGGTTCGGCCGAGGATCTCGCCCGCACCTGCCACGCCCATCCGACGCTGGCCGAGGCGGTCAAGGAAGCGGCGCTCGCCGTCGACAAGCGCCCGATCCATATGTGAGCGGGATCATGCACGTCATTCTCGGGCGGCGCTCAGCGCCGGCCCGGAAATCTCGTGCAGGATAGGGCGCCTTCTTGTCCTGAGATGGTCGGATCAAGCCCGACCATGACGGAGCTATCAGCCCCGCCGCGCGCGATAGGCGGTCAGCGTGTTGCGCAGCAGGCAGGCGATGGTCATCGGGCCGACGCCGCCGGGGACGGGCGTGATCGCGCCGGCGACCTCGGCCGCCTCGGCATAATCGACATCGCCGGCGAGTTTGCCGTCGGGCATGCGGTTGATGCCGACATCGATCACCGTCGCGCCCGGCTTGATCCAGTCGCCCTTGACCATGCGCGGCCGGCCCACCGCGGCGACGACGATGTCGGCGCGGTTTACAACCGCCGGCAGGTCGCGCGTGCGCGAATGGGCGATGGTGACGGTGCAGTCGGCCTGGAGCAGGAGCTGCGCCACCGGCCGGCCGACCAGCTCCGAGCGGCCGATGACGACCGCGTCCAGCCCCGACAGCGAGGGCAGCGCCTGCTTCAGCAGCAGCATGCAGCCGAGCGGCGTGCAGGGCACGAGGCCGTTCTTGCCGCCGGCGAGCAGGCCGGCATTGATCGGGTGGAGGCCGTCGACATCCTTGGCCGGGTCGATGGCGTCGATGACGCGGCCGGTGTCGATATGCCTGGGCAGCGGCAGCTGGACGAGGATACCGTCGACGCCGTCATCCGCGTTGAGCTCGGCGATCTTGGCGAGCAATGCCGCCTCGGTGGTTTCCGCCGGCAGGCGATGGGCGACCGAGTTCATGCCGATCTCGGCGGCGAGCTTCTCCTTGGAGGCGACATAGACCTTGCTGGCTGGGTCCTCGCCGACGAGCACGACATGCAGGCCGGGCGCGGGCTTGCCGTTAGCCTTGAGCGCCGCGACCTCGCGGCCGATCTCCGCCCGCAATTCCGCCGCCGCTGCCTTGCCGTCGATGATGCGTGCCGCCATGACCAGCTCCTTGGTGAGGCATCGGATCGAAAAGCGGATTCCTGTTTCCGGTTTGATGCCCTGTGCCGCTCTCTTGCTGCATTGCGACAGGACGGACAAGGGCTGCCTTGCTTTGAATGTCCGGCGGGTGGGGATGCCGCTCGTGCCGCTTGATCGGGACGCAGCGAGCCAGCATGGTCGGCGGGTGATTCAGAGGGCGGCCTGCAAGCCGGAGACGATCGACGTGACCACCGGCTTTGCGGCAATCCCGGCCTCCGGCAGCTATGTGCTGCGCAATGCCCGGGCGCCTGCCTGCCTGGTCGAGGCCGGCAGCCTGGCGAGCGACCGCAACGGCTTGGCGCTGCTCGACATCGCCGTAGAGGATGGCGCTGTCGCCTCGATTCTGCCGGCGGGCACGCCTGCGCTCGATGCCTTGCCCTCGCTCGATCTCGATGGCGGCATCGCGCTGCCACGTCTGGTCGATGTCCACACCCATCTCGACAAGGGCCATATCTGGCCGCGCCGGCCCAATCCGGATGGCAGCTTCATGGGCGCTCTAAGTGCCGTCGCCGCCGATCGCGAGGCGAACTGGTCGGCCGAAGATGTGCGGGCGCGCATGGAATTCGGCCTGCGCTGCGCCTATTCGCACGGCACCGCGGCAATCCGCACCCATCTCGACTCGCTGGGCAAGCAGATCGGCATTTCCTGGCCGGTCTATTCCGAATTGCGCGCCGAATGGGCCGGTCGCATCGCGCTGCAAGCCTCGCCGCTGTTCGGCATCGATGCCGTCGCCGATCCCGTGCATATGCAGGCGATCACACGTGCGGTGACGGACCATGGCGACAGCCTGCTTGGCGCCGTCACCTATATGGTGCCGGAGCTCGATGCCGCGCTCGACACGCTGTTCCGGACCGCGATCGAAAACGGTTTCGATCTCGACTTCCATGTCGACGAGACCAACGATCCGGCGGCGCGCTCGCTCGAGCACATCGCTGACGCAGCCCTGCGCCATCGCTTTCCCGGAAAGATCCTGGTCGGACATTGCTGCTCGCTCTCGCTGCAGCAGCCGCAGGACGAGGCGCGCATCATCGCCAAGGTCAGGGAAGCCGGCATCGCCGTGGTCTCGCTGCCGATGTGCAACATGTATCTGCAGGATCGCCAGCGCGGGCGCACGCCGCGCTGGCGCGGCGTCACCGCGCTACATGAGCTGAAGAGCGCCGGCGTGCCCGTGATGATCGCGTCCGACAACACCCGCGATCCGTTCTACGCCTATGGCGATCTCGATCTCATCGAGACCTTGCGCGAGGGCACCCGCATCCTCCAGCTCGACCATTCCGACCGGGATTGGGCTAGCGTGATCGCGACGACGCCGGCCGATATCATGGGCCTGTCAAGCGCGGGCCGCGTCGCCGTTGGCGGCCCCGCCGATCTGATCCTGACGCGCGCCCGCGACTGGACCGAATTCTTCGCCAGGCCGCAGGTCGACCGGACCGTGCTGGTCAATGGCCGCGCCATCGACCGGACCTTGCCCGACTATCGTGAACTCGATCATCTGATGGCGAGCGCAACCTGACAATGTTACCCGCCATCCCCTCTTCCCGTCATGGTCGGGCTTGTCCCGACCATCCACGTCTTTCTCCGTCGAGGGCGGTGGTCAAGACGTGGATGCTCGCCACAAGGGCGAGCATGACGCCACAGGAATGCCCCGCATGACCGCACGCTACGACATCGACGCTCTGAAGCGCCGACTGAACGGCATCCGCACCGAGGACAATCCGGCGCTCGTCAAGCAGAAGAGCCGCGACTTCTTCTGGTATTCGCCGAAGCTGAAACGGCAGCTCGACCATGTCGTCGCCGACATCATCGTCTCGCCGGTGAGCGAAGCGCAGGTGCTGGAGACGCTCTCGGCGGCGCATGCGCTCGCCATCCCGGTGACTCCGCGCGGCACCGGCACCGGCAATTACGGCCAGGCTATGCCGCTTTCGGGCGGCATCGTGCTCGACCTTTCCGGCTTCAACAAGGTGACCAGCATCGAGGCCGGACGTTATGTCGCCGAGCCCGGCGCCGTGCTGGCCAGGATCGACCAGGAGACGCGCGCCCATTCGCGCCAGGAGATCAGGCTGCACCCTTCGACCTATCACACCGCCTCGGTCGGCGGCTTCATCGCCGGCGGCTCCGGCGGCGTCGGCTCGATCAAATGGGGCGGGCTACGCGACTGGGGCAACATCATCTCGCTGCGCGTTGCGACGATGGAAGGCACGCCGCGCATCCTCGAGCTCCAGGGCGAAGACCTGCACAAGGTCGCCCATGCCTACGGCACCAACGGCATCATCACGCAGGTCGAGATGCCGCTCGGCCCGGCCTATGGCTGGGTCGATGTCATCCTCGGCTTTGGCGAGTTGCGCGCCGCGGCTGAGTTCGCCAACGCGCTCGGCGAGCAGGACGGGCTGGCGCTGAAGAACCTCGCCGTGGTCGCGGCACCTGCGCCGCACGACTATTTCCTGCGCCACAAGAAGTTCCTGCCGCGCGAAAGCCACTGCGTCATGATCATGGTGGCCGATTTCGCGGTCGAATCCATGCTCGCTTTCGCCCGCCGCTTCGGTGGCTCGCAGGTGCTGATGCGCTCCGATAAGCTGACGGCCGAGGAGGCGAAGGGGCTGCCGCCGACCTTCGAGCTCGGCTGGAACCACACCACCTTGCGGGCGCTGCGCGTCGATCCGTCGATCACCTACCTCCAGGTGCTTTATCCCTTCCCGAACCAGGTCGACCTCGTTGACAAGATCCATGCCCGCTTCGGCGACGAGGTCACCTGCCATCTCGAATTCGTCCGCTTCGACGGCAAGATCACCTGCTTCGGCCTGCCCCTGGTGCGCTTCACCAGCGAGGAGCGGCTGGAGGAGATCATGACGATCCATGAGGAGATGGGCGCGCCGATCTTCAACCCCCATCGCTACACGCTGGAAGAGGGCGGGATGAAGCAGACAGACGAGGTCCAGCTCGCCTTCAAGCGCGAGGCCGACCCGCAGGGGCTGCTCAATCCCGGGAAGATGATCGCCTGGGAAGACCCGAACTACGATTACCGTTCGGGCAAGACCTTCCTGTTCAAGGCGCTCGGCGAAGCCGGCGTCGGCGCCTGAGCCCTGCCATGCGCGTGCTTGTCCTCTATGCCCATCCCGATCCTGAAAGCTTCGGGGCGGCGGTGCACGAGACTGTCGTCTCCGGCCTGCGCCGTGCCGGGCATGAGGTCGACGATTGCGACCTCTATGCCGAGGGCTTCGACCCGGTGCTGAGCCGCGAGGAGCGTGTCGGCTATCATGATCTTGCCAGCAATCAGAAGACTGTAGCCGGCTATGTCGAACGTCTGCTGCGGACGGAAGCGCTCTTCCTCTGCTTCCCGGTCTGGAACTACGGCTATCCCGCGATCATGAAAGGCTATTTCGATCGGGTCTTCCTGCCGGGCGTCTCGTTCAAGCTGGTCGATGGCTCGATCCGCCCGAATCTCTGGAATATTCGCCGGCTGACGACGGTGACGACCTATGGCGGCTCGCGCTGGCGCACCTTCCTGATGGGGGATCCACCGCGCCGGCAGATCAAGCGGGGATTGCGAGCGGTGTGCCATCCTGCAGCGCGGGTCTCTTACCTCGCGCATTACGACATGAACCGCTCGACGCCGCAGAGCCGGACAGCCTTTCTCGCCAGAGTTGACGCGGAAATCGCACGGATTCAAAAGCCTGTCTGACAATTGTCATCGGCCTGTCATGAAGGCGGGCGATTGCACAGCCGGCGAAAAGTATCCGCAACCTTTTCCAAGGGCCGGCTCATGACCAAGTCCCTCGAAAAAAGCGTCGGCCGTGCCCTATTGGTGACGGCCCGGCTCCACAGGGCGCGGATGGGCGAGCGGCTCAACGCGCTCGGGCTCTTCCCGGGCCAGGAACAGGCCCTGAAATCCCTGCAGGGCGCCCCGATGACGATGGGCGAGCTTGCGACCCTGCTTCGGGTCAAGCCGCCGACCGTGTCGAAGACGATCGGCAGGCTCTCGCTGCAGGGGCTCGTCACCCGCGAGGGCGGCGGCCGTGACGGCCGGCTGGTGCAGGTGGCCCTGACCGAGAACGGCCAGAAGACCGCGGCGGCGCTCGATGCGGTCTGGAACCAGGTCGAGGAAGAGCTGCTCGAAAAGCTCGACGCCAAGGAGCGCAAGCAATTGCGCAAGCTGCTGCGCAAGGCGTCGAAGGGCCTATCCAAGGCCGGCGCCGATGTCGATGACGGCGAGGACGAAGCTGAAGATGCGGCTTGAGACGCCTCAAGCATCTCTCTGATCAACCCCGCCGTCATTTCGGCCGGAGCGCCAGAATCCATCGTAGAGCACGGCGTCCTCGCTGGTTCCGGAGCTTTGCGGCTTCGCCGCTTGTCCGGAACGACGCCGCGTTATGATTGATCCAGCTCCGGTGACATGACTTGCATGCATTCTCGGGCTGGTTCTAAGCCTTAAATCGGTTCATTGATGTCTCGTCATTCCTCCAGAGCATGACGAGACGCTCAGCCTTGTCGGCCGCTCCCGCTCCGCTTCCGGATACGCGCCGGACACGCCTAACTGCCATCGCTCTGATGAGCGGGGCGATCATCTGCTTTTCCCTGCTCGACGCCTGCGCGAAATGGCTCGGCAGCACGATGCATCCGATGCAGGTCGTCGTGGCGCGCTATCTGGTCAGCGTCGCCCTGGTCTCGATCCTGCTCAACCCTTTCAGCCATCCCGGCATCACCCGGACCAAGCGGCCCTGGCTGCAAGGCTTCCGCTCGCTCCTGCTGCTCGGCTCGACGGCGCTCAACTTTGTCGCCCTGCAATATCTGCAGCTGGCCGAGACGGTCTCGATCATGTTCGCCGGGCCACTGCTGGTGGCCTTGCTGGCTGGGCCGCTGCTCGGCGAGTGGGCCGGGCCGCGCCGGCTGATCGCGATCGGTGTCGGCTTCCTCGGTGTGCTGGTGGTGACGCGACCGGGGCTCGGTGGCTTGCATCCGGCCGCCCTGCTCAGCCTCTGCGGCTGCTTGTGCTACGCCTTTTACGCTTTGTCGACGCGGATGCTTGCGTCGAGCGATTCGCCGCAGACGACGATGTTCTATTCCGGCATCGGCGGGGTGGTGATCATGCTGCCGCTGCTGCCGTTGTACTGGTCCTGGCCTGCGAACTGGCAGAGCTGGCTCTTGATGTGCGGCACCGGCTTTTTCGGTGCGGTTGGTCATTGGCTGCTGATCCTGGCACATCAGCGCGCACCGGCGACGATACTGGCGCCGTTCATCTATTCCCAGATCGTCTGGATGATCCTGCTCGGCTGGTTCGTCTTCGGCCAGATACCCGACCGCTTCACCTTCATCGGCGCGGGAATCGTCATCGCCTCCGGGCTCTATCTGCTCTATCGCGAGCGCATCCGGCACGTACCTGAAGGCTCGGCCCGGCTCGACTGACTCTGGCATGCATCTTGGAGCCTCCACCCGTGGATGGAGGCGATGATGACGGTTTTGCGCCGCAACTGGCTACCGGCTGCCGCGTTCGGCACAGATGTGATCCGGGCCCATCCCGCCACGGCACAGCTGGACTCAGCCGAGCGAAACCTTGCTCTGGCCGGCGACGAAATCCGAGAGCATCGGCACGTAATCCTCGCCCTTGCCGCTGGCGACGGCGGCCGCATAGACGTTCTTGACGGCGCTGCCGACCGGGTTCGGAACGCCGGCGGCGTTCGCGAGGCTTTCCAGATAGCGCACATCCTTCAGCGCGTTGGAGAGCGTGAACTTGTGTGCATCCCGATCGCGTTCGAGGACGTACTTCATGAAGGTTTGGTAGAATCCGCACTCCATGCGCCCGCCGGTGATGACGCTGTCGAAGGTGTGCGGGGTGATGCCGACCTTCTGCGCCAGGGTCAGGGCCTCGGCGTAGATTGCGCCGTAGCCGAGCGAGAGGAAGTTGTTGAGCAGCTTCATCTTGTGGCCGTCGCCGACGGGCCCGAGATGGACGATCTTCTGGGCCCAGGCTTCGCAGACCGGGCGAATGCGTTCGAAAACCGCGCTGTCGGCGCCAATCATCGTCGAGAGTTGACCGAGCTTGGCCTGGGCGGGGGTTCCGCCCAGCGGTGCGTCACAGAGGTGCAGGCCGATGGCTGCGAGCCGTTCCGCCAGAGCGATCGTCGAGACCGGGTCGGAGGTCGAGCAGTCGACGATGACCGTGCCCGGCCTGGCGCCGGCGGCGATGCCGTCTGGGCCGTCGATCACCTGCTCGACCTGCGGCGAGCCGGTGACGCAGAGGAAGATGATGCTGGCTTTCTCGGCGAGCTCCTTCGGCGTGGTGGCTTCCGCAGCGCCCGCAGCCTTCAGCTCCTCGACCGGCCCACGGTTGCGATGGCCCATCACGGTGAGGGGAAAGTCCTTGGCGAGAATGCAGCTCGCCATGCCCTGGCCCATGTAACCGACGCCGATGAAGCCGATCGATTCTTTAGTCGTGCTCATCTTCAGTTTCTCCGAAATCTATGAGATGGAATTACGTCATGCGGAACGATTTGGCCAAGAACTGGTTGAATGCATCGGCTTCTAGGCTTCAGGAGAAGCGATTGATGGCGAATGACGGACACTCGCGCGATCCCTCGGGGGCGGGGAAGGCGGGTGTGAGACCAGGTGGGCGCGGACGCGTTACCTTGCAGATCATCGCCGACCGGCTGGAGGTCTCGACCGCGACGGTCTCGCTCGCGCTGCGTGAAAGCCCGCTCGTCGCCGATGGCACGCGCTTGCGCGTCCAGCAAATCGCGCGCGAGATGGGCTACAGCTACAACCGTAGCGCGGCCTCGCTGCGGACCGACCGGACCAATATCCTCGGCGTCGGCTTCCACGACATCACCAACCCCTATTTTGCCGAGCTGCTTGCGGCGATCGAGGAGACTGCGGCCGCGCATGGCCGCTCGATCCTGCTGGGCACCTATGCCGAGAACCTGCAACGGCAGGACCGCGTGCTCAACACGCTCAAGGAGTATCGCCCGGACGGGATGATCATCTGCCCGGCCGGCGGCACCACGGGCGAGACCTTGCAGCATCTGATGGCGGCGCAGGTGCCGCTGGTCCAGCTCTCCCGTGAGATTCCAGGTATCGGGCTCGATTTCGTCGGCTCCGACGACCGGCATGGCACGGTTCTCGCCGTGGAGCACTTGCTCGGCCTCGGCCACACTCGTATCGCCTTTCTCGGCGAGAGCCCGCTGATCTCGACCGGTCGCAACCGCTATCGTGGCTATTGCGAGACCCTGGCCAAGCACGGGTTGCCGCTCGATCCGACGATCGTCTACTCGGCTTATGGCACGCGCGAAAACGGGCTGAAGGGCGTCCAGAAGGTGCTCGACGCCACGAATCCGCCGACAGCCGCGATCTGCTTCAACGACCTCACGGCCTTCGGTGCAATGCTCGGCCTGCGTCATCGCGGGCTGGAGGCCGGCGCCGATTTCTCGCTGATTGGCTGCGATGACGTGCAGGAAGCCGCGCAGTGGTATCCGGCGCTGACGACGCTGAAGAACTTCCAGGAGGATATGGGGCGCAAATCGGCGGAGATGCTGCTCCAGCGCATCGCCGACCCGTCGGCACCGCCGCAGCGCGCCGTGCTGACGCCGGAGCTGGTGGTGCGCGGGACCACGGCGCCTCCGAAGGCCGCGCGCTGAGACGGAGCTAGGCATCGTTGTCCGGTTTGCGGTTCAGCGCCCGATAGGCGCGTACCACATGCGAATCGTCGCGCCCGCCATGGCCGAGGCCCGAGGCGGCGAGAAACATCTGGTGCGCGGCTGCCGCCAGCGGCAGCGCCGCCTTGGCGGCTCGCCCCGCGTCGAGGACGATGCCGAGGTCCTTGACGAAGATGTCGACGGCGCTGGCGACCGGCGGCTCGTCGTCGAGCATGCGTGGGCCGCGATCCCGCAGCATCCAGGACGAGGCTGCCGAGCCGCCCATGATCTCGAACAGCATCTTGCCGTCGATGCCGGCCTTCTGGGCCAGCGAAAGCGCTTCGGCCGCGACCGCGATATGGACGCCGCAGAGCAGCTGGTTGACGGTCTTCACCGTCGCACCCTGGCCGGGCTTCTGCCCGACATGGAAGACCTTGTCGCCCATGGCGTCCAGCACGGGTTTCGCCTTGGCGAAGCTGTCGGCGGGAGCGGCGACCATGATGGTCAGCGTGCCTCCTTCCGCGCCCTTGACGCCGCCCGAGACCGGCGCGTCCACGAAATGCCGGCCGGTGTTGGTCACGGCGTCGGCGATGGTCTCGACCTCGCCGGGCGGGCAGGTCGCCATCAGGATGACGGTGGCGCCCGGAGCTAGCGCCTCGAGCGCGCCGGCGTCGAACAGGACCGAGCGGGCCTGTGCGGCGTTGACTACCATCAGGACGAGCGCCTCGGCTCCTTCAGCCGCAGCAGCGGCGCTGTCGGCTGTCTGGCCGCCGGCCGCGACAAGCGCAGCACGGGCGCTCTCCCTCATGTCGAAACCGGTGACGCGGAACTGACGCTTGCGGAGGTTCTCGGCCATCGGCGCGCCCATGGCGCCGAGTCCGATGAAGGCGATTGAGGTCACGACGATTTGCCTTGGTTGGAAGGCAGGCGGCCCCGCCACCCGCCGGGAACTACTCCTTCACCGCACCCGTCATCGAGGCGACGTAGTAGTCGACGAAGAACGAATAGAGAATCGCGACGGGGATCGAGCCGAGCAGCGCGCCGGCCATCAGCGAGCCCCAATGGTAGACGTCGCCCTCGACGAGCTGGGTCAGCACGGCGACCGGCACGGTCTTCTTCTCCGCCGACTGGATGAAGGCGAGCGCGTAGATGAACTCGTTCCAGGACAGGGTGAAGGCGAAGATGCCGGCCGAGATCAGCCCCGGCAGGGCAAGCGGCAAGGTGATCTTCCAGAGCGTCTGCAGACGGGTCGCGCCGTCGATCATGGCGCATTCCTCGAGCTCGTAGGGGATCGACTTGAAGTAGCCGATCAGGAGCCAGGTGCAGAACGGGATCAGGAAGGTCGGATAGGTCAGGATCAGCGCGAGCTGCGAGTCGTACAGGCCGAACTGGAAGATCAGTGTCGCCAGCGGAATGAACAGGATCGAGGGCGGCACCAGATAGGCGAGGTAGATGGCGAGGCCGACATAGTTCGAGCCCTTGAACTTCAGGCGCTGGATCGCATAGGCGGCGAGCACGCTGGCGAAGAGCGACAGCGCGGTGGCGACCGTCGCCACCGTCATCGTCGTCAGCAGCCATTGCGGGTAGTCGGTCTGGAAGAGCAGCTTGTTAATATTGTCCAGCGTCGGCGACTTCACCCAGAACGGGTTGTTGTTCTTGTAGTCGAGCAATTCGCCGTTCGGTTTGATCGCCGTGATCGCCATCCAGTAGAACGGGAACAGCAGCACGATCACGAAGAGCGAGAGCGGCAGATAGAGCGTGATGAAGCGACGCGGTCCGGAGGACCAGTCGATCACGCCGGCCCGCTCCTTGTCGACGAGGTGCGGGCGTGGGGCAGGGGTGGCCTGGTCAGTCATTGTCTTCTCCCTGCTGCCATTTGCGGCGGGCGAGCGCGTAGTAGCTGAACAGCGTCGCCATCACGAGGAAGGGGATCATCGCCACCGCGATCGCCGCGCCCTCGCCGAGCTGTCCGCCGGGGATGCCGCGCTGGAAGGCGAGGGTGGCCATGAGGTGGGTCGAGTTGATCGGGCCGCCGCGGGTGATGGCGTAGACGAGCTGGAAGTCGGTGAAAGTGAACAGCACCGAGAAGGTCAGCACGATCGCCAGGATCGGCATCAGCATCGGCAGGGTGACATGGCGGAAGCGCTGCCAGGCATTGGCGCCGTCGAGCATCGCCGCCTCGTAAAGCGCCGGCGAGATCGTCTGCAGGCCGGCGAGCAGCGAGATCGCGACGAAGGGGATGCCGCGCCAGACATTGGCGGCGATCAGCGACCAGCGGGCTGGCCAGGGCGAGCCGAGGAAGTCGATATAAGTGTCGCGCCAGCCGAGCACGTCGACCAGCACATAGGAGATGATCGAGAACTGCGGGTCGTAGATCCACCAGAAGGCGATCGCCGACAGCACGGTCGGCACGATCCAGGGCACCAGGATCAGCGCGCGCAGCAGCGATTTGAACGGCAGATGGTTGTTGAGCAGCAGGGCCAGCCAGAGGCCGAGCCCGAACTTCCCGACGGTCGCGACGCCGGTATAGAGCAACGTGTTCCAGACCGAGGTGATGAAGACCGGGTCGTGCCAGAGCGACTCGAAGTTCTCCAAACCGATGAAGACGCCGCTGCGGCCGATGCGCGTATCGGTGAAGGCGAGCCAGATGCCGAGGCCGAGCGGGTAGCTCAGGAAGACCAATAGCAGGCCGATCGCCGGCAGCAGGCAGATGAAGATCAGGAATGGCTTGTAGTCGAACAGCCTGACCAACCAGCTCTGCGAGAGCTGGGGTGCGGGCCGGGCCTCTGCCGCAATAGTCATGGTGCTTTACTCCGTGATGGAGCCGCGCCGCCGGGCAAGCCGGCGGCGCGGTGTCGACGGATCAGGTGCGATAGTAGCGCTTGGCTCGGCGCTCGGCCTCGGCCGCCGCCTGCTCGGGCGTCGCCTGGCCGGCGCAGACGGACGCGACCATCTGCACCATGACGTATTCGGCGTTGACGGTGCCGGCCGCCTCGGTGATCGCGCCCTTGTAGCCGCTCCACAGAGCCCGCTCCCAGGTGTCGCGATAGACCAGGATCTTGGGATCGCTCTCCCAGACCTTGCTTTGCGCATAGCCCTTCAGCGGCTGGGTCCAGTAGCCGAAGCAGCCGGTCAGCCACTTGTCGTACTGCTCCTTCTCCATCATGAAGCGCAGATATTCCTTGGCCGCGTTCGGGAACTTGGTGTGCTTGAACACCATGGCGTTGATGACCAGCGCCGTCTCTGTCGGCCGCCCGACCCCGGCGCCGATCGGCATCGGGGCATGGTTGAGATCCTTGCCAATCTCCGCGGTCTTCTCGTCCTTCGAGTTCTTGATCGAGAAGTAGAGCGAGACGCCGTTCTGGGTCAGGCCGATTTCGCCGGCGGTCAGCGCCTTGTTGTTGCTGATGTCGAGCCAGGACAGCGTGCCCGGAATGAAGGTCTCGTAGAGCGCCTTGGCGTATTTCAGCGCCTCGATCGTCTCCTTGCTGTTGATCGCGACCTTGTTGTTCTCGTCGACCATGTAGCCGCCATGCGACCAGACCAGCCAGTTGCAGAACGAGTTGCCGTCGCCGACGGCGTTGCCGAGGGCAAAGCCCGCCGGATGGCCCTTGGCCTTGAGCTTGCGGCAGAGATCGAGGAAGCCGGCATGGTCGGTCGGGAACTTGTCGAAGCCCGCCTCCTTGACCCAAGATTCGCGATAGACCGCCGGGCCGCCGGAGCCGCCCATCGGGATCGAGATCCAGGTGTTGGTCTTGTCCTTCTTGCCGTATTTCTCGGCAACCGGGTACCAGCCGCCATATTTCTTGCCGAGGTCCTCGGCGACCGCAGTCAGGTCGATCAGCTTGTCGGCGAAGATGTGCGGATCGTCGGCCCAGCCGACGACGACATCGGGGCCGGCGCCGGTGTTGGCGGTGACGGCGGTCTGCGGGCGCAGGTCTTCCCAGCTGGCATAGTCGACACGGACCTGGACGCCGGTCGCCTTGGTGAAGGCTTCGGTGTTCTCGTTGAAGATCGTCTGGTCGGGGTCGACGAACTTGGTCGGACGCAGCACGCGCAGCGTCGCGCCCTTCTCGATATTGGCGGTCTGGGCGATTGACGGCGCGGCAAGGGTAGCGCCGGCGGCGAGGCCCGCTCCGCCAATCAATACATCACGTCTGGAAATGCTCATCGCTTGTCTCCTCCGGGTTGCCGCGAGGCCCTGCATGGGAGCCTCGTCGCGATTTATTCGGACATCGCCGCCGCCGGAGTGTTCTCCTTGCGGCGGCGACGGAAGTCAGATCCGCTTGCCGGTCGCGGCGTCGAAGAGATGGGTCACCGAGATGTCGGGCCGGATCTTTATGGTCTCGCCGGGCTTGGCGGTGATGCGCTCGCGGAAGATGCAGGTCAGGTCCTGGCCGCCGCAGCGGACGACGACCTGGGTTTCCGAGCCCATCGGCTCGACGACCACGACCTCGGCCGGCAGCCCGTTCGGGTCGAGCTGGATGTGCTCGGGACGGATGCCGAACACGGCCGCCCGGTCGTTCGAATCGGCCGGGTGCTTGCCGATCGGCCAGATCACGCCTCCTTCGGTCTCGAAGCCGTTGGCGCGGATCGTACCCTTCAGCAGGTTCATCGACGGTGAGCCGATGAAGGCCGCGACGAAGAGGTTGGCGGGATTGTCGTAGAGATCGAGCGGGGCGCCCATCTGCTCGACGATGCCGTCATGCATCACGACGATCTTGTCGGCCATGGTCATGGCCTCGATCTGGTCGTGCGTGACATAGACCGTCGTGGTCTTCAGGCGCTGGTGCAGCTCCTTGATCTCGGTGCGCATCTGCACGCGCAGCTTGGCGTCGAGATTCGAGAGCGGTTCGTCGAACAGGAAGACCTGCGGGTCGCGCACGATGGCGCGGCCCATCGCGACGCGCTGGCGCTGGCCGCCGGAGAGCTGGCGCGGATAGCGGTCGAGCAGGTTCGTGAGGCCGAGGATGCCGGCGGCCTTGCTGACGCGCTCGTCGATCTCGGCCTTCGGCGCCTTCCGCAGCTTCATCGAGAAGGCCATGTTGTCGGCCACCGTCATATGCGGATAGAGCGCATAGTTCTGGAAGACCATGGCGATGTCACGCTCCTTCGGCGGCACGTCGTTGACGACGCGCGAGCCGATCCGGATCTCGCCGCCCGAGATGTTCTCCAGGCCGGCGATCATGCGCAGCAAGGTCGACTTTCCGCAGCCCGAAGGGCCGACGAGGATGACAAACTCGCCATCGTTGATATCGATGTCGACGCCGTGAATGACCTGCGTCGAGCCATAGGCCTTGCGCACGTCGGCAATCTGGACGGATGCCATGTTTGGTTTCACTCCCGCACTTTGGTTGCCCCGGGGCGCCTGACACGATCCCCGCCGGCGGCGTTGCAGATATCGGCTTCTGACGGCCGATCGAAACGAGACCGCGCTACCCAGGCGAGCCGCCTGTTGCGTCAACTTCGTTCGCGGATAAAGTCATACGATAGAAACAGGCGTGTCAAGCGCCGGGCGGGCAGCGGAACGAGCTCTCCGACGCTGCCGGTCACGGAGGAAAGAGCGTGGTCCGATGCAGCTCCATGTCAATGCACGTGTGACGAGGCTCAACCCCGATCGGCTATTCGGCCAGGTCGCGCACCGTCTCGCAGTCGCGATCATCACCGGCGCCTCGCCGACCGGCGCGTTGCTGCCGAACGAGGACGACCTGAAGGGCGAGATCTCGGTCTCGCGCACGGCCTATCGCGAGGCGGTGAAGTTCCTAAGCGGCAAGGGGCTGGTCGAGGCCAGGCCGAAGAGCGGCACGCGGGTGGCGCCGCGCGAGGCCTGGAACCTGCTCGATCCGGATGTGCTGGCCTGGCATTTCGAGGCCGACCCCAACGAGAAATTCATCCGCGACCTGTTCGAGCTCAGGCTCTTCGTCGAGCCGAGCGCCGCAAGACTGGCGGCGCAGCGGCGCAGCGATGCCGACCTCAAGCGGATCGAGGCGGCCTTTCGCGGCATGGTCGAGAATCCGCCCTATGCCGCGCTGACGGTCAGCGCCGACCTTGCCTTCCACGAGGCGATCTTCGCCGCGACCCGCAACCCGCCGCTGCAATGCCTGGCGCCTGCCGTCTCCGCGACGATCCAGTGGTCGCTGTTCCTGAAGGCGCCCGACGACCGCTTCTTCTTCACGGCGTCGCTGATCGATCACGAGCGGGTCTTCGACGCGATCGTTCAACGCGACGGCGATCTCGCGGCTGCCAGGATGAGCGGGCTTGTGATCGACAGTCTGAACAGCACCTTGGGTCTGCTAGCCGGTCGAGCTGATGCAGAGGCGGGCAAAACCGCGTGATTAAATCATACTATATCAGGCTGAATCGACAGCGGAGCCGGGATGGCATAACCGGCTCTACGAGCAGCCCCTGTCTGCGGCTGTGGGAATTCCCCGGCGGCGTTCCAGCAGATAAGTTGATTTAATCGTTTTAAGAATTTGAAATCAAGCCATGCAGCGTTCCAGGAAAGCAGGACCATGACCGCACAGAACAAGATCGAGATCGTCATGACCGGGCCGCTGATGGCCTATGCCGCCGATCAGTTGAAGGCGCGCTTCACCGTGCACGAACTCTGGAAGGAGCAGGACCGCGCGGCAGCACTCGCGGCCGTGAAGGATCGCGTGCGCGGCGTCGCCGGCGGCGGCGCGCATGTGCGTATCGACGACGCGCTTTTCGACGCGCTGCCCAAGCTCGAAGTCGTCTCGAATTTCGGCGTCGGTTACGACAATGTCGACGCCAAGGCCGCTGGCAAGCGCGGCATCATCGTCACCAACACGCCGGACGTACTGACCGACGAGGTCGCCGATCTCGCCATCGGCCTGCTGCTGGCGACAGTCCGGCAATTGCCGCAGGCCGATCGCTATCTGCGTGCCGGCAAGTGGCTGCAGGGCGCCTATCCGCTCACCACCTCGCTGCGCAAGCGCAAGATCGGCATTGTCGGCCTCGGCCGGATTGGCAAGGCGGTCGCACGGCGGCTCGAAGCCTTCGACGTGCCGATCGTCTATCACGGCCGCTCGCGCCAGGCCGATGTCGCCTAT
Organism: Allobosea eneae; assembly: GCF_042657265.1. Taxonomy (NCBI): domain Bacteria; kingdom Pseudomonadati; phylum Pseudomonadota; class Alphaproteobacteria; order Hyphomicrobiales; family Alloboseaceae; genus Allobosea; species Allobosea eneae. Next base: position 40,842 of record NZ_JBHSLW010000028.1, read on the forward strand.
CGCTACTATCCCTCGCTGGTCGAGATGGCCGAGGATGTCGATACGCTGGTCTCGGTCGCGCCGGGCGGCGACTCGACCTATCACATCATCAATGCCGAGGTGCTGAAGGCGCTCGGGCCGAACGGTATCGTCGTCAATGTCGGCCGCGGCACGGTGATCGACGAGCAGGCGCTGATCGAGGCGCTGAAGGCTAAGACCATCCTCTCCGCCGGCCTCGACGTGTTCGAGGACGAGCCGCGCGTCCCGGCCGAGCTGATCGCGATGGACCATGTCGTGCTGCTGCCGCATGTCGGCTCGGCATCGGTGCATACGCGCGAACAGATGGGCCAGCTTCTGGTCGATAATCTGGTTTCATGGTTCGATGGCAAGGGTCCCCTGACGCCGGTTGCCGAGACGCCATGGAAGAAAGCCTGATCAGAATACGAATCCGCCGGGTGTGGCGAGGCGCGGCGGTCGCAGTTCTGGCGCCGCTCAGCGTCTCGCCGGCCCCAGCCCAGACGGCGCCGCTGCCGCGCGGCGCCGAAAAGGCGCCCGAGGCCCTGAAGCCGTTCATCGGCGCCTGGGACATCGAGAAGCTCGGCGCCTCGCGGGAGTGCACGGTGACCTTCGGTGCCGAGCCGGCCGGGCAGGGCCGCCAGCTCCGCTTTCCGGCGACCTGCCGGCGCGCCCTGCCGATCCTCACCGGGGTCGTCGCCTGGGATGTGGCCGACGGTTCGCCGCGGCTGCTCGACGGCCATGGCAAGGCAGTGATCATCTTCAGCGACAAGGCGGATCCGGGCCGCCGCGGCAAGGGCAGCGATGGCGCGCAATACGGGCTCGATCCATCGGGCTATGTCCGGGCGCAGCAGCGCCCGGCGCCGAGCCAGGCCGAGCTCGCGGCGACGGCAGCCGCGCGCCCGACCGCGGTCGACCCCGCCACTGCGCCGGCAGTTGCGAGCGTTCCGGGCCGCTATGCGGTGATGCGGCAGGCCGGCCGCGAGGTCTGCAAGCTCGCTCTGTCGACGAACCCCTCCGCCAATGCGGGCGCCTTCGTGACGAGCTTCGATGGGCTCTGTCCCGATACCGGGCTGACGATCTTCTCGCCCGTCGCCTGGCGCTATGAGCAGGGCCGGCTCGAATTGATCGCCCGCAAGGGACACAAGGTCGAGCTGATCTTCGAGGGCGGGCAGTGGCGCAAGGACCCGGCGGTCGGCGCGCCGCTCATGCTGAAGAAGCTGCCCTGACGATCAAAGCCGTCATTCCGGGGCGCTGCGTAGCAGCGAGCCCGGAATCCAGAGCCGATGAGCGATCCAGAGAAGGCGGAAACCGACAGTCAGGTTTTGATACTGCGCTGGTTCTGGATTCCGGGCTCGGGCCTTCGGCCCGCCCCGGAATGACGGCGCGGATAAGAGTTAAGCGACGAACGTCCCGCCGAGCTCATCGTCGATATGGACACGGATGATCTCCTCGAAGCTCGATTCCGCCTTGAAGCCGAGCGCCGGCGCGCGCCTCGCGTCGAAATTGCGCGGCCAGCCGGCGACGATGGCGTCGATCACCGGATCGGGCACGCGCTTGATGCGCTTGACGACGTTCTCGCCGGCGACCTTGCGCAGCGCCTCGATCTGCTCGGCGACGGTAGCGGAATAGCCCGGCATGGTCAGGGCCCGGCGCGGGCCGATCGCGTTCGTGTCCATCGTTGCGGCATGGACGAGGAAGCCGACGGCCGAGCGCGGCGAGGCATGCCAGTGGCGAACCTGATCTGAGACCGGCAGCACCGCGTCCTGGCCGTTGAGCGGCTCGCGGATGATGTTGGAGAAGAAGCCGGAGGCGGCCTTGTTCGGCGCGCCCGGCCTGACGCAGATCGTCGGCAGGCGGATGCCGACGCCGTCGAAGAAGCCGCGGCGGGAATAGTCGCTGAGCAGGAGCTCGCCGATCGCCTTCTGCGTGCCGTAGCTGGTCAGCGGCGTGGTGAAGAACTCGTCCTCGATCTTGTCATGGAAAGGCGCGCCGAAGACGGCGATCGAGGAGGTGAAGATCACGCGCGGCTTGTAGCCGTCGCCGGTGAGGCGGATCGCGTCGAAGAGATAGCGTGTGCCGTCGAGGTTGATGCGGTAGCCCTTGTCGAAATCGGCTTCGGCCTCGCCGGAGACGATCGCCGCGAGGTGGACGATCAGTTCGGGGCGCGACGCGATCAGCTTCTCGGCTTCGCCGGGCTGCGACAGGTCCGAGGTCAGTGACTCGAAGGCGAAGGGTGCGTTCGCCGGCGCCGACGCGGGGAAAACGTCCTGCGCCGTCACCTTGTCGATCGCCTTGCCGCCGAGGCCGCCGTCTCGCGCCAGGCGCTCGATGAACTTGCGGCCGACCATGCCGGCGCCGCCAATGACGAGGATATGCATATCTTTGTCCGATCGGTGTTGTCGTGTTTCGAGGCTGGGGGCAGGAGGCTTCGTCGTTCAGTCCGGAGCACAAGGCCGTCATTGCGAGACGCGTCGGCGACGAAGCAATCCGGTGCGAGAGAGCTCGGCGCTTGCAGGATCGCTTCGCTTACGGTTGCAGTGACGTTCCAAGCTGAGCGAAGAGCGCTCTAAAGCGCAAAACCGCCATCGGCTAGATAGATCTGGCCGGTACTGTAGCTCGCCTCGTCGGAGGCGAGATACACGGCGAGCCAGGCGATCTCCTCGGCGGTGCCGAGCCGGCCCATGGGCTGGCGATCGATGAAGGCCTGGCGGGCGGCGGCCTCGGTCGTCTTGGTCGCCTTGGCGAGATCGACGATACGCTGGTCGAGCGAAGGTGACTGGATCGTGCCGGGGCAGACGGCGTTGGCACGGATGCCCTTCTTGATGAAGTCGGCCGCGACCGCTTTGGTCAGGCCGATCACCGCCGCCTTGGTGGCGCCGTAGACATAGCGGTTCGGGATGCCGCGCACCGAGCCGGCGCCCGAGGCGATGTTGACGATCGAGCCCTTGCCGGCGGCGAGCATGCCGGGGATGAAGGCCTTGATCGTGCGGTGCATTGACTTGACGTTGAGGTCGAAGGAGAACTCCCAGGCCTTGTCGTCGCACTCCAAAACGGTGCCGTGATGGACGAAGCCGGCAGCGTTGACGAGGATGTCGATGGTGCCGACTTTTTCGGCGAAGGCTTCGACCGCCTTGGTCGAGAGCACGTCGAGCTTGCGCTTCTTGGCTTTCGGGATGCCCTCAAGCAAGGCGACGTCCTTGTCGGTCGCCCAGACCGTGGCGCCCTCCGCCACGAAGGCTTCGGCGATCGCGCGCCCGATGCCCTGGCCGGCAGCGGTGACGACCGCGACCTTGCCCTTCAAACGTCCTGCCATGTCGCTTCTTCCCTTGGTTTCCCGGTTATCGAAGACTTTTGCGCATATGGATCAGCCGGCGATCAGGCAGATCCTCGAAATGGGTGGTCTGGTAGCCGAGGCGCTCGTACCAGCCGATGCGGTCGGTGAGCTTGACGTGCGTGTAGAGATGGACCGCGTCGTGCCCAAGCGCCTTGGCTCGCTCCTCGGTGAAATCCATCAGTTGCGAACCGATCTTCCTGCCGGTGGCGGCGGGTGCGACCGCGATGCTCCAGAGCGTGAATTTCGCCGGTTCGTCCTCGAGCACGAGGACACCGTCCAGCGTCCCCTCGCTCTCGGCGAGCCAGATTTCATGCTCAGCCAGCACCTCGCGATAATCAGCGATGCGCGGCAGCGAGGGCACGCCGATGATGCTCTCGTTCGGCAGATAGGCGGCCTGCGTCAACGCGACGATCGCCGGAATATCCTCGGTCGTCGCGCGACGCAGGGCCATCTCAGGCGGCTCCGGCCGTCTTCATGCAATCGGCCAAGGAGGTCTTCTGCTGGCCCTGAGCGTCGAAGTTCTCCGGCGCAAGCCAGCTTTCGAAGGCCTGCCCGACCTTGGGCCACTCGCCGTCGAGGATCGAAAACCAGGCGGTGTCGCGGTTTTCGTCCTTCACCACCTGATGCTGGCGGAAGAGGCCCTCGTACTGGAAGCCGAAGCGCTGCGCGGCGCGCTTGGAGGGCTCGTTGCGGTTGTTGCACTTCCACTCATAGCGACGATAGCCGAGCGAGAAGCCGTAGTCGCCGACGAGATAGACCGCTTCCGTCGCCATGCGGGTGCGCTGCATAGACGGGGAATAGGTGATCCAGCCGACCTCGAAGACGCCGTGCTCGGGCCTGATCTCCATCATCCAGAGATGGCCCTTGGCTTTGCCGTCGGCCTCGTCGATCACGGCGAAGGGGATGATGCCGGCCTTGCCTGCCATCGACGTCAGCAGTTCGCCATAGGCCTCGCGGCTCGGCGGAAGCGTCGCGGGCAACCAGTCCCAGACCGATTCATGGCCGTCCATGGCCTGCCAGATATCGTCGAGATGGCGGTTGGGATCGAGCGGCTCCAGTCGGCACCAACGGCCTTGTAGCACCTTGGCTGGCGGGAAGGGGCAGGGCGTCCAGTTCAGCGTCGTCATGCCTTGATCGTCCTGCGCCAGCCGGTGAAGTCGTGGGTGATCTGCCAGTCCGGGCCGAGCTCGGCGGCGATGGCGTCGGCGAGCGCCGCGCCTTCCGCCTCCCAGGCGGCGCGCTCGGCCTCGTCGGCGAAGTTAGAGGCGGCTTCGTCGGCTTCGTCATAGATCGCGTCGAAGGTGTCCATCCAGCTTTCCAGCCGGTCGGCGAGCGCGTCGGACAGGCCGATATCGTCGGCATCGACAGCCTTGCGCTTGCCCTTGGCGTCGATCTGCCAGAGCCCGCTCCTGCCGAGCCATTCCGGGGCGATGAGAAGCTGCCCGCTCACGAGCGCGCCTTGAGATCGTCGCGGAAGAACGGGTTGAGCGGGGCCGAGGCGCCGTTGCCGGCGAAGCCCTTGAAGCTGCCCTCCTGCGCGATCAGGCGCGTCGCCTCGATGAAGGCGGCCCAGGCGGCGCGAGCGAGCGCCGCGCCGATCGAGATGCGGCGCGTGCCGGTGGCGGCGATCTCCGAGACGCTGAGGCCGACATCGCCATAGACCAGCGTGTTGACGGGCTTACCGCCGGCGGCCGCGACGATGGCGCTGATGTCGGCGACCGTCTTCGGGCCGGGGGCGTAGAGCACATCGGCGCCGGCGTCGGCATAGGCCTTGATGCGCCGCACCGACTCGTTCAGCGCGTCGGGGTGGCCGGTCAGGAAGCATTCGGCGCGGGCCGTCAGCACGACACCGGTGCCGGTCTCGTCGACGGCACGGCGGGCGGCCCGGATGCGCTCGACAGCGAACTCGAAGGGATAGAGCGGCTCGTCGCTGCGGCCCGTCGCGTCCTCGATCGAGAGGCCGGCGACGCCAGTCGCGATGCAGAGCTTGACGTTGGCCGCGACGCCGTCGGGCGTGTCGGCATAGCCGTTCTCGAAATCTGCGTTGATGGGCAGGTCCGGCACCGCTTTCACCAGCTCGGCGAGGTGGGCCAGCATCATGTCGCGCGGCACGTCCTGGTCGGCTCGCCCTTGCGTGAAGGCGAAGCCGGCGCTGGTCGAGGCCAGCGCCTTGAAGCCCTGGCCGCGGAGCCAGCGGGCCGAGCCCTCGTCCCAAGGGTTCGGCATGACGAAGCAGCCGGATTCATGGAGTCTGCGAAACGCGTCGACTTGCGGGCTGTAAGTCATTTTAAATCGTTTCAAATGAGCTCAGGGCGTCATACTGTCGTCCCTGAGCCGATTTGTCAGCCCCGCTCCCACGCATCTGCCGGCGAGGCGCGATGCAGCGCGGGAATGGCCAGCGGCGGGAGTTCCGCCGCCGCCCGGCGCGGTGTCAGTGGTTGTCGCGCGGCACGCCGAACTTCTTGTGGATCTTCTGGTACTTGACCGCCGGCTTCAGGACCATGCCCTCGGAGAGCTCGTCGACGATCTTGCGCTGGATCTCCTGCCAGGGCGTCTGGCTCTTCGGGTACTTGTAGCCGCCCGCTGCCTTCAGCTCGGCGCGGCGCTTCTCCAGCTCCTCGTCCGAGATCAGCATGTTGGCGGTGCGCTTCTTCAGGTCGATGCGGACCTTGTCCCCAGTCTTGAGCAGCGCGAGGCCGCCGCCCGTCGCCGCTTCCGGCGAGGCGTTGAGGATCGAGGGCGAACCGGAGGTGCCGGACTGGCGGCCGTCGCCGACGCAGGCGAGCGCGGTGACGCCCTTCTTGATCAGGTAATCCGGCGGCCGCATGTTCACCACCTCGGCCGCGCCGGGATAGCCGACCGGACCGACGCCGCGGATGAAGAGAACCGTGTGCTCGTCGATGGCGAGCGCGGGATCGTCGATGCGGTGGTGATAGTCCTCTGGCCCATCGAAGACGACGGCCTTGCCCTCGAAGGCCATCGGGTCCTTCGGGTTCTCCAGATAGCGCTTGCGGAACTCCGGCGTGATCACCGAGGTCTTCATGATCGCCGAGTCGAAGAGGTTGCCGGAGAGGTTGAGGAACCCGGCCTCCTTCTTCATCGGCTCGTCATAAGCCTTGATGACGTTGCGGTCGCCCGAGAAGGCACCTTCGCAGTTCTCGATATGGGTCTTGCCGTTGGCGGTGATCGCCGGCTTCAGCTTGCCCTTGGCGATCAGCTCGGCGATCACGGCAGGCAGGCCGCCGGCGCGATAGTAGTCCTCGCCGAGATATTCGCCGGCCGGCTGCATGTTGACCAGCAGCGGCGTGTCGTAGCCGATCTTGGTCCAGTCCTCGTTGTCGAGCTTGACGCCGATATGCTTGGCGATGGCGTTGACATGGATCGGCGCATTGGTCGAGCCGCCGATCGCCGAGTTGATGACGATGGTGTTCTCGAAGGCCTCGCGCGTCAGGATCTTCGAGGGGATCAGGTTCTCCCAGACCATCTCGACGATGCGACGGCCGGTGAGATAGGCCATCTCGTAACGGTCGCGATAGGGCGCCGGGATCGCGGCGGCGCCGGGCAGGGTCATGCCCATCGCCTCGGCGAGCGCGTTCATGGTCGAGGCCGTGCCCATGGTGTTGCAGTGACCCGCGGATGGCGCGGACGACGCAACCAGATCGACGAAGCCGCGATAATCGATCTCGCCGGCCGCCATCATCTGGCGCGCCTTCCAGACGATCGTGCCCGAGCCGGTGCGCTCGCCGCGGAAGGAGCCGTTCAGCATCGGTCCGCCCGGCAGTGCGATCGCCGGGATGTCGACCGTCGCGGCCGCCATGATCTGGGCCGGGGTGGTCTTGTCGCAGCCGGTGGTCAACACGACGCCGTCGATCGGGTAGCCGTAAAGGATCTCGACCAGGCTGAGATATTGCAGGTTGCGGTCGAGCGAGGCGGTCGGCCGCTTGCAGGTTTCCTGGATCGGATGGATCGGGAACTCGAAGGGCACGCCGCCCATCTCGCGGATGCCGTCGCGGACGCGAGAGGCCAGCTCGAGGTGGTGGCGATTGCAGGGGGCGATGTCGGAGCCGGTCTGGGCGATGCCAATGATCGGGCGGCCGGACTGCAATTCCTCGCGCGACAGGCCGAAATTCATGGTGCGCTCGATATAGAGCGCGGTCATGTCGGCATTGGCGGGATTGTCGAACCAGGCCTTCGAGCGCAACTGCTCCGGCTTGATCCTGCGGATCGGCTTCTTCCCGTTAGGCGTCTTATCAGTAGGGCTCTTGGCCATCCCGTCATTCCCTCTCGCGGCCAGGCGGCCTTAAGCGCCGCTTCGGCATCGTCTTTAAATCGATTTGATCGACAGGTCATGCCGATCATGAGCGGAGCGGCAAGGGCGCTCGCCGTAAAATCGCTGTATGCTGCATACAACGACTTGGAGCGCCGTGCCAATCGCTTGGTCGACGCCTCCGCCAGCAAAGGTCGCCGCTGCGCAGTTTGCAAGTGTTCCAAATGCGTCCCCGTCCGGACTGGGACGCAAGCGGCGGGCTTGCGCGGTTGCGGGCTTTGCGGCCAAGACAGGTTTGGACACGCGGCGGCTTGAAGACCGATCCGCGAGCGAAGAGGAAACTGCCATGACGCTGCACGTTGTTCCTTCATTCGGACGGATCGGTGAGGAGAACGCCTTCGCCGTGCTCGCCCGCGCCACCGAATTGCAGCGCCAGGGCAAGGACATCATCAATCTCGGCATCGGCCAGCCGGATTTCCCGACGCCGGAGCATATCGTCGAGGCGGCGGTGAAGGCGCTGCGTGACGGCCATCACGGCTACACGCCGGCGAACGGCATCCTGCCCTTGCGCGAGGCAGTGGCGGCCGACCTGCACAAGCGCTTTTCCGTGAACGTCTCGCCGGAGGAGGTGATGATCGTGCCGGGCGGCAAGGTCACTATGTTCATGGCGATCCTGATGTTCGGCGAGCCCGGCGCCGAGATCCTCTATCCTGATCCGGGCTTCCCGATCTATCGCTCGATGATCGAGTACACCGGCGCGACGCCGGTGCCGGTGCCGATCCGCGAGGAGAACGGCTTTGCCTTCTCGGCCGAGGAGACGCTCTCGCTGATCACGCCGAAGACGAGGCTGCTGATCGTCAACTCGCCGGCGAACCCAACCGGCGGCGTCACGCCCAAGGCCGAGGTCGACAAGCTCGTGGCCGGCCTGGCGAAGTTCCCCGATGTCGCCGTGATGTCGGACGAGATCTACGACCAGATGCTCTATGACGGCGAGAAGCATGTCTGCCTCCTGAGCTATCCTGAGATCCGCGACCGTCTGATCCTGCTCAACGGCTGGTCGAAGACCTATGCCATGACCGGCTGGCGCATGGGCTTCTCGGTGTGGCCGAAGCCGCTTTACGACAATGCCCGCAAGCTCGCGGTGAACTCGCATTCCTGCGTCAACGCGCCGGCGCAATGGGCGGGCCTCGCCGCGTTGACCGGCCCGCAGGATGCGGTCGCGATGATGCTGGCCGAGTTCGACCGGCGCCGGAAGGCGGTGGTGGCAGGCTTGAATGCGCTGCCGGGCGTCTCCTGCATCGTGCCGAAGGGTGCCTTCTACGCCTTTCCGAACGTGTCGCAGACCGGCTGGAAGGCGAAGAAGCTGGCCTCGGCCCTGCTCGAGGAAACCGGCGTGGCCACGATCGGCGGGCCGGATTTCGGCGTGCATGGCGAGGGCTATATCCGCCTCTCCTACGCGAACTCGCTGGAGAATATCGAGCGGGCGCTCGGGCGGATGGCCAAGTTCCTGCAGAGTGCGAAGGCTGCCTGACCATGACAATCACCTGCCATCTGCGCTACATCGTCGACCCCTACCAACTCCCGGCCTTCGAAGCCTATGGCAAGGCCTGGATCCGCCTGGTCGAGCGCTTCGGCGGCAAGCACCACGGCTATTTCATGCCTTCGGAAGGCACCTCCAACGTCGCGCTGGCGATGTTCAGCTTCCCGTCCTTCGCCGAGTACGAGGTCTATCGCGAGGCCTCGTTCAAGGATGCCGAATGCCTCGCGGTGGTCGCCGAGAACGAAAAGCATCGCTTCATCGTCAGCTATGAGCGCAGCTTCTTCCGGCCGGTGTTCGAGGACGATCAGGGCGTCAAGCGGGCGCCCTGACGCGCCCAGGTACGAGCCGGACCTGGCGCGGCGCTGCCAGCCAGATCGCCGCCGCCGAGATGAAGCAGCAGGCGATCACCAGCAGGAAGGCGAGGCGATAGCTGCCGGTGGCGTCATGGATCGTGCCGGCGAGCCAGGGGCCGGCCGCACCGCCGCCGAGCAGCGCGACCGTGACGGTCCCGAAGATCGCGCCGAAATGCGGCCCTTCGAAAATCTCGAAGACGATTGGGCCCAGCACCGAGGTGATCGCGTAGCCCAGGAAGCCCTGCGCGATCACCATCACATAGAGCAGCAGGGGCGACGGGGTGTGCTCCAGCGCGATCAGCGCAGCATAGCAGATGGCGAAGCCGAGGCAGCCGATCATCCAGATCCATTCGCGGCCGATGCGGTCCGACAGGCCGCCAAGAGCGATCTGGCCGGGGATGGCCACGGCGCTGACCAGCCCCAGTGCCCAGGCGGCCATGAGCGGGGAGAAGCCGACCTCGATCAGATATTTGGTCTGGTGGACCTGCACCGCATACCAGGCAATCAGCGCGCAGAAATAGCCGATCATGATCCACCACAGGCGTGCCGTGCGCAGCGCTCGCCCCAATGTCCATTCAACCGCGACCCAGGCCGGATCGACAACCGCCGCCTGGCGTTGCGCGGCGACGGTGCCGGCCGGGGCAGTCTCGCCGTCCGGCTGCAGGCCGAGATCCTGCGGCCGGCGCCGAACCAGCAGGTTGAGCGGGCCGAGCAGGACGAGCACGAGCAGGCCCATGATCCAGCAGGCGGCGCGCCAGCCATCGCGGCTGATGATCGATTGCAGCCAGGGCAGGAGCAGCAGCGCGCCGACGCCGACGCCGGAAAAGGCGATGCTGATCGCGAAAGCCCGTCGGCGCACGAACCAGTTCGGCAGGAACAGTGACTGCGCCGAGAAGCTCATCAGATTGGCGCCGCAGCCGACGAGGACGCCGAGCGTCAGGTAGAGATGCCAGGCGGCGCCAATGGCGGGCGCGATCAGCAGGCCCGCCGCCAGCATCGCCACGCCGATCTCGATCACGACACGCGGGCCGTGCCGGTCCATCATGCGGCCGACGAAGGTGCTGGTCACGGCCGAGAGCAGGAAGCCGAAGGAGAAGGCGCCCGAGGCGAGGCCGCGATCCCAGCCGAACTCGTCGATCAGCGGCGGCAGCAGCAGCGAGAAGGCCGTGCGTGCGCTGACGGCTATCGCCATCGTGACGAAGGCGATGCCGATGATGACCCAGCCATAATAGAAGGGTAGGCGTGCCGACCAATGCGGGTTTGGTGATTGCATGCCGCATTGGATGGCCGGGCGCGCCGGGCGGTCAATCCGCGCCCGGCGCACTCCAGCTCTGCGTCAGCGATCAGGCCTTGGCGGCGCTGGCGGCGGCGTCGATGTTGGCGACTAGCTCGGCATCAAGGCCGAGCGAGCCGGCGAGACCGGCGAGGAAGTCCTTTTCCGCCGGGGTGTCCGGATTGATGGCGATGCGGGCGGCCGTATAGATCTGCGCGGCGAGCTCGGGGCTTTCGGCCCCTTCGACCAGCGCGTCGACGCTTGCCGGATTTGCCAGCTCGTAGGCAAGCCATTCATTGGCTGCGGCATCGAGGCCGGCCTCGCGGAGACCGCCCATGATGGCGTTGCGCTCGGTATCGTCGATATGGCCATCGGAGGCGGAGGCCGCGATCATGGCGCGAATGAAGAGCAGCGCATGCTCGTTCTTCGCCGCTTCCGGCTCGAAGCCGGAGCCGGCTGGAGCGGGCAGAGCGGGCTGCTGGTCGGCGCCGAGCAGCGGCTTGCCGGCCTGATAGTTCTGATAGGCCTTGTAGGCGAGGCCGCCGATCAGGGCGAGGCCGCCGATCTTGGCAGCGGAGCCCGCCAGCGAGCGGCCGGCCGAGGTGCCGAAGATCAGCGCGCCGAGGCCGCCGAGCACGGCGCCGGCGGCGAGCTGATTGCCGCCGAGCATGCCCCTAGCCTGCTCGATCAATTGCTCAGGCGTCTTGCCGCCGGAAAGCTGGCCGACCATGTCGGTCGCGCCCTGCTGCAAGCCGGTATTGCGGGCGGCATCCTGCACACCCTGGCTGGCCTGGCCGAAGATCTGGCCGGCCATGCCGGCGAGGCCGCCGGCGCCGCCGGCCTGCTGGACCTGCTGGGCGAGATTGCCGAGCACGCCGCCCAGCCCGCCGGCCTGGCCGCCCTGGGCGCCAGCCTGGCTGCCCGCATTGACGAGGGCATCGAGGAGGGACTTGGCGTTGAACATCGAGAATGCTCCCTGATAGGTCTGCCGTCGCCGCAATCTAGGCATGCGCCAGCCGGGATACTAGGGCGGCCATGCGATTGCGACGGGAGCATGACGCATGCAATCTTCAGGCGGAAAGACGCGCCGGGGCCTTGCCAATCGTCGTAAAATCCTTATACAGCCGGCCATCGCATCAGGCGCGCATGTCGTTTGCTCGATGAGAGCCGGGTTCCGGTTCGCGTCGCCTTCAGGTTTTTTGACCGGTTCTGCCGTAGGGCGAGCCGATGGGAGTACGGGCTATGAAGATCCGCAATTCGCTGAAGTCGCTGCGCGCCCGCCATCGCGACAACCAGCTCGTGCGCCGCAAGGGCCGCGTCTATATCATCAATAAGGTCCAGAAGCGCTTCAAGGCGCGTCAGGGCTGATAAGTCGCGCGGCCTTCGGGCGGCGCCATCAGCGTCCTTGTCGAGATTGAAAGAGCGGGCTGCACAGTGTGCGGCCCGCTTTTTTGGCGCGCACTCGTCTCCCTTCTTGGTGATCTCGCTGGGCCGTGAATTGACGTCGCGCCTCGTCGCGCCCACTTTGGGGGCATGAGGCTCTCTCGACTTGCTCGTATTGCGCTGATTCCTGGGCTGCTCCTCGCAACCGCGCCGGTGGTGCTTGCGCAGCAGGCGCCGTTGCGCGAGGGCGCGGTGCCGAACGCCGACCGCGACGACAAGCCGAATCTGCCGGAAGCGCCGCCACCGCGCAGCCCGGCCGCGACGCTCGACCGGCTGTTCGAACGGCTTGCCGCCGCCAAGTCGCCGGAAGAGGCAAAGGGCATCGCCAATCTGATCCAGCGGCGCTGGGCCCGTTCCGGCTCGGATACGGCCGATCTCCTGATGACGCGGGCACAGGAGGCGCTGAAGGCGCGCGAATTGCCGCTGGCGATCGAATTGCTCGACCGAGTTGTTACGCTCGAACCCGATTGGGCCGAGGGCTGGAATCAACGGGCCAATGCGCTGTTCCTGCAGGGCGACCCGATTCGCTCCATGCTCGACATCGCCGAGACGCTGAAGCGTGAGCCGCGCCATTATGGCGCGATGATGGGTCTCGGCACGATCCTGCGCCAACAGGGCGACGACAAGCGCGCCATGGTCGCCTATCGCCGCGCGCTTGCGGTCTACCCGCAGCTCGAGGCGGTGAAGGAAGCCGTCGAATCGCTCAAGCTCGAGGTCGACGGCCGCGATGCTTGAGTAACCTCACGCGTCATGCTCGGGCTTGATCCGAGCACCTCAAGCCGACTGACGCTTTCGCCAACACACTCTTGTCCTGAGATTCGCGAGTCTTCGCCTTGCTCCGCCCGAGAATGACGCAGGGCAATGGTATTGCCATTTGGCAGCATTTTGCCTATATTCTGCCAAATGGAGATTGCCTGATGAGCCAGCTTTCGCCGGTTCCGACTGCTCCCGACGCCTTTTCGCCCGCCGCGATCACCGAAGCGGAGGCGGCGGCGATGTTCCGCGCGGCCGTGAATCTGTTCCGCCTCTGGAGCCTGACCGACGAAGAAGCGGCCGTGCTGCTCGACCAGCCGGTGCGCAGCTATCGGCGCTGGAAGGCGGGCGAGATCGGCCGGATCGACCGCGACGCCCGGGCGCGGCTCTCCAATCTGATGGGCATCCATAAGGCGCTGCGCCTGATCTTCCGCGAGCCGCAGCGCAGCTACGCCTGGATCAGCGCGGGCAACGACGCTTTCGGCGGCAAGTCGGCGCTCGACGTGATGCTCGGCGGCGAACTCACCGATCTGATGCGGGTGCGGCGCTATCTCGACGCGGAGCGCGGGCTCTGGTGAGCGCCTGGGACTTTACGGTCGCGCAGGTCGAATGGCCTGGCGCCGTCCGCATCATCCGCAGCGCCTTTCCGCCGATCGACCTGTTCGAGGATATCGCCGACCCGGCCGACTGGCCGCTGCTGATCCTGGCGGAGATGAAAACCAATCCGCGTTTGATGGAGACGATCGGCAATCTCGATCTGGTGCCACCTTCCCGCCGCGTCTCCGGCCCGGGCGCGAGCTGGCTGATGGCGCCTTTCACCCATGTCAGCCGCGACCGGCCGAGTCGCTTCAGCGACGGCTCGTTCGGCGTGCTCTATGTCGCCGAGAGCTTCGAGACGGCGCTGTTCGAGACGATCCACCACCATGGTCGCTTCATGGCGCGCACCAGAGAAGCGCCGGGCTGGACCTCGCAGTTCCGCGAGCTGGTGCTGGCGATCGATGGCAAGCTGCACGATCTGCGCGGCGAGCGGGCTAGGGAGAGCGCGCTATTGCAGCCGGACGACTATTCGGAAAGCCAGGCGCTGGGCGCAAAGCTGCGTGCCGCCAAGTCCGATGGCGTCGTCTATCCGAGCGTGCGCCGGGCCGGCGGCGAGTGTGCCGGGCTGTTCTGGCCCGACCTCGCAAGCAATGCCATGCAGGGCCGGCATCTCGACTATCACTGGAACGGCGAGCGCGTCGATCTCTACCGCGAGGCCGGGACCGGCAAGGTGTTCCGGATCGGATAGGCGGAGGATTGTCTTGCGCATCATGTGCCTGAATGGCTGGGGTGGGACGCTGCACGAGGAGGCGCAGGCCTATCTCGCGCGCGAGGCGCCCGATGTCCTCTGCCTTCAGGAGGTCGTCCATACACCTTCGACGTCACGGGAGTGGCTGGAATATCGCGACGGCGACCATGTCCTGCCGCAACGCGCCAACTTCTTCCGCGATGTGTCCGCGGCCCTGCCGGAGCATGTCGCGACTTTCTGCCCGGCGGCGCAGGGTGTCCTGTGGGATGGCGAAGAGGCCGTGCCGTCGCAATGGGGCCTCGCGACTTCGTCCACCGCAGGTTCCCGATCATCGCGCAGGCGCAGGGCTTCGTGCACAAGGGCTTTTCGCCCGACGGCTATGGCGAGCATCCGCGCTCGCGCCCGGCTCACGTCGTCAGGCTCCATGATTTCGAGCGAGGCTGGCCGATCACTATCGCGCATATGCACGGGTTGAGGGATCTGAACGGCAAGATCGATACGCCGGAGCGCCTCGATCAGGCTCATCGTTTCGTTGCCCTGATCGAAGCGGTTGCAGAGAAGGGCGACCGGCTGGTCGTCTGCGGCGACTTCAATGTCGAACCCGGCAGCCGGACCTTCGAGGTTCTGGCCGAGATGGGGCTGACGGACCTTGTTGTCGGCCGCGGTTTCTCCGGCACGCGGACGTCCCACTACAAGAAGCCGGGCCGTTACGCCGACTACATGCTGGTGAACGGGGCAGTCGAGGCTCGCGCGTTCGCGGTCATCGAGCAGCCCGAGATTTCCGACCACAGGCCGTTGTTGATCGAGGTCTAGAGCGTAAGCTCAGCGCATCTCGCGCGGAGGCACGCTTGCTGCCCTCGCGCCTGACCTCGCTTCTGCGCAGCGGCAGCTCGCGGTATCCTGAAAAGATCTGCGGCGGAGCTCTGCAGCATGGCCAAGCTCGTCTTCGGAATGAACCTGTCCCTGGACGGCTATGTCGATCACGCGGCCTTTGCGCCCGATGCCGTACTCTTCAGAGCAAGTGCAGAGTCGACGTCCAGCGGTTAGGATCGCCGCATGCAAGAGATCGTGCACCATCGGGATCGCGCGACATGGTGTGGCGAGGCGGCGCCGGAAGAGCAGCACGACGACCAAGTTCGAGCCTGAGCTACTGCTCCAGGGGAAGCCTCTGATCGTCCCGGGCAGATGTGCGTGGCCGGCGATGGCCGCCGCTGTCGCAGCGCAGCGGAGGCGGACTACCCCGCGATCTATCGGCTGTTGCGGGCTGACCTCCCTGCAGCGTCTGCACTGGCTGTCCGAGGGAATATCCACATGCGGATCATTATCTTCGTGCCTTCCAACGTTCACTCGCTGGAACTCGCTGGCCTGATGGACGTGTTTGCCGAAGCGAACGCGCGTGCTGCCGAGGCGTTCTATGAGGTCGGCGTCGTCGCGGAAGAAGACCGCCCGATCCGCTGCGGGTCGGGGCTGAGAGTCCTGCCGGACTCGGACTATCTCACGACCCCGCAAGATCCCGACACGCTTCTCGTGGCCGGGAGCGTCGGCATTCCCAGCGCGCCAGGCCAGGATATGATCGACTGGCTGGCCCGGACTGCCCCGCATGCGCGGCGCTATGGCTCGGTCTGCACGGGGGCGTTCCTGCTTGGTGACGCCGGTCTCCTTGGCGGCCGTCACGTGGCGACGCACTGGCAGTACGCGCCTCTCCTGGCCGAACGCTTCCCGGACGCAAAGGTGGACGGCGATCGTGTCTTCGTCCGGGATGGCGCGATGGTCACCTCCGCCGGGTCGAGCGCGGCGATCGATCTCGGTCTTTCGCTGGTCGAGGAGGATCTCGGCCGGGACGTTGCGCTTTATGTCGCCCGTCGCCTGGTCGTGTTCCTGAAGAGGCCGGGGGACCAGTCTCAGTTCAGCATGCATCTGGCGGCGCAGGCCGTCGACCGCAGCCGGCTCTACAAGGTCCAGCAATACATCCTGAGCCATCCCGATGCCGACCTGTCGGTCAATGCTTTGGCGAACGTCGCGGCGATGAGCCCGCGCAATTTCACGCGCGTCTTCACGCAGGAGGTCGGGATCTCGCCTTCCGAATACGTCGATCTCACGCGGATCGATGTCGCGCGCTTTCTGCTCGAAGGCAGCCGACTACCGATCGATTCGATCGCCGCGAAAAGCGGTTTCGGTTCCGCGCGGGCGATGCGCCGCGCCTTCCTTGCGCATATCGGAGCGATGCCCTCGGACTATCGTGAACGGTTCCGGACGTCCGGAGACGGGTCGCGACCCATTTTGTCCGAAATCGGCTGACGGTTGTCCCGAAACGACCGCGACCGCGGATTGCCCGGCGACAGGCAACCGCGCCATTGCTCGGATCATGAAAGACTTCAAGGCTCTGAAGCCCGCCGAGTTTATGAAGTTCGCGCCGAAACCGTTCGGCAATTGCGCGGAACTCGGCGCGAACGCCCTGCTGCGCTCGATTCTGCCCCCGCTCGTCGAGGAATTCTCAGATGGTGTAGTGATCGGCCGGGTCTCGGCAGGGAACGGGCCGCTCATTTACGTGAACAGGGCTTTCGAACGGCTGACGGGCTATGCGCGGCACGAGGCGCTCGGAAAGGACTGCCGCTACCTGCAAGGCAATGAACGCGAGCAACCGGAAGTCGCCCTTATCGCAGCGGCGATCGGGGCGGCTGAACCGATCGACGTCACATTGCGCAACTACCGGAAAGATGGCTCGGCCTTCTGGAACAGCCTCAGCCTCAGACCATTCACGGTCGGCGGCGAACTGCTCTATCTCGGCATTCTTCGGGACGTGTCGGCGACTCGCCAGACCGAGATCGCCCTCGATCGCGCCGCGAACCTCGACCTTGCAACAGGGTGTCTCAATCGACAGGCGTTCATCGTCGCTGCGGAGAGGCGCTTTGCGACACGTGCCGACCCGGTGCTGATCGTAAAGCTCGACGTGATCGGCTTCCACGACATCAACGCAGGATATGGCTTTGATGTCGGCGACGCGCTGCTAGTGGAGGCTGGCCGCCGACTGCGGGCGACCGGGGCTGCCCTGGTCGCCCGGATCGGAGCGAACGAGTTCGCCCTGGCCTTCGAACCGGCTGATGAAGCAAGCGGGCCACAACTCGTGGCCGAGGTTTGCGCCGCGCTCGCCCCGGACTTCGTGATCCCGGGAGCGAATGTTTCCCTGCGGTTTGCCGTCGGCTATGCGCTCGGTCAACCCGACGGCACCGCGATATCCTTGATCCGGAATGCCGGCGCAGCGCTGCATGCGGCGAAATCGGCTCCGCTGAGCGGCCCTCGCCGGTTTCAGCGCGCAGATGAAGACGAGGCGCGCAACAGGGTCCAGCTGACCCGCGAGTTGAAGGCCGCTCTCGCAAGCGACCAGTTTTTCCATCATTTCCAGCCGCAGATCGACCTCGTGACCGGCGAGTGGGTGGGCGCGGAAGCCCTGATGCGATGGAACCACCCCCTGTTCGGCGTGCTGCCGCCGGGGCGATTCATCGAAGCAGCGGAGCGGATCGGCCTACTGCTCGATCTCGGCGAGCGGGGCCTTGCCGCCGTCGCCGCCTTTGCACGCAGGATCAACGAACACCGCGAACGGCCGCTGCGCTTTTCCGTAAACGTGTCCGCTACAGAATTCCTGCTCCGCGACATGGCGGAGATCGTGGACCGGGTGATCCGGAAGGCCGGTGTCGAACCCGCCTGGCTGACGCTTGAGATCACTGAAAGCATGTTTCTCAACGACACGCCCGGCGTGCTGGCGGCCATGCATCGGCTGCGGGACCTCGGCGTCGGCCTATCCGTCGATGATTTCGGGACCGGCTATTCGAACCTGCGCCTGCTCGAGGCGTTTCCGGTCACGGAGATCAAGATCGACCGGAGCTTCGTCGCCGAACTGGCCGCCAGTCATTCGAAGATGGTTATCGTCCGGGCCATCATCGACCTCGGGCGCGCCTTGGGTACTGCCGTCGTGGCGGAGGGGGTGGAAACCGAGGCCCAGCGCGCGCTGCTGGCCGGCATGGGCTGTCCGATCGGCCAAGGCTATTTGTTCTGTCCGCCCGAGGACAGCGAAAGTTTCGCAGCAAAGCTGCGTCTGGCATCTCCCGACGGACAGATGAATCGGGCAACGAAGGACGATCGCTTTCGCGCCAAGACGCCATTCGGCTCCCTCTTGCCCGTTCATCCCTCAAGCGGCGGCGCTCGCTGACGGCCAAGCGCTTCCGGGCACTGCCTATGGCTCATGACATATGAGAAAGCCGGGAGGAGAACGACGGCCGACGGACGCAGCCGCATGCAGCAGCCCGCGCTGGACCTCACCGCTTTCGCCTTCCAATCTGCGCCGCCGAACACCCTGAGACATCTTGCGATCTCTTCGGGAACGCCGGTCGCCTTGTTCGGGTTTTCTGAGCGCTTCACCGCTGCGCTGTTCTGGCCTGATCTTGCTCGCAATCCCGTGCAGGGCCGGCATCTTGGCCATTACTGGAACGGCGAGCTGGTCGATCTCTATAGCGAGGCGGGGACCGGCAAGGTGTTCCGGATCGTTCCGAGCGCTGGGATCGGAACCGGCACATGGGAGCTCATGCGCCGGCTTGGCCGACCGCGCGTTTACCCGAAAAGGTCGGGCTGGGCGGACTGGGGGCCTGGCTTGTCCCGGCCGAGATCATCGAGGAAGGCTCGCGCTTCCTCGACAATCGTTCGGGTCCGCTGGCTCGGCATCCGGTCGAGCGTACGGTAGGGCATGGCCAGGCGTGGATTCCTCCCCAGGACGGAGCGGTTCTCGATCAGGAAGTTCCAGTAGAGCAGATTGAACGGGCATGCTCCGGCGCCGGTCTTGATCCGCGGATCATAGACGCAGCTGCCGCAATAGTCCGACATGCGATCGATATAGGCGCCCGATGCGGCATAGGGCTTGGAGGCCAACAGCCCGCCATCGGCGAACATGACCATGCCATGGGTGTTGGGCAATTCCACCCAATCATAGGCGTCGGCGTAGACGACAAGATACCATTCCTCGATCTCCGCCGGCCGGATTCCGGCGAGCAGTGCGAAGTTCCCGGTCACCATCAGGCGCTGGATGTGGTGGGCGTAGGCATGACGGCGCGTATCGGCGATCGCGATGGCGAGACAGTTCATCGCAGTTTCGCCAGACCAATAGAACCAGGGCAGCGGACGCTGCGCCGACAGGGCGTTGGTTTGCGCATAGCCCGGCATCTCGAGCCAATAGATGCCGCGGACATATTCGCGCCAGCCGAGAATCTGCCGGATGAAGCCTTCGGCCGCGTTGAGCGGCACGTCGCCGGCGCGAAAGGCCTGCTCCGCCGCGACGCACACCTCGCGCGCGCCGAGCAGGCCGACATTCAGGTAAGGCGAGAGCAATGCATGGAAGACGAAGGGCTCGCGCCGCGCCATCGCGTCCTGATAGTCGCCGAAAAAGGGCAGGGACTCGGTTACGAACCGGGCCAGAGCGGCGAGCGCGTCCCTACGCGTCACCGCCCAGCCGAATTCGTCGAGATCGCCGAAGTGGTCGGCGAAGCGGGCCGCCACCATCGCGATCACCTCGCGCGTCACCGCATCCGGCGCGATGGCGCCCCGCGGCGGCGGTGTGATCGACGCAGGCAGGCGCTTGCGGTTCTCCGAGTCAAAGTTCCAGCGGCCGCCCACCGGCTCGTCGCCGTGCATCAGCAGGCCGGTGCGGCGTCGCATCTCGCGGTAGAAGAACTCCATGCGATAGGATTTGCGGCCGCCAGCCCAGGCGTTGAACTCTGCCCGCGAGCAGAAGAAGCGGTCGTCATCGCGGATATCCACCGGCACGTCCAGGCGGAGCGGCCAGTCATCCATCATGCGCCTGACACGCCACTCGCCCGGTTCGGTGACGACGATGCGATCCGGCCGGTGACGGGCGACGGCGCGAGCGAGCTCGCCCGTGAACGAGCCGGTGTTGCCGGGATCGTCGAGACGGACATAGTCAACCGCCAGGCCCTCCGCGCCTAGCTCCGCCGCGAAATGCCGCATCGCCGACAGGATGAATGCGATCTTCTGCTTGTGATGGCGGACATAGGTCGTCTCGTCGGCGACCTCGACCATCAGCACGACGTCTCGTTCGCGATCGAACCCGTCCAGCGATGCGAGATCGCGGCTGAGCTGGTCGCCGAGGATCAGGACCAATGTCTTCACGGCCGGGCGCTGCCGCGCAGCCGGCGCGCCTCGTCCCGGCAGCGGTCGGAACAGGTCTCGCGCGTCTCCCAGACCTCCCGCCATTTGCGCCGCCAGGCGAAGGGCCGGGCGCAGACCGTGCAGCTCTTCGTCGGCAGATCGCCCTTGCGGCGCATCTTGGCCATGGCTCAGCCCTTGGTGCGCAGGCGCGACCGGCCGCCATCGACGCCGATCACCTGACCGGTGATCCATCCGGCTTCCGGCGCCAGCAGGAAATCGGCCAGCGCCGCGACGTCGTCAGGCTCGCCAAGACGGCGCAGCGCGTGCAGTTGCGCGATCGCATCTGCCATTTGCGGCGAGGTCGTCAGGGAGGCGGCCAGCGGGGTCTGCGTCAGCGACGGCGCCACGCAATTGACGCGGATCGATGGGGCAAGCTCAGCGGCAAGCGTCAAGGTCAGGCCCTCGACGGCGGCCTTCGCCATGGCGATCGAGCTGTGCGCCGCGAAGCCCTGAGAGGCCGCAACCGAGGAAAACAGCACGATCGAAGCCCCACCGGCCCGTTTAAGCGCCGGCAGCAGCGCCTGGATCGCCAGCGCCGCGCCCGCCGCGTTGAGACGGAAATCGTGAAGCAGGTCGTCTTCGCTGAAGCGCGCGAGCGGCCGCAGGTCGATCGAGCCCACAGCGTAGACGAGGCCTTCCACCGGCTCCTCGATCTCGGCTGCGACGCGTTCGAAGGCGCCTGACTCCAGCACATCCGCCACGGTGAAGCTCGCTCCGCAATCAGCGGCGAGCTCCGCCAGCCGTTCGGCCCGGCGACCGACGAGATGGCACTTGCGACCGCGCGCCGTTGCCCGACGCAGAACAGCCGATCCTATCGCACCCGAACCGCCGAAGATCACCGTCGTCATCGCTGCGCTCCCGTCCTTTGGTCGGCCTTACGAACCAGGGTCGTTGCCGGATCAACGCGCGAAGTCGGAAATGGCAGCGTGTCGATTGACGGGCCGGAGCGTTTCGAGGCGAGGCCTGGACGCGGACCGGAGCCGTGGTGGCCAGCCGGCTCCGCTATCGCTCAAACCCTCACCGCTTTGGCTTTGCGGTCCGCACCGCCGAAGACCCTGAGATAACGCGCGATCTCGGCCGGGTCGCCCGTCGCCTTGTTGGGGTTGTCGGAAAGCTTCACTGCCGGGCGGCCATTGGCGCTGACGACCTTGCAGACCAGGGAGATCGGGTCGAGGTCAGGGGTGCCGACCGGCGAGCAGCCGACGAAATCGTTGGTCAGGTTGGTGCCCCAGCCGAAGCCGGAGCGGACCCTGCCATGGAAATGGCGATAGGCCTCCTCGATCGAGTCGATATCCATGCCGTCGGAGAAGATCAGCAGCTTGCTCTTCGGATCGCGGCCCTGCGACCGCCACCAGGCGATGATCTGCTCGCCGGCCTCGATCGGCGGGGCACTGTCGGGGCGAAAGCCCGTCCAGTCGGCGAGCCAGGCGGGCGCGTCGCGCAGGAAGGCGGTGGTGCCGAAGGCGTCAGGCAGCACGATCAAGAGGTTCCCGCCATAGACCTGGCGCCATTCGTCGAGCACGCGATAGGGCGCGCGCTTCAATTCCTCGTCGCTGTCGGCCAATGCGGCGAGCACCATCGGCAGTTCATGCGCATTGGTGCCGATCGCCTCGAGATCGTTCTCCATGGCGAGGAGGACGTTGGAGGTGCCGGTGAAGGTCGGCCCTAGGCCCTCCTTCAGCGCCTCGACGCACCAGCGCTGCCAGAGATGGCCATGGCGGCGGCGCGTGCCGAAATCGGAGATGCGCAGGTCGGGCAGTTTCTTCAGCCGCTCGACCTTGTCCCAGAGCTTCGACTTGGCGCGGGCGTAGAGCACGTCGAGCGCAAAGCGATCCCAGGTCTTGAGCGCCTGGCGCGAGCGCAGCTCGTTGACGATGGCGAGGGCCGGAATCTCCCACATCATCGAGTGGGTCCAGGGGCCGGCGAAGGTCAGTTCGTACTGGCCGTCGACTTTGCGCAGCTCGTACTCCGGCAGGCGAAACTCGGCGAGCCAGGCGATGAAGTCCGGCGTGAACATCTGGGTCTTGCCGTAGAAGCTGTTGCCGGCGAGCCAGATCAGCTCCTTCTTGGTGAAGCGCAGTTCGCGGGCATGGTCGAGCTGGGCGCGCAGCTCGGCTTCCTCGATCACGTCGGCGAGGCGGATCTGCCTGGAGCGGTTGATCAGGCCGAAGGTGACCTGGACCTCCGGATGGAAGCTCCTGATCATCTGCAGCATCAGCAGCTTGTAGAAATCGGTGTCGAGCAGGCTGCGGATGATCGGATCGAGCCGCCAGCTGTGGTTGTAGGTCCGGGTGGCGATGTCGGTGAGGGCCATGAGCGTCGCTGGCTGCCGAGAGCGGGAACTCAAGCAGTAGAGCAGGGGAGAGCGGAGGGGAATGGCGGGCTGTCCGTCATGCTCGGGCTTGACCCGAGCATCTCATGACGGAAAAGCGCATTGTCCTGCCAGAAATTCTCGGGTCTGCGCTTCGCTTCGCCCGAGAAAGACGCCTCCGATGTGAGCACGCTACGCCTGCTCGACATGCTCCTTCGCGACGAAGGCGATGCGGACCATGTTGGTCGCGCCCGGCGTGCCGAACGGCACGCCGGCGACGACGATCAGCCGGTCGCCTTCCTTGGCGAAGCCCTCGCGCACCGAGAACTTGCAGGCGCGGAAGGCCATGTCGTCGATATCGCTGGCATCCTTGGTCACCACCGAATGGACACCCCAGACGAGTGTAAGGCGACGCGCCGTGGCGGCGTTCGGCGTCAGCGCGATCACGGTCGAGTTCGGCCGCTCGCGGGCGATGCGGAGGGCGGTCGAGCCCGAGGACGTCCAGGCGGCGATCGCCCTGAGATGCAGGGCGTCGGCGATCTCGTGCGCCGCCTTGGCGATGGCGTCGGCGCCGGTCGCCTCCGGCTCGGCCTTCTGCGATTCGAGGATGGAGCGGTAGATCGACTCGCTCTCCACCTCCTCGGCGATGCGGTTCATCATCGTCACCGCCTCGATCGGGTACTGGCCGGCGGCGCTTTCGGCCGAGAGCATGACGGCATCGGCGCCTTCGAACACGGCGGTCGCGACGTCGGAAACCTCGGCGCGGGTCGGGACCGGCGCGGTGATCATGCTCTCCAGCATCTGCGTCGCGACCACGACCGGCTTGCCCATGCGCCGCGCCATGCGGGTCATGCGCTTCTGCGTGCCTGGCACCTTCTCGATCGGCATCTCGACGCCGAGATCGCCGCGCGCCACCATGATCGCGTCGGAGGCCTCGATGATCTCTTCCAGCCGGGCCACGGCCTGCGGCTTCTCGATCTTGGCGAGCGCAAGCGCCCGGCCCCGGACGACCTTGCGGAGATCCGCCATGTCTTCCGGCCGCTGCACGAAGGAGGCGGCGATCCAGTCGACGCCGATCTCGGCCGCGGCTTCGGCGTCGGAGCGGTCCTTATCGGTCATGGCCGAGACCGGTATCGTGGTGTCGGGCAGGCTGACACCCTTGCGCGAGGAGAGCTTGCCGCCGACGATCACCCTGGTCACCGCCTGCTTCGGCGACGCCTTCTCGACGACGAGGCGGATCTTGCCGTCGTCGAGGATGAGATGATGCCCGGGTTCCAGTGCCGTGAGGATTTCCGGGTGCGGCAGGTGCACGCGCTTGACCGTCCCGGGAGCCGGATCGGCGTCGAGAATGAAGCGGGCGTCCTTCTCGAGCATCACTGCGCCGTCGCCGCCGAACGGGCCGACGCGCAGCTTCGGTCCCTGCAGGTCGGCGAGGATGCCGACCGGGCGGCGGAACTCCTTCTCCAGTCCACGCAGCATCGCGACCTTGGCGGGAAGATCCTCGCGCTGGGTATGGCTCATATTGATGCGGAAGACATCGACGCCGGCGTTGAACAGCGCCGCACACATCTCCGGGGTCGACGAGGCCGGCCCCAGCGTCGCGATGATCTTGATCCGCCGTTCCCGTCTCATCGCATCATCCCCACTAAGAGCCATATGCGCCTGCCGTCTGCAGGCCTCGCCAATTCAACCGATTAGGGCAAGCGTATGCCGCGCCGCAATCATGGGCGCGGCGCCGCGCCGGCCGTGTCGGTGAGCTGGATCGTCCAGCCCTTCTGCTCGCCGGTGTCGACTTCGAAGAAGCCGGAGCGCTCATAGCCGCGCGCAAGGCAGTCCTCGATGCCGCGAATCGTGAATTCCTTGTTGCGCGTGCACATGACGGATTTGCCGGTCCACTCGCCGCCTTTGTCGTAGTCGACGGCGTGGACGTAGTAAAAGCGTGCCGCCAGCGTGCCGCGCAGCAGGGTCTCGCAGGCGCGTGGCGCAAGGTTCCACCAACCTTCGGTGACCCAGCCCTGCGCATCGCGATAGCCGAGGGCGACGCCGATGCGGCTGCCGGTGGTGTTGCACATACGCAGGTCAGCCAGTGCCGGGCCGGCTCCGGCGAGGAGCAGCCCTCCTGCCAGCAACATCGAATGGATGCGTGCGCTTCGGCTCATGAATTCGTTCTTGGATCGATCAGAATCACGCGGCAATCGTTGACATTGGTCAGGGTCGGGCCGGTCTGCAACAGGTCGCCGAGAGGCAAGAAGAAGCCCGTCGAGTCGTTCTGGCTCAGCGATTGGGCGGGATCGAGGCCAAGAGCGCGGGCGCGCGCCAGCGTGGTCTCATCGATCACTGCCCCGGCCGGGTCGGTTGCCTCACCGCCGCCGCCATCGGTGCCGTCGGTGTCGCCGGAAAGTGCGACGATGCCAGGCTCGCCGGAGAGCGCGAGCGCCAGCGCCAGGGCGAATTCCTGGTTCGGCCCGCCGCGGCCATTGCCGGCGATGGTGACGGTGAGCTCGCCGCCCGAGATCATCGCGACGCGGCGCCCGGCGGCCTTGAGCTCCCGCGCCCGAGCCGCCTGTGCGGCAGCGACCTCGCGCGCTTCGCCTTCGAGATCGGGGCCGAGATCGATCGGCTCGTAGCCGGCCTCGGCGGCTGCCTTCACCGCCGCGGCGATGGCGTCGGCCGGGCGGGCGACGATGCGGTATTCGCTGTTGGCAAAAGCGGGATCGCCCGGCTTCGGCGTCTCGCTGGCGTCGTCGACGAGCAGCGCCTGGGCCGCCGGCGGCAGCGTCAACCCGTAGCGGGCGACGATGGCGCGGGCATCGGCCATGCTGCTCGGATCGGGTACGGTCGGGCCCGAGGCGATCGCGGCGGGATCGTCATGCGGCACGTCGGAGACGGCGAGGGTGAGCAGCTTCGCCGGCGCCGCGGCGAGGGCGAGCCGGCCGCCCTTGATGCGCGAGAGCCGCTTGCGCACGATGTTCATCTCGCCGATCGGCGCGCCGGAACGCAGCAATGCCTTGTTGACCGCCTGCTTCTCGGCCAATGCGAGCGAGCCGGCCGGCGCGACCCAGTTGGCCGAGCCGCCGCCGGAGAGCAGCACCAGGACGAGATCGTCGGCGGTGGCGGAAGCAGCGAGTTCGAGCGCCCGCGTCGCGCTGGCGATGCTGCCTTCGTCGGGAACGGGGTGGCCGGCGGCCAGCATCGGGATGTGCCGGGTCTGCGCCTCGTAGCCATGGCGGGCGACAGCATGGCCGACGAAGCGCTCGGGCGAAAGCTTCAGGGTGTCGAGGTAATGCGCTTCGGCCAGGAGCGTCATGCTGCCGGCCGCCTTGCCGGCGGCGAGCAGGATCAGGCGGCCGTTGGGCGGAGGAGGGGGTAGATGCCCGGCAAGCCAGCTCCGGGGATGGGCTCTGGCCACGGCGGCGTCGAAGATCCGGCGTGCGGTCTCTCGCCGCTGCGTGATTGCGTCCTGCCGCTGCTCCAAACGTCTTCCCCGTGCGAATCTGCTGCTGGCAATCGACTTTCGTCTTAGCCACTTACTAGAGCATGTCCCGCGAAAATGGATACGCCATTTGCGATCAGGACATGTTCCGGGATGGTGAATTGGTGCTGATTCTTTTCGCGCTGCCGTTCCGGCCGAGGCGAAAGCACGCTATGTCGCGCCGGCGCGGGCGTCACCCGCGATTGATGATGTAATCCGAGGTCATGATGCGCGCGGAGGAGGGCTTGCAGAGCATCGCGCCGGCCCGGCGACCCGGCGATGTCGAAATCATCACGGGAGATCCGGCGACCGGCATCCTGTTGCTCTGCGACCATGCGACCAACGCGATCCCGCCGGAGCTGAACCTGCTCGGCCTGCCACCGCAGCAGCTCGAACGCCATATCGCCTACGATATCGGCGCGGCCGAGATGACGCGGGCGATGGCTCAGGCGCTCGGCGCGCCGGCCGTTCTCAGCAATTTCTCGCGGCTGCTGATCGACCCCAATCGCGGCCGCGACGATCCGACGCTGGTGATGCGGATCTCCGACGGCGCGATCGTCCCCGGCAATGCCCGCATCGACGATGCTGGGATCGCCGAGCGGATCGCGCGCTACTACGCGCCCTATGACGCGGCGATCGACAGCGCGATCGCGACGGCGATCGCGGCGGGCCATCCGCCGGCGATCGTCTCGCTGCATTCCTTCACCCCGTTTTGGAAGGGCGTGCCGCGGCCCTGGCATGCCGGCGTGCTCTGGGACAGGGAGGGGCGGCTGGCACGGGCGTTGATCGCGGCGCTGCAGGCGCAGGGCGACCTGATCGTCGGCGACAACGAGCCCTATAATGGCGGCCTGCCGGGCGACACCATCGACCGCCACGCGACGCGCCGGGGCCTGCTCGACGCGCTGGTCGAGATCAGGCAGGACCTGATCGGCGAGCCGCATGCGGCCCGGGCCTGGGGCCTGCGGCTGGCGCGGCTCCTGCCGGGGGCGCTCGCCGCGGCGCGAGAGATGTGAACTCAGCGCCGTTCTTGCTTGACCTCACCGCCCATCCTTGCGAACCCCTGCGGCCGAATTCCGAAGAAGGGTATTGAGAATGGACGATCCGGTTCAGGGCGATCAGCTCAAGAGCATCGTGCAGCGCATCGAGCGGCTCGAGGAAGAGAAGAAGACGATCGCCGACGACATCAAGGAGGTCTATGCCGAGGCCAAGGGCAATGGCTACGACGTCAAGGTGCTGCGCAAGGTGATCGCGCTGCGCAAGCGCGACCTCGACGAGCGCAAGGAGGAAGAGGCGATCCTCGACCTCTATCTCCAGGCGGTCGGCGAGAGCGCCTGAGGCTGGAGAACACCAAAACGCCGCCCAGCGTGTCCTGGGCGGCGTTTTGCTTTTCGGGGGCAACCGCTCGGGCGATCAGCTCGAGTTCGGCCGCAGCGCCGGTTGATCGCGAGTTTCGATCAGCGATGCGTGCGGAACCGAAGCTCGTCGTCCATGAAGGTCTTCTCCGGGAAGGCTGCTTCATTGGAGCCGAAAGGCATCTGCGCTGTCAGCTTCCAGGATGCAGGGATGTTCCAGGTCTTGGCGACTTCCGCGTCGACCAACGGATGATAATGCTGCAGGCTCGCGCCGATGCCGGCGTCGGCGAGCGCGGTCCACACCGCCAGCTGCGCCATGCCGGTCGAGTGCTCCGACCAGATCGGGAAGTTGTGCGCGTAAAGCGGGAAGTTGGCCTGGAGGGCCTTCACCGGCTCCTCGTCCTCGTAGAACAGCACCGTCCCGGCGCCGCTTGCAAAGGCCTCGATCTTCTTGGCTGTGGCGGGGAAGTCTGCAGCCGGCACGATCGCTTGAAGCGCCTCTTTGGCGATGCTCCAAAACTTGTCGCTCTCGCGGCCGAACAGGATGACGGCACGGGAGCTTTGCGAATTGAAGCTCGAAGGCGACAGGCGGATCGCCTCCCGGATCAGCGCATCGACCTGCGTTTCCGAGATCGGCAGCGTCTTGCCGAGGGCATATTGCGTACGGCGCTTCTTGAGCTTGTCGAGCATGGCTTCCTCATCTGTGAACGCGTATCACCGGCAGGCCGATGTCGCGGGTGGTGTTTCCCGGAGCGCGCCCTTCAGACGTGCTTCCTGCGAAAGCGGGATTTGATGAGGGACAGGTAGCGGTTCAATTGTCGCACCAGAATGCCCATATCGAGCACCAATCTGTTGCTGATCCAGGAACGCTTCATGTCAGAGATCGACGATATCAGGAGCTTCGTCGCCGTCGTCGACGCCGGCGGCTTCGGACGTGCCGCGCATCATCTCGGCCTGGCAAAGTCGATCGTCAGCCGCCGCATCGCCCGTCTGGAGGCCGATCTCGGCGCGCGGCTGCTCAGCCGCACGACGCGCGGCGTCGCCGCGACCGAGGCCGGCCTCGAATTCAAGGCAAGGGCCGAGCGCATCCTGTCCGAACTCGCCGAGGCGCGCGAGGCCATGGCCCAGCAATCGGAGGGCGCCGCCGGGCGCCTGCGGCTGTCGATGCCGCTCTCCTTCGGCTACCGACATCTCGCCCCGGTGCTGGCGGAGCTGGCGCAGCGCCATCCGCGGCTGGAACTCGACGTCGAAGCCAGCGACCGCCAGGTCGACCTGATCGGCGAGCGCTTCGACGCGGCGATCCGGATCGGCGCACTCAAGGATTCCACACTGGTCGCGCGCCGGATCGCGCCGGTGAAGGGTGCGGTGCTGGCGAGCCCCGAGTATCTCGCCCGCCATGGCCGCCCGGAGACGCCGCTCGATCTCGACCGGCACGAATGCCTGGTCTATTCGGGCAACAGCGTCGTCGACTGGGGCTTCCGCATGAACCGGCGCTGGGTCTCGGTGCGCCCCACCGGCCGCTTGCGCTCCGACAATGGCGATACGCTGCTGAAATGGGCCGAAGCCGGGCTGGGCATCACCGTGCTGCCGACCTTCATCGCCAGCGAGGCGATCCGTGCCGGCACCGTCGAGCACATCCTCTGGCGCTACCCGATGCGCGAGAGCGCCCTGCACGTCGTGCGCCCGCCAGGGCCTTACGTGCCCGGCAAGGTGCGTGTCCTGATCGACCTGATGCTGGAACGCTTTGGTAGCGCATTCGCCTGGGACCCGTGCCAGGCTGCCGTCGAAGCAAAGATCGCGGCGGGGGAATTGTCGCGCGAGGACTATCCGGCCGACGAGCATCAAATGGCGTGAAGTCGAGCTTCACGCAAATTCGCGTGGCAATATCGCTGCGAGCAGCCAGTGTTCCGCCCACGACAACGGGAGATCGCCATGCTGCTGGTTGGAATGCTCGACAGCCCCTATGTGCGGCGCGCCGCCATCACCGGAACTTTGCTGGGCCTCGAATTCGAGCACCGTTCGGTCTCGGTGTTCCGGCACATGCCGGAGTTCCGCAAGATCAACCCGCTGATCAAGGCGCCGACGCTGGTCGCCGATGACGGCACGGTCATTAGCGAGTCCTTGCTGATCATCCAGCATTTCGAGGATCTCGCCGGTCGCTCGCTGCGCCCGGCCGACAAGGCTGAACGTGTCAGGGATCTCAGCCTGACCGGCATCGGCATCGTCGCCGCCGACAAGGCGGTATCGGTCGAATACGAGCGCAAGCGGCCGGAGGAGAAGCGCTACGACAACTGGCAGGAGCGCATCCTGTCGCAGCTCCACACGGCGCTCGATCTGCTCGATCAGGCCGCCCAGCGCGGCGAGATCGGCGCGGGGCCGGAACTGCGGCCGGGCGACATCGCGGCCGCGATCGCCTGGGGATTCTGCCGCTTCGTCATCCCGGAATTCGCGCCGGAGGGGCGCTGGCCGGCGCTGGCGCGTCAGGCTGCGGCTTGCGAGGCGCTCGATGTCTTCAAGGCCTGGCCGATCGACAAGGAATAAGCGAGGGACCGTTCAGTTCTGGACGAAGGTTGTCGGCAGCGCCTTGACCGCCGGTCCGGAGAAGCCGCTGGTGCCGACATCGCTGGGCTCGGCGGCAGAGAAGCCGAGCGAGGCGGCGGGGCTCGCGCCGGCGACCCAGCCCTTGGCCTGAGCCTCCGAGCCAGCCTTCGCCTTGGCGGTCGCGACGGTGGCGCGCCGTGCCTGAGGGGCCTCCGGCGCCGAGACGGCGGCGAAGAGCGAGTCGAGGCCGGCCCGGTCGGCGTTGTATTCCGCGGCGATCGGCGTGCTGCGCGGCCGCGCGGCGATCTGCGTCGTGCCGGCCTGCTCGGGCGCCGCCCCCGGCGGACGCGGCCGCATCGGCGGCATCGGGTGGCTGATCGTGACCAGCTTGGCGCCGGCGGGAACCGCATCCTCATCCGCTGCGTCGCCGAGCCTCAGCCCCTCGGTCGACAGGCTTGCCAGCGCGACCGGGCGCGACGGCGGCAACGGTGCCGAGACAGGCCTGCCGGTGAGGATGGTTTCCAGCGACGGGCCCGGCAGGTCGGTCGGCCGGCGCGGCGGCAGTGAGGCGAGAATCAGCTTCTGCTCGGCTGCCGGCAGCGGCAGGGCCGAAGCTTCCGCCGCCAGCGCGGCGAGCTGCGGCGAGCCGGCGGGCGGATTCGGCGCCGGCGGCGTCAGGTCGCTTGGGCGCGCGACGGGCAGGGCGGTCGCGATCGGACTCGGCTTCGGCGGCTCGGGCGGAGCGACCTGGGCGGGAGCGAGCGCCGCGACCTGCGTCTCTTCCGCCGGCTGCGTCGTGGTCGTGGTCGCGCGGTTGGAGCGCTCGCGCAGAACGGCGCGGCCGGTCGGCTCGGGCTGGGCCGGCTGCGCGTTGTAGACGGCGAAGCGGCCGCCGTCGCCGCTGTTGCTGTCGCCGGCATAGGCCATCACGGTCGGCTGCGGCGTCGGCGCGCGGCGGGCCGCGGCGCGACCACGGGTCGGCCGGGCGTCGGCCTCCTCATCGTCTCCGCCGAACAATGCCGCCCAGAAGCTCTTGCCGCCGCCGCTCGACGCCATGATTGCGCCTTCGTCGTAATCGCCGGCGCCATAGCCCATCACCGAGCCGCCGCTCGAGAGAATGGCAGCCTTGGCGACCTCATACCCGCTGAGCGGCTTGCCGTCGGCCGGCAGGTGCACTGTCTGCTCGTCGGGGAAGAGGCGCACGAGCTGATCGCGGGTCATGCGCGGCCAGGAGCGGACCGAACCGGCGTCGAGATGGACAAAGGGGGTGTGGGCACCGGGATAGAAGCCGACGCCGCCGCGCTGCATGCGCATGGCCGTTTCGCGCATGCGGGCGGTCGGGGTATCTGGCAGATAGAAGTCCATCGCCTTGCCGAGCATATGCTGGCTGTGCTTGGCGACGCCGCGCGAGCGCCGGCGCAGCATCGAATTGGTACCGGGGGAGCGATAGGCGGAGACGACGTGGAAAGGCTGGTCGGAGCCGACCTTGCGATGCACTTCCCAGGCGATGTCGAAGAGCTTCGGGTCCATCCGGATCGGCTCGTCGGTGCGCCAGTCGCGCAGCGCCCAGTTCAGCTTCTCCAGCCCCGCGGAATCGTAGCGGCCGTCACGCTTGAAGGTGACGGTCGTCTCCTCCTTGGTGTGCATGTGCTTGATGGTGATCGTGCGGGTGTCGCCATTGGCGACGGCATTCTGCGTGCCGCGTGCACCGAGGACCAGGAAGCTCGCGCTTGCGATCAGCAGGAAGCCGGCACGGGCGCTCAGCCGCAAGGGGCGCGGGAGCCGTGCTGCGATCTCGGCTTTCGACCTGCTCACTCTGTCAGACCCGTCTCGAAGCGCCGGGGGGAGCCGGAGCGATAAACGTGAAGGAACAGTTGCCGAGAAGGCTTAACGGGAGGTTACCGGCGAGACAACTCCCCGCCGGAATCCGGCAAGCAAGATTGCGAGCTAGCGGCAGATCGTGGCGAAACCGTGCCGGATGGGACTTTTCGCGGAGGATTCCGTCAGGAACGTTGCTCGAGCGCGTTCCTGACCAGCCTGTGGAAACCGTAGATATCGTCGAAGGTCGTGACCGCGCCGGCCTCGTTTACGACGATGGTCTCATAGACCAGATGGATCGGCAGGGGCTGCGGCAGCTTGATCGTGCGCTCGCCGGAACCGATCAGCCGTTTCAGCCGCTCGCTCGACCATTCCGGCCCCAGCACCTGGTCGGCGAGGGCGAACGGGTTCTCGACGCGCACGCAGCCATGGCTGAGGGCGCGCCTGCCCGCGCCGAACAGGCTACGATTGGGCGTGTCGTGCAGGTAAACGGCATGGTCGTTGGGGAACATGAACTTGATCCAGCCGAGCGCATTGCGCTCGCCCGGCGGCTGGCGCACCGAGATGTTGCCGTTCTTGCCCCGCGTCACGACATAGCCGCGCCTTGCGGCATAGTTCGGATCGTTGGCGAGACCCGGAAGGATCTCCTTCCGCATGATCGATGGCGGAATGTACCAGGACGGATTGACGACGACGTGCTCCATCCGGTGCGAGAACAGCGGCGTCGCCGATTCCGGCTTGCCGACGATGACACGCGACTCATAGGCGATCCTGTCGCCGTGCATCACGCGCATCCGGTATTCGGGGATGTTGACGACGATACGGTTCTCGCCGAGATCGCTCGGCAGCCAGCGCCAGCGCTCCATCTGGGCGATGATATCGCTCTCCAGCCGGGTCGAGCGCGGCATGGCGAGCGCGGCGACGGTCTGGTCGCTAAGTACCCCGTCGGCGCGCAGGCCGGCCTGCTTCTGGAAATCGGCCAGGGCCAGCGCGGTCGAGCGATCATAGACCGGCTCCTCGCTGGTCCCGAGCCCGAGCCGGGCGCGGACGAGCGGCACGCGGGCATCGCGCATGCCGACCTTGAGGGCAGGGCCGGCCGGGATGCGGGCGACCGGCGTCTCCGGCCTGCCGGCGCGCAGCTCGGCGAGCTTGGCCTTGAGATGCTGGTAGCCGGCATGCTGGGGATTATAGGCGGCGAGTACCGCACCGGCGTCGGCGGCGCCGGCGAGCTCGGACAGTACCTCGGTCGCCGAGGGCAATTCGAGCTTCGGCGTGATCAGCTTGGAGAGGCGGCGCGGGTCGATACGGCCTCCGCGTGCATCGCGGGCATAGAGCACAGCGAGCGCCGAGAGCCGGATATCGGCGGCGGCGAGGCTGTCCTTGTCGCTGCCCTCGAAGACCGGAAGCAGGTAGTCACTGACGCGCAAACCGTCATCGCCGGCACGGCCGAGCTGCGCGACGATCTGCTTGCCGGCGGCACTGAGGTCCTTGCCGTCTATCCAGAAGGGGCGGTTCTCGTTGGCGGCGTAGGCGGCGACGATGTCCGACCGCTCACGGGCGGAGAGGCGCGGCAGGGCGGCGGCGAGCTCGGCCTGCGCCGCGATCCGGCCGGAGAGCTCGAGCCCCGGCGGCATCGTGACCGCAACCTCCGGAAGAGGCGGAAGGTTTATCTGCGCCGGCTTGGCCAGTTGCGGCTGCTGCGAGGGCTCGGCCGGCTTGACCAGCGCCGGATCGACCGGCGGCGTCTCCGGCTCCGGCAGGTCGAGCTCAGGCTCGGCCGGACTGTGGTCGGGCCTGGTCGAGAGCGCGCCGGTCACGATCTCCTTGGCCTCGGCCGCTTCGGCTGCTTGCAGGCCGGCGGACGGGCGCAGGTCGAGCGTCACCTCCGCCGGGGCGGGTATGTCGAGCTGTCGCGGCTCGGCGTCGGTCTTGAGAATGACCAGAGCGGGCTGTTCAGGCAGTGGCTGACCGATGCCGCTTGCCTCCTGCGCTCTTGCGGCAGCGAGTGCGAACGAGAGGCCGAGAGCGACGGTTGAGACGGTTTCCGCCAGGCGGCGAAGGCGCATCGATCTACTTCCCCGGTCCGGCCGATCCACGCCGATAACTGCGCGACTCGGCCTGCTTCGACAAGATGCCGCCCTGCAACAGCGGCCGATATTCGCCCTCTGCAGCCCGTCCCCTGTGGGTTGCAGAGCGCGTTTCGATCCGGACTGGCTAAGCGGCGTCGACGCCCTCGGCGGCGTCCTCGCCCTCGATCAGCCCGTAATCCTTGAGCTTGCGGTACAGCGTCGAGCGGCCGATGCCGAGCTTGCGCGAGATCTCGGACATGTGGCCGCGGTAATGGGCCAGCGCGAACTTGATGATCTCGCGCTCCAGCTCGTCGAGCGTGCGCATGTCGGAGCCGGCGACGAGGTCGAGCGCGTTGGGATCGCGGACAGGCACCTGAATGACGCGCGGCGGCGCCTCGCCACGCGGCTCGCTGGCAATGGAGGCCGGCGCCGGCGGAATGCGCACGTCGAAGCCGTCCATCTGCGCCGCGATCTGCGGGAACTCGGCGATGGTGAGTTCGTCGCCATCGGAGAGCACGACGGCGCGGAACATCGCGTTTTCGAGCTGGCGGACATTGCCGGGCCAGTCATAGTCGGCGAGGAGGGTCAGCGCCTCAGCGCTGATGCCGCGCAGCTTGCGGCCCTCTTCCGCGGCGAAGCGGGCGAGGAAACCGCGGGCGAGATCGGCGACGTCTTCACGGCGACGGCGCAAGGGCGGCAGAGTGATCGGGAAGACGTTGAGCCGGTAGTAGAGGTCCTCGCGGAACTCGCCGCGCTTGACCTGTTCCAGCAGGCTCTTGTTGGTCGCCGAGATGATGCGGATGTCGACGCGGACCGACTTCTTGCCGCCGACCGGATCAACTTCGCTCTCCTGGATGGCACGCAGCAGCTTGACCTGCGCATCCAGCGGCAATTCGCCGACCTCGTCGAGGAAGAGGGTGCCACCATTGGCCTCGACGAACTTGCCGATATGCCGTTCGGTCGCGCCGGTGAAAGCGCCCTTCTCATGGCCGAACAGGATGGATTCGACGAGGTTGTGCGGGATCGCGCCGCAATTGACGGTGACGAAGGGCTTGCCCCTGCGATCGCTGGAGCCCTGGATGGCGCGGGCCAGAACCTCCTTGCCGACGCCGGATTCGCCTTCGATCAGGATCGGGATGTTGGAGCGGGCGGCACGCTCGGCGAGCTGGACGACGCGGCCCATGTCCTGGCTCTTGCTGGCGAGGTCGCGGAAGCCGAGCTGGCCGGAGGCGCGCCGCTTCATGTAGCGGATCTCGTGCTCGAGGGCGCCGAGCTTGAGCGCGTTCTTGAGCGAGACCTGCAAGCGCTCGGCCCCGGCCGGCTTGACCACGAAATCGACGGCGCCGGCGCGCATCGCCGCAACGACGGTTTCGATCGAGCCGTTGGCGGTCTGCACGATCACTGGCACCTCATTGCCACGCTCGCGCAGCGCGGCGAGCACGCCCATGCCGTCGAGGCCGGGCATGACGAGGTCGAGGATCAGGCAGTCGATGCGCCGCGATTCGTCGATGAGAACCGCCAGCGCCTGCTCGCCGCCTTCGGCCAGCGCGACCTCGTAGCCGAAGCGCTTGAGCATCGCATCGAGCAGCCGGCGCTGGACCGGATCGTCGTCGACGACGAGTATGGTTGCGGACATGAAACCTCGGCAGGCCAAGCTTTTAGCCGGAATCGGCTGTTCCGTTTCGGGTCACTGTCGGGGAGAACGGTTAAGCCCCGCTTAAGCCGGCGGGCCGGGCTGGAATTCGCGCCGCTGTTGCCGCGCTGCCGTTGATCGCGGGCGGCAGGCCGCGCATATGAGAGGGTCACAACCGACCCCCGACAGGCCGAGGCAGAGACGACATGACCCGCCCCTTCGACCGTCCCGCAATCGCACGCGCTGCCCATGGCGGAGGCGCGGCCGAGGCGCTCGGCGCCCTGCCGGAATGGGATCTAACGCATCTTTACCCGGCAATGGATTCGCCGGTCTTCACCGCTGATGTCGAGCGCGCGGCGGTGGAGGCGCGGCGTTTCGCCGAGCTCTATCGCGGCAAGCTTTCGGCGCTCGCCGCGCGCGAGGATGCCAGCGCGGCCCTCGCCGAAGCGGTGAGGGCCTATGAGGGGCTAGAGGACCTGGTCGGCAAGATCATGTCCTATGCAGGCCTGGTCTATTCCGGCGACACCACCGATCCGCAGCGCGCCAAGTTCTATGGCGACACCCAGGACAAGGTCACGGCGATCTCGACCGAGCTCCTGTTCTTCGGGCTCGAACTCAACCGGATCGACGAGGCGCTGCTGGCCAAGGCCGCGGCGCAGGCACCACTCAGCCACTTCAAGCCCTGGCTGGAGGATCTCGCCAAGGACAAGCCGCACCAGCTCGAGGACCGGATCGAGGAACTCTTCCACGAGAAATCGGTCACCGGCCACGGCGCCTGGAACCGGCTTTTCGACGAGACCATCGCCTCCCTTCGGTTCAAGGTCGGCGGCGACGATCTCACCCTCGAACTGACGCTGAACCGGCTGCAGGACGCCGACGGCGCCGTGCGCAAGGAGGCGGCCGAGGTGCTCGGCACCGTCTTCCGCCAGCATTTGCGCACCTTCGGCCTGATCACCAACACGCTGGCCAAGGACAAGGAAATCTCCGATCGCTGGCGCAAGTTCGAGGATGTCGCCGACTCGCGCCATCTGGCGAACCGGGTCGAGCGCGAGGTCGTCGATGCGCTGGTCGCGGCGGTGCGGGAGGCCTATCCGCGCCTGTCACACCGCTACTACAAGCTGAAGGCGCGCTGGTTCGGCCAGGAGGCGCTCGACTATTGGGATCGCAACGCGCCGCTGCCCAAGGTCGAGCAGCGCACCATCCCCTGGGCGGAAGCGCGCGACACGGTGCTCTCGGCCTATGGCGACTTCTCAGCCGACATGGCGGGGATCGCGCGGCGCTTCTTCGACGAAAGCTGGATCGATGCGCCGGTCCGGCCGGGCAAGGCGCCAGGCGCCTTCGCGCATCCGACAGTGCCATCGGCGCACCCCTATGTCCTGCTGAACTACCAGGGCAAGCCGCGCGACGTGATGACGCTGGCGCATGAGCTCGGCCATGGCGTGCATCAGGTGCTGGCCGGGCCGAACGGCGCGCTGATGGCGCCGACGCCGCTGACGCTGGCCGAGACGGCGAGCGTGTTCGGGGAGATGCTGACCTTCCGCAAGCTGCTCGACGAGACGCGCGACCAGAGGCAGCGCAAGGCGATGCTGGCGGCGAAGGTCGAGGACATGATCAACACGGTCGTGCGCCAGATCGCGTTCTACTCCTTCGAGCGCAAGGTCCATGAAGCCCGCCGGCAGGGCGAATTGACGGCGGAGAATCTCTGCGATCTCTGGCTCAGCGTGCAGTCGGAGAGCCTCGGGCCGGCGATCCGGCTCGGGCCGGGCTATGAGACCTTCTGGGCCTATATCCCGCACTTCATCCACTCGCCCTTCTATGTCTATGCCTATGCCTTCGGCGATTGCCTGGTGAACTCGCTCTATGGCGTCTACCAGAATTCGGCCTCGGGCTTTCAGGAGCGCTATTTCGCGCTGCTCTCGGCCGGCGGCACCAAGCACCATTCCGAACTGTTGAAGCCCTTCGGCCTCGATGCACGCGATCCCGCCTTCTGGCAGATCGGCCTCAGGATGATCGAGGGGCTGATCATCGAGCTGGAGGGGATGGAGTGAAGCGGGGCGGGCGGTGAGCTCAGTCGTTTTCGACCGCGCGCTCTATCGCCGCCGCCTCTCGGCTGCGCTCGCTGCCGGCTATCCGGATTTTCTGCTGGCGCGCTGCACCTCCGATCTCGACGAGCGGCTGTCGGCCGTGCTGCGCCGTTTCGAGCAGGCCGCCGATCTCGGCACGCCGCTGCCACTGGCCGGCCCGGTGCTGCAGGCGCGGGCGGGTGAGCTGCTGCGCATGGCCGAGGTCGCGGGTGGCGGCGCAGACATCATCGGCGATCTCGAAGCCTTACCCTTCGCCGTTGAATCGCTCGATCTCGCGGCATCGCTGCTGGCGCTGCATGCGGTCAACGACCTGCCCGGCACGCTCATCCAGATCAAGCGGGCGCTCAGGCCGGACGGGCTCTTCATCGCCTGCCTGCTCGCCGGACAGAGCCTGACCGAGTTGCGCCAGTCGCTGCTGGCGGCCGAGGTCGAGCTGACCGGCGGGGCGAGCCCACACATCGCGCCCTTCGCCGATCTGCGCGATCTCGGCGGCTTGCTGCAGCGGGCGGGTTTCGCGCTGCCGGTGATCGACAGCGAGAGCGTCACCGTCCGCTATGGCGACATGTTCGGGCTGCTGCGGGACCTGCGCGCCATGGGCTGGGCCAATGCGCTCGCCGAGCGCAGCCGCAAGCCGCTGCGGCGCGGGGTCTTGCTACGGGCGGCGGAACTCTATGCCGAGCGCTTTGCCGATTCCGATGGGCGCCTGCGTGCGACCTTCGAGATCGTCTGGCTCTCCGGCTGGGCGCCGCATGAGAGCCAGCAGAAGCCGCTGCGGCCGGGCTCGGCCAAGGCCCGGCTGGCCGATGCGCTCGGCGCGGCCGAGATCGGAACGGGCGAGAAGGCTGGGGGAGGGGAGCGATGAGCGACAAGCCGGTCAGGCTCGGGCGCGGCGATTTCCGCCTGTTCCGGACGATCCCGACACGCTGGGCCGACAACGACGTCTTTGGTCACGTCAACAACGTGATCTATTACAACTGGTTCGACACGGTGGTGAACGCCTGGCTGATCGAGCAGGGCTTTCTGGACGTGAAGGAGAGCAAGATCGTCGGTCTGGTCGTCGGCACGCGCTGCGACTATTTCGAGAGCGTCGCCTTTCCCGAGATCGTCGAGGGCGCGCTCGCGGTCGAGAAGCTCGGGCGTTCCTCGGTGACCTATCGCATCGGCATTTTCCGGCAGGGCGGGGAACGGGCCGCGGCGCAGGGCCTCTTTACCCATGTCTATGTCGAGCGCGATCCGCAGACGCCGGTGCCGATCCCGGCGCAGTTGCGCGCCGCCATGGCGGAGATCGGGGTAGGGTAGTCGGCGTTCGGCGCCGTTCACGCGATCAGCAAACCGCAATGCTCGGCGAACGGATCGAAGTCGCGATCCTGATGCAGTAGATGGTGGCCATGCGTGATGCAGTAGCTGGCAATGATCAGGTCGGCGGTCTTGCGGATCGTGATGCCACGTGTGCGCAGCCGTCGATAATGGCGGGCGGCAATCGGTGCGAGTTCCAGGCTGGAAATCGCGACTTGCTCGAAGACACTGAGGTCGCGCTCGATTCTGGACGCGTGGCGATCGTCGCGGCTCCCTTGCAGCAATTCGAGCAGAACCAAATCTGTCAGCAGGATTTCCGATCGATTGCGGATCGCGAGCAGTCGCTCGACCTGCGGTGTGCCCCGATCGCGTAGCAGAGAAATCCAGACCGAGGTGTCTACGACGATCATTTCTGCCGATGATCGGGCTCGCCGAGCCGCATGGCGTCGAGATCGCTTTCCCAGCCAAGTCCGCGCAGGTCTTCCAGGGCCCGCCGCCGCCGGTGATCTTGGACGAGCTTTCGTAGCGCTTCTTCAACAGTGGCTCTTTTGGTCGGCAAGCCTGTTGCTTCCATCGCCTCGGCGAGCAAGTCGTCATCAAGCTCGATATTGGTGCGCATGGCGGCCTCGATGTGTAGGAATTATCCGGATTATACACATCAAGTGGTTGGCGCTCAATCTGTGTGCCACCGCCGCGATTGTCTCAGACGCCGTTTTCAGGCTATTGCCCCCGCTTGAGATCGAGCCCCTGGCTCGCCCCCTCCGTCAGGAACAGGCCGCGTGATTCCCAACGACATCAAGATCACCCCGCAGCTGGTCGCCGAGCACGGCCTCAAGCCGGACGAGTACCAGCGCTTCC
Source organism: Allobosea eneae (assembly GCF_042657265.1). Taxonomy (NCBI): domain Bacteria; kingdom Pseudomonadati; phylum Pseudomonadota; class Alphaproteobacteria; order Hyphomicrobiales; family Alloboseaceae; genus Allobosea; species Allobosea eneae. The sequence goes on from NZ_JBHSLW010000028.1 coordinate 80,734, forward strand.
TGCACCTGATCGGGCGCGAGCCGTCGATCACCGAGCTCGGCATCGTCTCGGCGATGTGGAACGAGCACTGCTCCTACAAGTCGTCGAAGATCCACTTGAAGACGCTGCCGACCAAGGCGCCCTGGGTGATCCAGGGACCGGGCGAGAATGCCGGCGTGATCGACATCGGCGACGGGCTCGCCGTGGTCTTCAAGATGGAGAGCCACAACCACCCCTCCTTCATCGAACCCTATCAGGGCGCGACCACCGGCGTCGGCGGCATCCTGCGCGACGTCTTCACCATGGGCGCGCGGCCGATCGCGGTGCTCGACGCGCTGCGCTTCGGCGACCCGTCGCACCCCAAGACCCGTCATCTCGTTTCCGGCGTCGTCGCTGGCATCGGCGGCTATGGCAATTCCTTCGGCGTGCCCAATGTCGGCGGCGCGACCGGATTCCACCGCCGCTATGACGGCAACATCCTGGTCAACGCCATGGCGGTCGGCCTGGCGAAGGCCGACGAGATCTTCTATGCCAAGGCCTCGGGGGTCGGTAAGGCGATCGTCTATCTCGGCTCCAAGACCGGCCGTGACGGCATCCATGGCGCGACCATGGCCTCGGCCGCCTTCGACGAGGGCGCCGAGGAGAAGCGCCCGACCGTGCAGGTCGGCGACCCCTTCGCCGAGAAGCTGCTGCTCGAAGCCTGCCTCGAGATCATGGCCGCCGGCCATGTCGACGCGATCCAGGACATGGGCGCGGCAGGCCTGACCTGCTCGGCGGTCGAGATGGGCGCCAAGGGCGACCTCGGCGTCGAGCTCGATCTCAACGCGGTGCCCTGCCGCGAAGCGCAGATGAGCGCCTATGAGATGATGCTCTCGGAGAGCCAGGAGCGCATGCTCATGGTGATCAAGCCCGGCCATGAGGAACCGGCCGAGGCGATCTTCCGCAAATGGGGCCTCGACTTCGCCGTCGTCGGCAAGACCACCGACACGCTGCGCTTCGTCGTCAAGCATGACGGCGAGACGATGGCCGACCTGCCGATCAAGGAACTCGGCGACGAGGCTCCCGAATACGACCGGCCCTGGGTCGAGACGCCGAAGCGGCCCGTGGTCGAGGCGGCGAGCGTGACGCCGCCGATGTCGAATGCGGGCGCCCTGCTCGCGCTGGTCGGCTCGCCCGACCTCTCTTCGAAGCGCTGGATCTACGAGCAGTACGACACGCTGATCCTCGGCAATTCGGCAGTGACGCCGGGGGGTGATGCCGGCATCGTCCGCATCGAGGACGGCCCGAAGGGGCTCGCGATGACCACCGACGTGACGCCGCGCTATTGCGAGGCCGATCCGTTCGAGGGCGGCAAGCAGGCGGTGGCCGAAGCCTGGCGCAACCTGACCGCGGTCGGCGCTACGCCGCTCGCCATCACCGACAACCTCAACTTCGGCAATCCGGAGCGGCCCGAGGTCATGGGCCAGCTCGTCGGCTGCATCCGCGGCATCGGCGAGGCCTGCAGGGCGCTCGACTTCCCCGTCGTCTCCGGCAACGTCTCGCTCTACAACGAGACCAACGGCGTCTCGATCCTGCCGACCCCGACCATTGGCGGCGTCGGCGTCCTCACCGACGTCACCAAGCATGCGACCGTCGGCTTCAAGGCCGAGGGCGAGGCGATCGTCCTGATCGGCGAAACCAAGGGCTGGCTCGGCCAGAGCGCCTATCTCGCGACGGTCTGTGGCCGTGAGGAGGGCGCGCCGCCACCGGTCGATCTAGCTGTCGAGCGCCGCAATGGCGAGTTCGTGCGCTCGCTGATCACTGCCGGACGCCTCAGCGCTTGCCACGACCTCTCGGATGGTGGCCTTGCCGTCGCGCTCGCCGAGATGGCGATGGCGAAGGGCATCGGCGCCACCATCGCGGCCCTGCCGGCCGGCCCGGCTCATGCGGTGCTGTTCGGCGAGGATCAGGGCCGCTACCTGTTGTCGCTGCCGGCCGGTGCTGCCGAGGCGGTCGTCGCCGAAGCCAAGGCCGCCGGCGTGCCGGCTCAGATCGTCGGCAAGACCGGCGGCAGCGAGCTTATTCTGCCGGGTGAGGTTGCCGTTTCGGTCGCAGCCCTCAGCAAGACCCATGAGAGCTGGCTGCCGGACTACATGGCCGGCAAGGCCGCCTGAGGAGATTTGCGATGGCGATGGAAGCGAGCGAGATCGAGCGCCTGATCAAGGCGGCGCTGCCGGATGCGGTGGTCGAGATCAAGGATCTCGCGGGTGACGGCGACCACTATGCCGCGACGGTGACCTCCGCCGCGTTCAAGGGCAAGTCGCGCGTGCAGCAGCACCAGATGGTCTATGCCGCCTTGCAAGGAAATATGGGCGGCGTGCTGCACGCCCTTGCGCTGACGACGCAGGCATCAGATATTTGAGGAATGACATCAGAACTGCCAGTGGGTGAGCCAGCCAGCCATACGCTGGCTCTGCTCCGAAATGTCGATCGAAAGCTCGACCGTCTCCTTGAGGCGGTTTCACGTCATGATGTCCGGCTGGGACGTGTCGAGCGCGACCTCAATGAGGTCAAGAGCGATCTTGTCTTAGTTGAGAACAAGATTCTGACTCAGACCAACGAAATCATTTCCGCCGTTCAGCGCCTCGACGAACATCAGCGGCGCTTCGGAAACGTGCTGGAATTGGATGATCATACCCCTTGAATGGATGAATGTGATGTCTGACATCAACGCCCGTATCGACGCCGAAGTGAAGTCCAGCGACGTGGTGCTCTTCATGAAGGGCACGCCGCAATTCCCGATGTGCGGCTTCTCCGGCCAGGTGGTGCAGATTCTTTCTTATGTCGGCGTGCCGTTCAAGGGCGTCAATGTGCTCGAGGACCAGGAGATCCGCGAGGGCATCAAGGCCTATTCGAACTGGCCGACGATCCCGCAGCTCTACGTCAAGGGCGAGTTCGTCGGCGGCTGCGACATCACCCGCGAGATGTTTCAGGCTGGCGAGTTGCAGGCGCTGCTCGAAGAGAAGGGCATCGCCGTCAAGCAGGCGAGCTGACGGAGCCGCAGGCCTTTCGCCTCGACGGGTGCAGGACGCTGGCTTGTGCTATGAAGCGGCATGAGCGGTTACATCACCCTGCGCGAGCGCCATGAGCGCAAGCTTGCGGAGTACCAAGCTTCGGTGGAGGCGCTGAAGCCGATGCTCGCTGCCTATGCGCGCGAGCATGGCGGGGTGTTCATCCTGTTCGGGTCCGCGGCGCGCGGAACGCCCAATGATCAAAGCGATGTCGACATTCTGGTCGACTTTCCGGAGGCGAACCTGATGGTCGCATGCGGGTTCGCCGAAGATGCATGCTGGGCGCTGGGCCTGAGGCCCGATGTGCGGCCCGTGACATGGACCTCCGGCAAAGTGGTAGCGCGTGCCCGAGCCGAAGGCCTGATTTTGGCGTAAGGCGAATAGAGCGATGATGGCGGAGCGCTGGGGAGACATCAAAGCCGACATCGCTGCGGCAAAGCGCCATTTTGCCGCCGCCGAGCGCATCGGCCGGCAAGAAGCGATCGATACTGCAACCGACGCTGGCTATGACGCTGCAATGGCGCTCCAGCATGCCATGCTCGCCGGCTATACGTCCTTTGAACTCGCTCTGCGCCGAATCCTGGCGCTGCTCGACGAGGAGGCGCCGGTCGGACCAGACTGGCACGCTGCGCTCATCCGCCGTGTCTCGACGCCAATCGCAAATGCTCGTCCTGCCATCATCAGCCCGAAACTCGCTGGCGATGCAGCCGAATTGATGCGCTTTCGGCATGTCGCCATGCACAGCTACGATAATTTCGATTTCGAGCGTACGAGAACGGCGGTTGCCGCCGCCGGGCGCTTCCTCGCGCGCATAGACGATGAGCTCGCGACGTTCCGCGCCGCTATCGATCCGGACTAAGCCGCCTCACTTCACCAGCAGCCAGTCCTCGACCACCAGCGCATCGAGCCCTGATGTATAGAACATCAGGATCGCATCCTCGCTGGTGTGCAGGATCGGCTTGCCCATGATGTTGAAAGAGGTGTTGAGGATCACCGGCACGCCTGTGAGCTTGTGGAAGGCCGAGATCAGCGCGTGATAGCGCGGATTGCGCTGCGTCGTGACGCTCTGCAGGCGCCCGGTTGCGTCCTCATGGACGACTGCGGGGACGCGGTCGCGCACCGCTTCCTTCCAGGTCAGCGTGCGCTCCATATAGGGCGCATCCTGGTAGTTCTCGAACCAGTCGGGGCCGTGCTCGGCCAGGATCGAGGGCGCGAAGGGCCGGAAGGCCTCGCGGTACTTCACCTTGGCGTTGAGGATGTCCTTGGCGTCGGCCGGGCGCGGGTCGGCCAGGATCGAACGGTTGCCGAGCGCGCGCGGTCCGAACTCGGCGCGCCCCTGCGCCCAGCCGATCAGCTTGCCTTCGGCTAGGAGCTTGGCCGTCGCGGTGATGATTTCGTCGGGCGAGAGCTTCTTCAGGCGCGGCTCCCAGGCGGCCATGCGCTCGAACGGCTCGGTCGAGAGGCTGGAGCCGAGATAGGGGCTCATCGGGCCCTTCGGCGCCTGCCAGCCCGGATTCGCCTCGGCATGGGCGAGCCAGGCGGCGCCGATCGCATTGCCGTCATCGGCCGGGGCGGAGGGGACGTGGACCTGCTTGAAGCCGTGGCGGCCGACGATCTTGCCGTTGAAGGAGGAGTTGAGCGCGCAGCCGCCGGCAAGCACGAGGTTTTCCGATGGGCAGAGCGCCGCCGTTTCGGCAAGCAGCGCCTCCATCATCTCGGCGAAGACGTCCTGGCCGCAGCGCGAGAGATCGGCCCAGCCCTTGTCGAGTGCATCGGCCGGGCGGCGGGCGAGGATCTCGTCGGCGACGCTCTGGACCGTCGCGGCATCGGCGAAGCTGAGCTTGGTGCCCTCGACGCGATAGAGCTTGCGCAGCAATGCGAGCAGCTCGGGATCGCGCTTGCCATAGGGCGCGAGCCCCATGATCTTCCATTCCTCGCCCTTGGCCTGGTCGAAGCCGGCGAGGTCGGTGACGAAGCCGAAATAGAAGCCGATCGATTCGCGGCCGCGATGCCGCTTCAGCTCGGTGAGGCGGCCGTCCTTCAGCGCGAAGATGGCGGAGGCGCCGGTCTCGCCCATGCCGTCGACGACGAGGCAGGCGGCGTCGCGGAAGGGCGAGGACCAGGCGGCATAGGCGGCGTGGCTGAGATGATGGCCGTAGCGCTTGATCCCGGTGAGCTTCGCCTCGCCGAAGGCGCGGTCGAGGCCGAGCAGGGTGCCGAGGCCGGCGCGCTGCTGCTGGTGGTGCAGGTTGGCGATCAGGGCGCGCTCGCTGCGCTCGGGCACGAGCGAGCGGTTGAAGGCGGGCGAGAGCTTCAGGAGCGAGTCGAGGCTGAAGGAGCCGGCGCGGCTCATCTGGTCGAGGAAGCCGGTGAACTCCTCGCCCCAGCTGGTGGCGAGCCTGATCTCGACGCCCTTGGGAATGTAGCGCTTGACCAGGCTTTCCATCCGCGCCGCCGTGTCCGGCTCGCAGTTCGGCGCGCGCTTGTATTGCAGGTAGCGCTCGGCCGCCTCGGCGAAGAGGACCTCGCCGTCGGGATCGACGATCGCGATGGCCGGGTCGTGGAAGGTGGTGGCGAGGCCGATAGTGTAGCTCATGGCCGGCAGCGTATGGAGCAGCCGGCCGGCCATGGCAAATGTTGCAGAGCGGTGACGCCAAGCCTTGGCGTCAGTCGATCACTTGGCGAAGGCGACGCTGTCGGCAATCGTCTTGATCGCGGGCTCGAGCGAGGGATAGCTCGACTCGTCGGCGCTGACGATCATGCGTACGAAGCGGCCGTCCGGGCCGAGGCCCATATACTGGGCGAAGCGCTTGCGGGTCGTGCCTTCCGTGGTCGTGCCCGAGAGCATGACGCCGTCCTTGTCGCCGGCGAAGGTGACGGTGTCGCGCTTGGTGATCTCGGCCTTCTCGAAGCCGCGCGTCGTCGAAAGCAGCTTTTCGCCCGCGGCGGCCAGTTGCCCGGCGGCGACCTGCCCTCCGGTCTGATAGGTGACGATCAGCATGGGCTGGGAGCCCTTGGAATCAACGTTCAGCGGGCCGGAGGTCATCAGCACGCCGAGGCCGCCGAAGGTGTCGACGACGCGGAAGGGCTCGGTGGCGCGGACTCGGAAGGGCAGGGCTGCGAGCTTCTGGTCGATCGTCGGCTCTGCGCCGAGCGACACGGTCTTCAGCATGGCGACGATGTCGTCGCCGTCGAGATCGGAATCATCCGGCGCCTGCACCGTGATCATCACGGTCTTGGCGCCCTTGAGCAGCACGATCCATTTGTCGAAGGTCGCGGCTCCGAGTGCCTGCTGGCCGGTCAGGATGCGGCCCTTGCCGGCGGCGGTGTCGATGTCCTCCGCGTCGTCAATGGTGATGTTCTGCTTGGCGAAGTTGGTCTTCGCCGTCTCGAGATTGGTGAACAGCGTCGAGAGTTGCGGATGCGCCTCGGGCGGCAGCTCGACGACGAGCACGGAGGCCTTGGCCTCGGCGTTCTCCAGCCCGGCGAACTTCGTCGAGGGCACGAAGCCCTTCAGTGGCGCCAGCGAGACCGTCGTACCGGAGATCGCGGTTCGATCCTGCGCCTGAACGCCGACCGCCAATCCAGCGGCCAGCAGCCCGCCCATGGCCAGGCGAAAGGTGGTTCGGGCGGCGTGGCGCACCGCGCTCATGTCGAATCGGATCATCGCATCGCTCCTGTATGATCGGTGGGACCCGCGTCGCCGACAACGGGCCATGCTGTAACTGGCTCAGCGGATACAGGTTCACATCCCGCGATCTTGCCGATCGAAGGATGAGGCCCGGGCCGCTTGTCGCTCTTGCACGTGTCAGCGCCGTGATCGACGCCCTGTGCGGATCAGCGCCGACCGATCGCGGCGGTGATCATCGCCTTGGCATCGGCGCCGGCCCATTCGGCCGGGCCCTGCAACAAGGCGAGCTCGCAGCCGGCCGGGTCGACCAGCAGGCTGACCGGCATGCCCTCGACCTTCTTCACGGCGCGGATGTCCTGGAAGACCTTGGCCTGCGGATCGGCATAATAGGCGAGGCGGGTGATGGTCTTGTCGGCCAGCCACTTCTTCGGCTTGTCGGGGTGGCGCGTGTCGATGTTGATCGCCACCACCTCGAAATCCGGACCGCCGAGCGCGCCCTGGAGCGCGTCGAGCGCCGGCATCTCGGTCAGGCAAGGCAGGCACCAGGTCGCCCAGAGATTGACCAGCACGGTCTTGCCGCGGAAGGCTGACAGCGTCGTCGGCTTGCCGTCCGGGCCGTTGAAGGCGAGGTCGGGCAGCAAAGCCGGCTGCTTGGCGACCTCGACGGCGGCCACCTCGCCCTTCGCGAGGGGACGCAGCGCCTCCACCTTCGTCGCGGCGGCACTGCAGACGGAATTGCCGGCCACGCCCCGCACGGAGTAGAAGGCGCCAGCGCCGCCCAATACCAGCAGCGCGAGAGCCCCGCAGGCCATCATCATTTTCGACCGAGACGTCATCGCGCGTCCTTGAAGAGCAGGAAAGACCGCCGTGAGCAACCGCATGTGGGGTGGGCGTTTCGCCACAGGTCCCGACGCCATCATGGAGGAGATCAACGCCTCCATCGACTTCGACCAGCGCCTGTGGCGCCAGGACATCCGCGGCTCGCTGGCGCACGCCGCCATGCTCGCCGAGACCGGCATCCTGACGCGCGAGGACGTGGACGCGATCTCGGACGGACTCAAGGGCATCGAGGCCGAGATCGAGGCCGGGCGCTTCACGTTCTCGCGTGCGCTCGAAGACATTCATATGAATGTCGAGAGCAATCTCAAGGACCGGATCGGCCTCGCTGCCGGGCGCCTGCACACCGCCCGCTCGCGCAACGACCAGGTCGCGACCGACATGCGCCTGTGGGTGCGCGACGCGCTTGATCAGCTCGACGAGCAGGTCGCCGACCTCCAGCTCGCCCTTGCCGAGAAGGCCGATATGTATGCCGGGGCGGTGATGCCGGGCTTCACCCATCTGCAATCGGCCCAGCCGGTCACCTTCGGCCACCATCTGCTCGCTTATGTCGAGATGCTGGCGCGCGACCGCGGCCGGCTTCGTGATGCCCGCGAACGCATGAACGAATGCCCGCTTGGCGCCGCCGCGCTCGCCGGCACCTCCTTCCCGATCGACCGGCACATGACCGCCAAGGCGCTCGGCTTCGCCCGTCCGACGGCGAACTCGCTCGATTCGGTCTCGGATCGCGATTTCGTGCTGGAGACGTTGTCGGCCGCCTCGATCTGCGCCATGCACCTGTCGCGCCTTGCCGAAGAGATCGTGCTGTGGGCGACGCCGCAATTCGGCTTCGTCAAGCTCTCGGACAAGTTCTCGACCGGCTCCTCGATCATGCCGCAGAAGCGCAATCCCGACGCGGCCGAATTGGTGCGCGGCAAGGCCGGGCGCGTCTTCGGGGCGCTGCAGGGGCTGCTGACGATGATGAAGGGCCTGCCGCTGACCTATTCGAAGGACATGCAGGAGGACAAGGAAGGCACCTTCGATGCGGTTCAGACGCTGTCGCTCTGCCTTGCCGCCAGCGCCGGCATGATCCGCGACATGCAGCCGGACCTGAAGACGATGAAGAAGGCGGCCGGCCTGGGCTACGCCACTGCGACCGACCTCGCCGACTGGCTGGTGCGCGTGCTGAAGATGCCGTTCCGCGACGCCCATCACGTCACCGGCCGGCTCGTCGGCATCGCTTCGGCCAAGGGGGTCGGGCTGGAAAAGCTCTCGCTCGCCGAGATGCAGGAGGTCGAGCCGAAGATTTCCGACGAGATCTTCGCCGTGCTCGGCGTCGAGCGCTCGGTGAAAAGCCGCACCAGCTATGGCGGCACCGCTCCCGCCAATGTGAAGCGGCAGGCGAAGCGCTGGTTGAAGCAGCTCGCCAAGGACGGCACCCGTCATGCTCAGGCTTGACCCGAGCATCTCTTGACGGAGATTCTCGGATCTGCGCTTCGCTCCGCCCGTGAATGACGCCCGTGAGGCTCGCAAGCTTGCGCGCCATTCGCTACAGTCCCTTCGACGCCTTGCCCGAGGATACCCGTTCGTGCCGCATTCCCGTCTGACTATCGGCCGCGCCGTGCTGGTCGCCGGCTTCCTCGGTCTCGCGCTCTCCGCCTGTGGCCGCCGTGGTCCGCTTGAGCCGCCTCCGAACGCCCAAAACGCGATCGATCTGCCGGACGCGCAGACCGGAGCCGTCGAGAACACCTTCAACGCGACGGAAGCCTCGCCGCTCGGCAAGCCGCCGAAGCGCAACCGGCCGATCGAGGTTCCCGAGAAGCCTTTCGTGCTCGACCCCTTGCTCTGAGCGCCCGATGCATCACTTCGCCTATCGCGACGGCGCGCTCTTCGCCGAGGATGTCGACCTGCGCGAGATCGCGGAGAAGGTCGGCACGCCTGTCTATGTCTATTCCTCGGCGACGATCGAGCGGCATTACCGCCTCTATGAGGCGGCGATGGCCTCGACCACGCCGGGCAAGCCGGCGCATGTCTTCTACGCCATGAAGGCGAACAGCAATCTCGGCGTGCTGAAGACGCTCGCCGCGCTCGGCGCCGGCGCCGATACGGTGTCCGAGGGCGAGATCCGTAAGGCGCTCGCCGCCGGCTTCCCGGCCAGCAAGATCGTCTTCTCCGGCGTCGGCAAGGCCGAGAGCGAGCTAGCCTTTGCGGTCGAGGCCGGCATCTATCAGGTCAATATCGAGACCGAGGGCGAGCTCGACCTGCTGTCGAAGGTGGCGCAGCGCCTGGGCAAGCGCCAGGAGGCGGTGTTCCGGGTCAATCCCGACATCGGCGCCGGCGGCCACGCCAAGATCACCACGGGCTCCTCGGCCAACAAGTTCGGCGTCTCCTTCGAGGAGGTGCACCGGCTCTATGCCCGTGCCGCCAATATGGCGGGCGTCAGGATCATGGGGCTCGCCGTGCATATCGGCAGCCAGATCCGCGAGGTCGACGCCTTCGAGGCGGCCTATGTGAAGATGCGCGACCTCGTGCTGGCGCTGCGGGCGGAAGGCCACCGCGTCGACCGGCTCGACCTCGGCGGCGGGCTCGGCATTCCCTACGATATCCCGCGCGAGTTCGATCACGGCCCCGGTCTGATCGAGGCCTATGCCGCGATGGTCGCCCGGGTGACGAAAGGGCTCGATGCCGAACTCGGCTTCGAGCCGGGCCGGCTGATCGTCGGCAATGCCGGCATCCTCCTGACCAAGGTGCTGCATCTCAATCCGCGCCCGACCAAGGAATTCCTTGTCGTCGATGCGGCGATGAACGATCTGATGCGACCAGCCATGTACGAGGCTTATCACGAGATCTGGCCGGCTGCGGAGCCGGCGGAGGACGCAAAGACGATCGCTTATGACGTGGTCGGGCCGATCTGCGAATCAGGCGACACCTTCACCACCGGGCGCGAACTCTCCGCGCTGAAGCCGGGCGATCTCATCGCCTTCATGACCGCCGGCGCCTATGGCGCCAGCATGTCCTCGACCTATAACCAGCGCCCGCTGGTCGCCGAAGTGCTGGTGAAGGGCGACAAATTCGCGGTGACGCGCCCGCGTCAGACCTATGAAGAGCTGATCGGCACAGATCGTGCACCGCCCTGGCTGTCCTGACGGCGCTTCACGATTCCAAGAGCGCCTGTGGGCTCGGGCGCTTCGACGCTGGTCACGCCACAATCACGTGCTAGCCTCTCTGCTCGATCGATGAAGCCATTGAGAGCGGCCGCGGGGGGCGGCTCGGAGCATCGGATGAGCGAAACACCGCGCCGGACGGCGCTAGACCCGGTCCAGATGATCCGCAGGCGGCTGGAGCGCCTCGCTGCGGCATCGCGGCTGTCGCTGGCCTGGGAACGGCTCTGGCCGAAGCTGTGGGCGCCGCTCTGCGTCCTCCTCGTCTTCCTCGCCGTCTCCTGGTTCGGGCTCTGGCTGCATCTGCCCTGGTGGGGGCGCGCCGCCGGCTCTGCCATCTTTGCTCTTGCCCTGCTCGCGAGCTTCTGGCCGGCCGTCACCGGCCGCTGGCCCAGCCGCCGCGAGGCGCTGGCCCGGCTCGACCATTCGATGGACGGGGCTCATCGTCCGGCGACCTCGCTCGAGGATACGCTCGCGGTCGGCGGCAAGGATCCGGTCTCGCAGGCGCTGTGGACGCTGCATCTGCAGCGTCAGAGCGCTCATGTCGCTGAGCTGAAGGTCGCGCCGCCCAAGCCGCATATGGCCGGGCGCGACAAGCGCGCGCTGCGTGCGGCGCCATTGGTCGCGGCCGTCGCCGGTTTCTTCGTCGCCGGGCACGAGGCCCTGCCGCGGCTCAGCGCTGCGTTCGACTGGCGCGGGCCTGCGCTCGCGGCAGCCGCGGTCCGGATCGACGCCTGGATCGACCCGCCATCCTATACGCGCATGCCGCCGATCCTGATCGATTTCGGCAGGCTCGCCAGCCCGAACTTCAACGTGCCCGAGAAATCGACGGTGGTGGTGCGCATCGCCGGCAAGAGCGGAATGGATGTCGCGACCACCGGGCGCCTCGACGCCGTGCCGGTCGAGGGCAAGCCCGGTGAAGCCAAGCCCGCTGAAGCCAAGGCGGCGGCGACGAAGACGGTCGCGGTGACCGAGAAGCGCTATCTCGTCGCCGGCGACGGCACCTTGCGCATCACCGGCTCGGGCGCGCCGGCGCAAACGCTCAGCCTGCAAGCGGTCATCGACCAGAAGCCGGAGATCGCCTTCGCCGAGCCGCCCAAGGCGGTCAGCGGCGTGCAGGGCGGGCTCGGCATCAGCTATCGCGCCAAAGACGATTACGGCATCGCCTCGGCCGAGGTCCTGGTCTCGCGTGTCGGGCCGATTTCGGGCGGCCGTTCGCTGGTCGAGGCGCCCAAGCAGGTCTTGCCGGTGCCGCCCTCCGGCGAGGAGGAGATGAAGAGCACGGTCGACTTCTCGGCCCATCCCTGGGCCGGCGCCAAGGTCAATATGAGCCTCTCGGCGCGCGATGAGACCGGGCAGGAGGGGCGCAGCGAGGTTGTCGAGGTGACGCTGCCGCAGCGGACCTTCACCAAGCCGCTGGCCAAGGCGCTGGTCGAGCAGCGGCGCAAGCTGGTCATGGACGTCGACAATCGCAGGAAGGTCCAGCTCGCGCTCGATGCGCTGATGATCGAGCCGGACCGCTTCATGAAGGAGACCGGCGTCTATCTCGGCATGCGCATGATCGGCGAGCGGCTGCGGGGCGCCGCCAGCGACGACCAGCTGCGCGAAGCCGCCGAGATGATGTGGGCGCTCGCGCTCCAGATGGAGGACGGCGACCTCTCGGACGCCGAAAAAGCGCTGCGTGCCGCGCAGGAGAACCTGCAGCAGGCGCTGGAGCGCGGCGCCTCCGAAGAGGAGATGAAGAAGCTTACCGAGGATCTGCGCCGCGCCATGGACCAGTTCATGCGCGAGCTCGCCCAGCAATGGCAGCGCCAGCAGCAGAATGGCGAGCAGAACCAGGCGCAGATGCCGGAGAATTTCCGCACGGTGACGCCACGCGACCTGCAGAACATGCTCAACCGGATCGAGGAGCTGACCAAGCGCGGCGAAATGGCCGAGGCGCAGCGCCTGATGGAGGAGCTCAACAACCTCCTCAACAATCTCAAGACGGCGCGCCCGGGCCAGCAGGACCCGCGCCAGCGCGAGATGAACCAGGCGCTCGGCGATCTCGACAAGATGACGCGTGAGCAGCAGCAATTGCGCGACGAGACCTATCAGCAGGACCAGCAGCGCCAGAACCGGGCCCAGCGCGGTCAGCGTCCTGGCCAGCAGCAGGCCCGCCCCGGCCAGCAAGGCCAACGCCAGCAAGGACAGCAAGGCCAGCGTGGACAACGTGGCCAGCAACCCGGCCAACAGCCAGGCGAGAATGGTGAAGAGGGCGAAGGCGAGGACGGCCAGAACGCCGAAGGCGGGCAGGGCCAAGGTCAGGGCCTCTCGCAGCGCCAGCAGGCTCTGCGCGAGCGGCTGCAGGATCTGCAGCGGCGCATGCGCGGCATGGGCGCCGACCCCGGCGAGCTCGGCGAGGCCGAGGACGCGATGCGCGAGGCCGAAGGCCAGCTCGGCCAGGGCCAGGATGGCCAGGCGGTCGACTCGCAGGGGCGTGCGCTGGAAGCCTTGCGCAAGGGCGGCCAGAACCTCGCCCAGCAGATGCAGGGCGAGCCCGGCGAGGGCGAGGGCAACGAGAACGCCTATGGCGAGCCGGATGGTCGCCCTGCGGGCCGGCCCTCGGCCCAGCAGCGCGACAACAACGACCCGCTCGGGCGGCCGCAGCGCCAGCGCGATTGGGCCGATGGCCGCGTGAGGGTGCCCGGCGCCGACGAGAGCGCGACGCAACGGGCCCGGCGCATCCTCGAGGAGCTGCGCCGGCGCCTCGGCGATCCGCTGCGCCCGACCGAGGAACTCGACTATCTCGAGCGCCTGCTGCGGCGGAATTGATTGCCTTGGTCTCGCGTCATGCTCGGCCTTGACCCGAGCATATCGGACACTGGTGCCTTCTTGTCATGGGATTCTCGGGTCGGCGCTTTGCGCCGCCCGAGAATGACGGCGAGAGTTACCCCGCTCGATTGCCCGAGACGACCGCGAGTGCCGCGATGAAGCGGTCGAGATCGGCTTCCGTCAGATAGGGCGCCGGCGAGATGCGGATCGTGTTGCCCTTGGCGACGCCGCCGCGGCGCACCGTCATTACCTTGTGCTTGTCGCGCAGCGCCGCGACGATCGCGTTGCAGTCGGCGGCCGAGCGCTTGCCGGTCAGGGCGAAGGAGGTGATGCCCGCGACCATCTCGGGATCATCCGGGGTCTGGATCTCGACGCCCTTCAGTTCGCGCGCCTTGGTGACCCAGTAGTTGCGCAGATGGCGATAGCGCGCCTCCTTGGCCTGCGGGCCGATCTCCTGGTGCAAAGCGAGCGCTGCAGGCACGGCGAGCTGTGCGGCGAAGTTCGGCGTGCCGGTGTGGATGCGCGAGCGGACATCGTCTGCTTTGAAGTCCTCGTCGCCATAATGGGTGTCGATATCGGCCAGACGCTCGCGGGCAATGTACATCAGGCCGACGCCGAGCGGCGCGCCGATCCATTTGTGCAGGTTGAAGCCGATGAAGTCGACGCCGAGATCCTTCGCCCTGAAGTCGACCTGGCCCCAGCTATGGGCAGCGTCGAGGATGACGTCGATGCCGCGCGCTTTGGCCATGGCGGCGAGCTCCCTGACCGGCATCATCAGCCCGGTGCGATGGCTGATATGGGTGAGCAGAAGCAGCTTCGTCTTCGGGTTGGCCGCGAGCGCTGCCTCATACGCCGCAAGCACATTGGCCTTGGTCGGCGGCTCGGGGATGTCGAACTTGGCGACCTCGACGCCACGCCGGCCCTTCAGCCAGTTCATCGCATACTGCATCGAATCGTAATCGAGATCGGCATAGAGCACGCCGTCGCCGGCTTTGAGCTTGTTGTAGCCGGCGATCAGCGTCTGCAGCGCCTCGGTGGCGCCGCGCGTCAGCGCGATCTCCTCGCGGGCGACGCCGAGGAAATCGGCCAGCGGCGAGCGGACATTGTCGAGGTCCTGGCCAATCTTGGTGCGGGCGTAGACGGTGTTCTCGAAGTTCACGAAGTCGGTCAAGCGCTTGTACTCGGCCTTCACCGGCTCGGCCATGATGCCCCAATAGCCGTTCTCCAGGTTCACCATGTCGGGGGTGACACTGTAGAGGCGCCGGACTGCGTCCCAGTAGCCGGTGTCGCTGCCGAGATTGCTGGTCGGCAGGGCCGGAAGCGAGCGGGCGAGGGCGGGAGCGGCTGCAGCGGCGAGCGCGGCGGTGCCGAGGCCGGCGAGCAGCGTGCGGCGATTGAGAGCGATGTGATCGGTCATGGCGGGCTTTCCTTGGGGCGGGGGCCCTCGCTAGCCGCACGCTGTTTCAGGGCCGTGACGGTATGGCGGGCGAACTTATCCCCGCCTCGCGAAACGGGTGCATACTGGCGCAATGCGCAAGGGGGAGTGTCGCCATGTCGATGCAGGGATCGCCAGCCGAAGACGGGCCGATCGAGGAGCCACAGGCTCCGCGGACGCCGGACCTCGCCGTCACCGTGTCGCGCCTTGCGCGGCTCGCGCCGATCGGCAAGGCCGAGATCATGAACAACATCGCGCTGCATTTCGACCGGCTCGCCGCCGAGGCCGACCTGACGACGGCGCTGCGCGTCTGCCATTTCCTGGCGCAGGCCGCGCATGAGACCGACCGCTTCCGCACGCTGGAGGAAAAGGGCGGCAGGAAGCAGTTCGCCAAATACGAGGGGCGCGCCGATCTGGGCAACACCGAGCCGGGCGACGGTGCACGCTATCACGGGCGCGGCATCTTCCAGCTCACCGGCCGCGCCAACTACCGGCGCATCGGCCGGATGCTGAACATCGATCTGGAGGGACGGCCTGAGCTGGCGCTCGATCCGCGCATCTCGGTCCAGGTCGCCTTCGCCTATTGGCGCGACCGCAAGATCAACGCCGCCGCCGACCGCGACGACGCCGCCCGCGTCACCCAGCTGATCAATGGCGGGGCCAATGGCCTTGCCGACCGTCGGCAGCTGCTGACGACGGCGAAAGCGATCTGGTTCTAGATCCTCTCCTCACGCTCGCCATTGCAGCCGCAGTGGGCGAGGGGTGTCACGGTGCGGGCAAACGCCTACAGCCCGCCCATCTTGCAGACGAGCGCCCATTCCTCATCCGTCACCGGCTGCACCGAGAGGCGGAACGAGGTGACGAGTGCCATCTTGGCGAGCTTCGGCTCGGCCTTGACCGCGGCGAGGGAGACCGGGTTCGGCAGGGGTTTCAGCGCCTTGAAGTCGACCAGCACCCAGGGCGGGCCGGCCTCGGTCCAGGGATAGTGCTCCTTGATCACCTCGGCGATGCCGACGACCTCGAGACCCTCGTTCGAGTGATAGAAGAAGACCTGCTCGCCGGTCTTCATCGCCATCAGGTTGAGCTTGGCGGTGTGGTTCTTCACCCCGTCCCAATGCGTGCCCTTGGTGCCGGCCTTGACCAGGTCGTCCCAGGAGAAGACCGAGGGTTCGGATTTGATCAGCCAGTGCGCCATCAGCCTTCGTCCTCTTCTTTCTCTTCCTTCAGAGGCACCGGCGGTCGCGACGCCGCTTCGCCTTTCTCGTTCCAGAACCTGACCATCTCGCGTGTCAGCCCGGCATAGTCCTGCGGGCTGAGCTCGACCCTGACCTCCCCCTCGCCGAAAGGCAGGATCAGCACGAAGCGATGCGTGTCCTCGGCGCGCCGGCGGCGCAGCTCGATCACCCGCCCGGCGATGCGCCCGGCGAGCGGCACCGGCTGGCTCTCGGCAATCAGCTCGGAGCCGGTCGTCTTGCGTACCTCGGCGATCCCTCGCGCCACGCGCTTCGTCAGATCGGACCAGTCATTCGCCATGCATATCCTCTCCGCTCAGTTTTCTGCCCGCACCGGCCGCGCCAGCAATTCCGCGACCGCCTCGCGCACCCCGACGGTGCCGGCGATGATGCTTGATACGGCCTCGGCGATTGGCATGTCGATCGCCTGCGCCCGCGCCATCTCGACCAGCACCGGAGCGGTGAAAGCGCCTTCGGCGAGCTTGCCACCCGATGCCTCGGCCGGCGACCGGCCCTCTCCGAGCGCCTGGCCATAGGCGAAATTGCGTGACTGGGCGGTGGCGCAGGAGAGCACGACGTCCCCCAGTCCCGAAAGTCCCATCAACGTCTCGGCCTGGGCGCCATGCGCCTCACCAAATCGGCGCAGCTCCGAGAAACCGCGCGCCACCAGCGCAGCGCGAG
This sequence comes from Allobosea eneae, assembly GCF_042657265.1. Lineage (NCBI taxonomy): Bacteria > Pseudomonadati > Pseudomonadota > Alphaproteobacteria > Hyphomicrobiales > Alloboseaceae > Allobosea > Allobosea eneae. Next base: position 97,533 of record NZ_JBHSLW010000028.1, read on the forward strand.
CGCTCTCGCCGAGGCCGAGGCCGATGGCGATGCCGGCGGCGATGGCGAGCACGTTCTTGGCGGCGCCGCCGATCTCGACGCCGCGCGGATCATTGCTGTGATAGATGCGCAGCGTCTGTGAGTTCAGCGCCTCGGCCAGCGCCTTCGCCAAAGCGGCATCGGCGCAGGCGAGCGTCAGCGCCGTCGGCAGCCCCCGCGCGATGTCGGCGGCGAAGCTCGGCCCGGACAGCACCGCCGGAACCGCCTGTGGCAGCACCTGGGCGATGATCTGCGTGGTGAAGCGTCCGCTGCCCTGCTCGATGCCCTTGGCGGCGGAGATCACCGGCAGTCCGTGCGGAAGCGCCGGAGCAAGCAGCGTCGAGGCCGCACGCAAGGCCTGCGTCGGCACCGTTAGGATCAGCGCCTCGACCTGCGCAAGCGCCGCGCTGTCCGAAACCGGTTCGATCGCCGGGGGCAGCTTCGCGCCGGGCAATCGCGGTGCCTCGCGCTGGTCGCGCAAACTCGCCACGGTCTCCTCGTCGCGGGCCCAGAGGACGACGCGCCGCCCGGCCCGGGCCGCAGCGAGCGCCAGCGCCGTGCCGAAGGCGCCGGCGCCGGCGACACCGACCGTCTGGTAGCGGGCTCTTGCGCTCACGCCTGCGCCCTGAGTTCGTCGAGCGGCCAGCGTGGCCGCGCCACCGCCCCCATGTCGTCGACAAGGCCAAGCCGGAGGCGTTCCAGCCCGGCCCAGGCGATCATCGCGCCATTGTCGCCGCAGAGTGCCACCGGCGGGGCGACCATCGGCAGGCCGGCCTCGGTCGCAAGGCGCACCAGCCCGTTGCGGATCTGCTGATTGGCGGCGACGCCGCCGGCGACGACGAGCGACGAGGGCTTGATCCCGGCCTCGCGGCAGGCGCGCAAGCCGGCGCGTGTCCGATCGACCAGCACGTCGACCACTGCCGCCTGGAAGGAGGCGCAGAGATCGGCGACGTCGCGCTCCGACAGGGGCGCGATTCGCTCGGCGACGAGGCGCACCGCCGTCTTGAGGCCCGACAGCGAGAAGTCGGGATTGGGCCGCCCGCTCATCGGCCGCGGGAATTCGAAGCGCTCGGGATCGCCCTTGAGTGCCTCGCGCTCGACCGAGGGGCCGCCGGGATAAGGCAGGCCGAGCATCTTGGCGATCTTGTCGAAAGCCTCGCCGACCGCGTCGTCGATGGTGGTGCCGAGGCGCAGATAATCGCCGACGCCGCGCACGGCGAGCAATTGCGTATGCCCGCCGGAGACCAGCAGCAGCAGATAGGGGAAGGCGAGGTCGTCGGTCAGCCGCGCCGTCAGGGCATGGCCTTCGAGATGGTTGATCGCGATGAAAGGCTTACCCGTCACCAGCGCGATCGCCTTCGCCGTGGTGAGGCCGACCATGACGCCGCCGACGAGGCCCGGTCCCGCCGCTGCGGCGACCCCGTCGATCTCCGATGGCTTCATGCCGGCGCTCTCGAAGGCGCGCGCCACGATCCGGTCGATCGCCTCGACATGGGCGCGCGCCGCGATCTCGGGCACGACGCCGCCATAGGCGGCATGCGCCGCGATCTGGCTGAGGATCTCGTTCGACAAAATCTTCGCTTCGCCGGAGCGTTCGACCGAAACGATCGCGGCGGCCGTCTCGTCGCAGGTCGTCTCTATGCCCAGAACTCGCATGCTCGTCATGGTGTTGGGCGGGCATCGGCACTGGTCGCCGGGCTGCCGCCGAGGTGCGCGGTTTCGCGCGGGGATTTCCTCCGTATAGTGCTGCATGAAGGAGAAGGCCAATGCCCAGCGTCGGCCCATCCGCACGGAACCGGAGACCTCGCACCAGATGACGGACATACCGATCGCCGGTTATGCCATCCTTGTCGGCGAATGCCTTGGTTCCGTCACGGAGGCCGCGCAGGGAGCGAGGATCGGACGCGGATCTCGCGTCCGTATCCAGCCCGGCAGCTTCGACCCGGCCTGAGCCCGCCCGAGGAGACGATATGCGCGTTTTGGTGTTCAGACCGCTTGAGGATGCCGAGCGCAGCGCTCAGAGCCTGCGCGAGCGCGGCCAGGACCCGGTGGTGGCGCCATTGTTCGAGGTCCTGCCGAGTGGCGAGAAGCCGCCCAAGGGACCATTCGACGCACTGGTGCTGACCAGCGCCAATGCCGTGCCGGCGCTGGAAAGCCTGCCGAAGAGCTGGCGCAGCGCACTGCCAGCCTTCTGCGTCGGCCCGCGCACCGCGGAAGCAGCCGGCAAGCTCGGCTTCATCGCGCACAGCGCCAAAGGCGGGCGGGCCGAACTGCTGGCGCTGATCCTGGAGCGGCTGCCGGCTGTGCAGAAGCTGCTCTTCGTCGCCGGCCGCGACCGGCATGAGGACCTGCCGCAGCAATTGCGCGATGCCGGCCACGACGTGACGATCTGGACCGCCTATGAGGCGAAAGCAGTCGAGAGCCTGCCTGCGCATGCCGCCGAGGCGTTGCGCGATGGCTCGGCCGATGCCGCCCTGCATTATTCGCCGCGCAGCGCTGAGGTATTCGTCGCTCTCGCCGGCAAGGCCGGTCTCACCGAGCAGGCGCAGGCGCTGCCGCAGCTCACGCTTTCCGCTGCGGTTGCCGCGCCGCTGATCTCGGCCGGCGCGGACACCGTGCTCGTCGCCGAGCATCCCGAGGAAGCGGCGCTCTTCGCGGCGCTCGACCAGCTTCCCGCTCGCACTCTGCTCACCGGCGATGCTAAGGAGCCGGCAGCAATGGACGACAAGGTGGACAAGGACGAGATGGCGGCGGAGCCGAGCAGCGAACAAGGCCCGGCCGGCAAGCGCCGCAACCGTTCCGGCCGGACGCCGCCGACCATCGAACTCGCGGCGACGGAAACCGTCGAGACGCCGCCCGCAGGGGCTGCCAGCTCGGCCACGACCGCAGCCGAAGCCGAGCGCATCGAGACACAGGCCGAGGCCGTGTTGCCAACCGAGGCGCTCGCCGAGGAATTCACACCGCCACCGGTGCCCGAGCATCAGCGCCGCTTCAGCCTGCCGACCGTGGCGCTCGCCGGCCTCGCCGGCGGCGTCATCGGCGCCGGCTTGCTGCTGCTCGGTATGCGTCTTTCCGCGCCTGATGACGGCGCCCGGCTGGCCGAGCTCGCCAAGCGCATCGAGACCCTGCAGGCGCAGAGCGCCGCCCTGCCCAACCGAGCCGCACTCGAGGCCGTCGATCGCAAGGCGGCGGCCGCAGCCGAAAGTGCCGCCAGAGCGAGCAGCGAGGCGCAGGCCAATGCCACCCGGCTCGCCGAACTGGCCAAGGCTGCTCCGGCCGGGGACGCGAACCTCGCCGCTGCGTTCAGTGAGAAGCTTGACCGTGCCGACAATGCTGCCGCCGCCGCCCGCGACGCAGCCACGACGCTGAACCAGCGTCTCGCCGGTGTCGAGGCCGCGGCCAAGAGTGCCGCCCAGCCGAGCCGGCAGGCGGTGGCGGCGGCGCGCGTCGTCCTGGCCGAGCGCATCCGCGACGCGATCGGCTCCGGCCGCCCGTTCCAGGCCGATCTCGCCGCGCTCGGTGACATCCCGGCCGACCAGAAGACGGCGCTCGCCGCCGTTGCCGGCAGCGGGGCCGCGACGCGCGACAAGCTGCTGGCGCTGTTCAAGAGCCACCAAGCCCTGCTCGTGCGCGAGACCACGCCGGAGGCGAACAGCTGGGAGGACAAGCTGCTCGGCCTTGCCAGCCGCATCGTCACCATCCGCCCGGTCGGTGACTCCGGTTCCAGCGATCCCGCGACCTTGCCGATCCGGCTGGAGGGCGCGCTCGTCCAGAACGACATCGTCAAGGCTGCCGAGCTCTGGGCGCAATTGCCCGAGCCGGCGCGGCGCGGCAGCGAAGCCTTCGGCGCGGCACTGAAGCAGCGCGCAAGCGCGGAATCGACCATCAACCGTATCGCGCAGGATGCGGTCGCGGCGCTGGGCACGGCAGGCTGAGAGGATAGATCCCGATGGTTCGCGTACTGGTCTATCTCCTCGTCATCGCCGCCTTCGCCGCTGGCGCCGTCTGGCTCGCCGATCGGCCGGGCGAGGTCTCGATTCTCTGGCAGGGCTACCGCATCGAGACCAGCGTCGCGATCGCGGCGATCGGCGTCGTCGTGCTCGCCTTCCTCGCTCTGGTCGCCTGGGCGATCATGCGCTTCGTCTTCGGCCTGCCTTCGGCCTTCGGCTTCGCCTCGCGGGCACGGCGCCGGGCGCGCGGCTTCGAGGCGATCTCGCGTGGTATGGTCGCGATCGGCGCGGGCGATCCCGTCGCCGCCGGGCGCCATGCGGTCGACGCCCGCAAATTCGCCGCCAGCGAGCCGTTGACCTTGCTGCTCGAAGCGCAATCGGCGCAGCTCTCCGGCGATCGCGGCCAAGCCGAGGCCGCCTTTAAGGCGATGCTCGACAAGCCGGAGACCCGTGTACTCGGCCTGCGCGGCCTCTTCGTTGAGGCACGCCGGCGCGGCGACATGGCCGCCGCCCGCGCCTTCGCCGACGACGCCGTGCGCCGCTCGCCCTCGCTCGCCTGGGCCAATGACGCCCTGCTCGACTTCCACACCGCCGCCGGCGACTGGCAGGCGGCCCGCACAGCGGTCGAGCGCCGCGCCGCTTTGCGCCTCGCCGACAAGGGCGAGGCCAAGCGCCAGCGCGCCGTCCTGCTTGCGGCCGAAGCGCTCGACGCCAAGGACCGCGAGCCCGAAAAGGCGCTCGCCGCCGCGCTCGAAGCGGTCAAACTCGCGCCGGGCCTCACGCCCGCCGCGGCTCTGGCCGGCCGGATGCTGTCGGAGCGCGGCGACATCAAGAAGGCGGCGAAGCTGCTGGAAGCCGCGTGGAAGCAGGTCTCGCATCCCGACATCGCCAGTGCCTATCTCGACGTCCGCCCCGGCGACAGCGCCCGCGATCGCCTCGCCCGGGCGGAGACACTGACCAAGCTCAGGCCCGCCGATCCGGAAGGGGTGCTGGCGCTCGCCGGCGCCGCCATCCATGCCCAGGACTTCGCCCGCGCCCGCGCCACGCTGAAACCGCTGCTCGCCGGCGGTGCCTCGGTCCGTGCCTGCCTGCTGATGGCCGAGCTGGAGGAGGCCGAGCATGGCGCCACCGGCCGCGTGCGCGAATGGCTGGCCCGCGCCACCCGCGCCCCACGCGACGCCGCCTGGGTCGCCGACGGCCTCGTCTCCGACCAGTGGCTGCCGGTCTCGCCGATCTCGGGCCGGCTCGACGCCTTCGTCTGGACCGTGCCGCCGGCAACGCTCGGCAGCCAGGGCAGCCATCTCGACGACGACGTTCTCGCCGATCTTGACGAACCCTCGGCGCCGTTGCTCGAAGGCAAGGCCGAGGTGGCAGAGGCCGTGACGGTGCCACCAGCGGCCGGGCTCACCGCGCCTGAACCGCCGAAGCCTGAGCCCAAACCGGAGCCTAGGTCGGAACCCAAGGTCGAGGCCAAGCCGGAACCATCTGCCGCAGCGGCTCCTCCCCCGGCCGAGCCGGTCGTCGAGATCACTCCGATGACGACAAAGCCGGCGCCGCTGCAGGGCAAGCCGGCCCCGGTGGTCTTCCCGGTCGCGCACGCTCCCGACGATCCCGGTCCGGAGCAACAAGCGCCGGGCGAGGCCAAGGGTCGTTTCCGGATCTTTAGCTGACGAGCACGTGATTCGCGGTAAAAGCGCAGCGAAGAGCCGAGAATGAAGTGACAAGAAGGCGCCGACTGGAGCCTTCTTTCCCTGAGATGGTCGGGCAAGCCCGAGCATGACGCGTGATCTTTGCCTTCTGGACGCCTATAGACGGCGCATGACCGCCTCCGAGATCACCTCCTCATCCGCCACCGAACTCGTCATCACGCCCGAGCAGGCCGGTCTGCGCCTCGACAAGGCGCTCACGCTGCTCGGCGGCGAGGTCTCGCGCGCCCGCCTGCAGCAGGTGATCAAGGAAGGTGGCGTCAGCATCGACGGAATGGTCATTGCCGATGCCAGCCGCAAGGTCGTGGCCGGCCAGCGGCTTTCCCTCGTCATGCCCGAGGCCAAGCCGGCCGCGCCGGTCGGTCAGGACATCCCGCTCACCGTCGTCTTCGAGGACGAGCACCTGATCGTGATCGACAAGCCGGCCGGGCTCGTCGTCCACCCCGCCGGCGGCCATGAGGACGGCACACTGGTCAACGCCCTGATCGCCCATTGCGGCGAGAGCCTCTCCGGCATCGGCGGCGTGCGCCGGCCCGGCATCGTCCACCGCCTCGACAAGGACACCAGCGGCCTGCTCGTCGTCGCCAAGAACGACCGGGCTCATCGCGGCCTCGCCAAGCAGTTCGCCGACCACGGCCGCACCGGTCCCCTCGAACGGGCTTATCTTGCACTGGTCTGGGGTTCGCCGCGCCGGCAGACCGGCACGATCGACGCGCCGATCGAGCGCTCCAACCGCAATCGCGAGAAGATGATGGTGGTCGGCGAAGGCCGCGGCCGCGAGGCGATCACCCATATCGAATTGATCGAGCGCTACCCGCCTCTCCTGCGCGGCCATGAGGAGATCGAGGCGCTGGCGAGCCTGGTCGAGTGCCAGCTCGAGACCGGGCGCACCCACCAGATCCGCGTCCATATGAGCCATATCGGCCACCCCTTGCTCGGCGACCAGCTGTACGGCTCCGGCTTCATGACCAAGGCGAGCCGCCTGCCGGAAAACGCTCGCGCTGCGCTAGCCGATCTCGGGCGCCAGGCGCTGCATGCGCGCCTGCTCGGCTTCGAGCATCCGGTCACCGGCGAGGAATTGCGCTTCGAGTCGGAACCTCCAGCCGACTTTGCACGTTTGCAAGCAGAACTCTCGATCCTGTGACCGATTTTTGCTGCGTTGCCCACTTTCCGCCACCCTCGCATCGTCTATACTGCGTTGCGAAAGCGGATGGCTAAAGGGGCGCCGCTGGGTGCCGGTAGCGGACGACAGGGCGAAGGTCGTCGTCAACGCACCGCACCGGAGATCCTGCCCGATGGAACATCGGGTGGTTGGCTCGCCGCAGAGCGGGAGCCGGAAAGGAGTACGAGCATGGCGACTGCGTCGTTGCCCGTCATGTCCGCGGAGGGCGGACTTTCACGTTATCTGGACGAGATCCGTCGGTTCCCGATGCTGGAACCGAACGAGGAATTCATGCTGGCCAAGAGCTGGCGCGAGCATGGCGACCGCGACGCGGCCCATAAGCTCGTGACGTCGCATTTGCGCCTCGTCGCCAAGATCGCCATGGGCTATCGCGGCTACGGCCTGCCGATGGGCGAAGTCGTGTCAGAAGGCAATGTCGGCCTGATGCAGGCGGTCAAGCGCTTCGAGCCCGACAAGGGCTTCCGGCTTGCGACCTATGCGATGTGGTGGATCAAGGCTTCGATCCAGGAATATATCCTGCGCTCCTGGTCGCTGGTGAAGATGGGTACCACTGCCAACCAGAAGAAGCTGTTCTTCAACCTGCGCAAGGCCAAGAGCAAGATCTCGGCGCTCGGCGACGGCGATCTCAAGCCCGACCAGGTCAAGAGCATTGCGACCAAGCTCGGCGTCAACGAGCAGGACGTGATCGACATGAACCGTCGCCTCGGCGGCGACGCGTCGCTCAACACGCCGCTGCGCGAGGATGGCGAGGGCGAATGGCAGGACTGGCTCGTCGACGACAGCGACAGCCAGGAGAATCGTCTCGCCGCTTCCGAGGAGAGCGACAACCGCCATCTGGCGCTGCGCGAGGCGCTCGGCGTGCTCAATGATCGCGAGCGCCGCATCTTCGAGGCGCGCCGCCTCGCCGAGGACCCGATCACCCTGGAGGAGCTCTCCGAGGAGTTCGGCGTCTCGCGCGAGCGTGTCCGCCAGATCGAGGTCCGCGCCTTCGAGAAGGTGCAGGAGGCGGTCAAGAAGGCGCTGGTGAAGATCGAGGCGCCGCGGGCGGCTTTGCCCGCGGCCTGATCAATACAATGGCGGCAAAGGCTGCAAGGGCAGCCTGAGCGGCCCAAGGAAGACCCTGCCCTCGCGCAGGACCAGCGGCGGCAGCGGCGTAAGCCCTGCCGCCGTATTGCTTTGCCCGCCATCGCTGCGCCCGCCGAGCAGCGCACCGAGCCCGGCAGTCAGGCCGCCGACGTTGATGCCGGCGATGCGGTCGACACCGGCGACCGCAGCCGCGACCTTGCCGGCCGGCCGGTGCGCCTCGTCGAGCGTCACCTGGCCGCTCGCCTCCAGCCTCGTCGGGCCCTTGGTCATGACGAGCTTGGTCACATCCAAGATGCCGCCGGCTATGCGCCAGGCTTCGAGCGCATCGGGGTTGAAACCGCGCCGGAAGGACAAAGCGCGCGACAGGCTGGCCTGCAGATCGAGATCGGCAAGCTGGCCGTTGCCGACCAGCACCTCCAGAGCCGGCAGCACGCCGCCTTTGGCGTTGACCGCGAGATCGACGGTGCCGTCACTGGCGAAGCGCTGCGGATTGGGCCGCAGATGCGCCTCGGCTGCAGCCGCACGCCAGGTCTCGGCAGCGGCCTGCCCCGGCTCGGTGACGGTCAGGACCGGCTCGCCCAGCACCAGCGAGAAGCGCTCGAAAGCGAGCCCGCTGAGATGCAGGCTCGCGGCCAGCCCCTTCCAGTCGAGCGCCGCTTTGCGCCCTTGCGGCAGGTTGGCCAGCATCGGGCCGGTCATCTGCAGGATGATGTGGCCGGGAGTCCAGACCTGCGCGACCGCAACCGCCGGCCCGGCATCGACCTTGACCTCGTCGCCCCAGCGCGAGGAGGTCAGCGTCAGGCTGGCGCAGCGCACCTCGATGCGGAACGGGTAGCCGCCGACATTGCGGTCGCGGCAGGTCCAGTTGCGCCCGGCCCGCACCTCGCGGGCGATGCCGGCATCGAGCTCCTGGTCGACCTTGCTGCGCGCGAAGCCCCAGATGCTGGACCAGCCGGCGGCGAGCAGCGCCAGCAGCACAAAGGGCGCGTAGAGCCAGAAGCGGCCATGCCGGCGCACGGGCGTGGTATCGGACATGCGCAGGCGCTCCATTGCGAAATTCTCGGCAGGTTGATAGCGACCTGGGCCGCAACGCGCCAGCGCTGGCGAGGATTATCCGCCAACAGGTCGCGCGTGCCTCTCTGGCGAGGCAAGCGGGCTAAATTGTGAGGAAACGGATGACGGCGCCGCTTCCGCCGGAAGATCTCTGGGTGTTCGGCTACGGTTCGCTGATCTGGCGTCCCGGCTTTGCCTTCGTCGAGCGCGCCGGCGCGCGCCTGCACGGCTATCATCGCGCGCTCTGCATTTATTCGCATGTTCATCGCGGCACGCCCGAAGTGCCGGGGCTGGTGCTTGGCCTCGATCGCGGCGGCATCTGCCGCGGCGTCGCCTTCCGCGTCGCGGCCGAGCAGGCCGAGGAGACGATCGACTATCTGCGGGCCCGCGAGCAGGCGACCGCGGTCTATCTCGAACGGCGGCTGGCGCTGCGACTCGACGACGGTCGCCGGCTCACCGCGCTCACCTACATCGCCGACCGCAACCACGAGCAATATGCCGGCCGCCTGCCTGAGGAAGCCGTGCTGGCGTTAGTCCGGCAAGGCAAGGGCGTCTCGGGCGAGAATCCGGATTATGTCCGGCGCACCCATGAGCACCTGCACGAGATGGGCATCCACGACCCGCTGCTGGCGCACCTCGTCGCGGAGCTCGACAGGACGAGCGGACCGGCGGCCGGCTGAGCGCTCACGCTAGAACCACCGCCGTCTGTCCGGGGCAGGCCGCGGGCCTGAGCCCGGAATCGATGAACACTGCCGCTCCTCGTCATGGTCGGGCTTGTCCCGACCATTCACGTCTTCCTCTCGGCAAGCGGTGTTCAAGACATGGCTGCTCGCCACAAGGGCGAGCATGACGAGTTGGCTAAGCGTCGTGGTCTTGGACTCCTGTGCCCTTCGCTCCGCGAAGTCGCGGAATGACGGCGCCGCTCACGCCTCCGGCATCAGGTCGCAGAGCGCGGCGCGGCGGCCGGCGCTGTCTTCCGCCAAAAGATGGACATGAATCTCGCTGGCGCCGGCCATGGCGACGGCGTCGCGCCAGCGCGTCAACGCTGCATCGATGCCGAACGGCCCGCTGTCGCGCGCCGCGACGATCTTGCGATCCGGCGACACCGCCAGCAGTACCGCGTCGGTAAAGCCGAGCGCATGCCCGTCCTGAATGGCGAAGACCGAGGCGACATAGCGCCGGCCCGAACGACCGCGCCAGGCGGTGAAGCGGCGCTCGGCGAGCTGGGCCGTCGCGCGTAGCGGCATCTCGCGCACCTGTCCCGGCAGACCGGCAGCATCGTCGAACAGCGGCGCGGCGCGCTCTGCCTTGGCAGGCTGCAACGCCTCCAGCAGATTGAGCTGGCGCGGCATCTTGTCGGGCGACCGGTTGCGGTCGATTGGGAAACGGGCACGGGCCAAAGCAGCCATATCGTTCCTCCTTTGTTCTAGAACAAAATCGGAACAGCGCGATCCATTGTCAAGGCCGATCAGGCACTGGGCCGCGCCTCCTGACGTATACTGACAGGAGGAGGCACGCCGAGCCGGTCAAGTTCGGCAAGGCCGTCGGCCAGGAGCCGGTTGCTGGCGGTCTCAATCTGCTCCTGCAGCAGAGCGTGGAACGCCACCTTGTCCATGCCGGGCGGAATCGCCGGCATGATCTCGACGCGGATCGTGCCCGGGCGCTTGATCAGGCTGCGGCGCGGCCAGAACAGCCCGGCATTGAGCGCGACGGGCACGCAGGGAACGCCGAGCTCGGCATAGAGATGGGTGACGCCGTATTTGTAGGCCGGTTCGGCGCCGGCCGGCCGGCGCGTGCCCTCCGGGAAGATCATCAGCTGGCGGCCGTTCTGGCCGAGCTCGACCTTGGCGCGCCTTGTCACCCCCTGCAGCGCCCGGCTGCGGGCGCCGCGATCGACAGGGATCATTCTGAGCTTGATCAGGCACCAGCCGAAGAAGGGCAGCCAGGTCAATTCGCGCTTGAGGATGTAGACGGGATTGCGGAACACCGTCACCAGCGCGAAGGTCTCCCAGGTCGACTGGTGCTTGGCCGCCATGATGATCCCGCCGGGCGGAATGTTCTCGGTGCCCTTGATCTCGTAACGTGTGCCGACGATCACCCGCATCAGCCAGAGCGAGCTCTGCGCCCAGCCCAGGGCGACCATCAGCAGGAAGCGCGGCGGCAGCACCATCGTCACCATGGCCGCGACCAGCCACAAGGCGAGGTTCAGGTAGAAGGCGGTGTTGAACAGGAGCGAGCGGATCAGCAGCATGATCCGCAAGAACCCCGGCTGCCAAAGCGCGTCAAGAGCCCTTCGAGTAGGTCAGGCTCCGCGCGCCTGCGTCGCCGCGCGCGAGCGCTTCTCGTGCTCGGGACCGATCTGATCGCTCGGCTTCGGCGAGATCGGCTTGCGCCCGCCGATGATCACCGAGAGTCTCGACGTCTCAGGGTCCGTTTCCAGTTGGCTGCGCGCGGCAGCTACCAAGTATTTGAGGTATTCGGGCACCAGAAGTCGGAGCGTGTGCCAGTCGCGCCACCAGCCGGCGACGTCGACCTGGTCGGTCACCACGGGATGCGGCACGAAGCGCACCTCGGGCATCGCATGCCGGAGTTCGAGCAGCGTGCGCGGCATGTGGTAGTTCGACGTCACCACCAGCAGCGAGCGGAAATCATGACGGCGGACCCAGCGCCGCGTCTCGATGGCGTTGCCGATGGTGTTGCGGGCGCGATAGTCGAGGTCGACGCAGCAGGCGAGCGCCTCGCGCGCCGTCGGGTTGAGCTTGGCCAATTCCTCCCGGCCGGTCTTCTCGTTGACGCCGCTGATCAGGAGACGGCTTCCGCGCTCGGCGTTGAGCAGGCTGACGGCATCGCCGATGCGCTGCGCCCCGCCGGTGACGACGACGATGGCGTCGGTCCGCGGCGCCCCTCCGGCTTCGGTCCGAGACAAGCCGGTGGCAAACCAGACATAGCCGGCGGCGACGACGAAGCAGCCGAACAGGCAGGACCAGACAAGGAAGCGGCGAAACCAGCGGCGCCGCGGAGAAGCGAGCGTCGTCATCGGTCTCGGGGCAGCCGGGCTGTCCTCAACACAGGGGAAATGACCTTGGCGGGTTCCAAGCAGCACCATGAGATCGGGTAACTAACCGCCCAATCGGGCACAATGACGGCACTCTCACAACTCCGCCGCGCAGCGAGTCAGCCCATTGCCCTGAGATAATGGCGCACCGTCAGCCGCGAGACGAGTCCCGCGATCGCCGCGACCACCGCCGCGACCAGGATGACGACGCCATAGCCGGACCAGCCGATTTCGAAGGCTCCGAACAGCGCCTGCAACTGGTCGGCTTCCGGTGTCGCGCTCCAGGCCGAGGAAAGGAAGCCGAGCAGCGCGATCGCAACGATCGCCGCGAGCCCGCCGGCCGCGCCGCCGCGCAGGCCGAGCGCGACGAACCGCGTCTGGAACTCGCGCGCGATGAACTCGTCGGTCGCGCCGACGAAATGCAGCACCTCGACTGAATCGCGGCTGCCGGCCATGGCGCCGCGCGTCGCGAAGGCGACGGCGAGCCCGGCCGCCACCAGCACCAGCAGCACCACCGCGACGCCGGCGAGGATGATCGTGCTCGCCATGGTCGAGAGGCGGCGCACCCAGAGCCGGTGGTCGTCGAGCGTCGCGCTCGGCACCTCGCGCCGCAATGTCTGGCTGAAGGCGACGAGATCGTTGGCGGAGGTCGAGGACAGCCGCAGCACGATCAATCGCGGGATCGGCAGTTCGACGAGATCGAGCCCAGCGCCGAGCCAGGGTTCGAGCAGCTTGTCCGATTCGGCCCGCGGCATCGGCCTGACATCGGCGACGCTCGGCACGGCGCGGGCGAGCTCGACCGCGCGGGCGATGTCCTGCTCGATGTTGCGGCGCGGATCGGGCCGGACCTGGATCGTCATCTCGTTGGCGACCGCGCCGCGCCACTGCTCCGAGGCGCGGGCGGCGAGCAGCGCCGCCCCGGCGCTCAGTGCCGCCAGGAAGGTCAGGATGGCGATGACGACGACGAGCGCGCGCCCGGCGACGGAGTCGACCGGCACGAGCGGCTGGTCGCGGCGCAGGCTCGCCGGCAGGCGCGAGCCGCCGCGTGGCCGCTCATCCTCGGCCTCCTCCAGGTCGAGATGGTCAGGCGTCGACATGCAGATGCCCATCCGCCAGCACGAGGCGCGGCGCGTCATAAAGTTCCATCAGCGCAATGTCGTGGGTCGCGATCACCACCGCGGTCCCGAGCGACTGCAATTCCATGAACAGGCGGAGCAGGCGGCGCCCGAGACCGGGGTCGACATTGCCGGTCGGCTCGTCGGCAAGCAGCAATTGCGGCCGGCTGATCAGTGCGCGCGCAATCGCGGCGCGCTGCTTCTCGCCGCCGGAGAGGACGGCGGGCACCGCGTGCATGCGCTCGCCAAGGCCGACCCAGCGCAGCAGCTCCACCACCTCGGCGCGATAGCTCGCCTCGTCCTTGCCGAGGACGCGCAATGGCAGCGCGACATTCTCATAGACCGTCAGGTGGTCGAGCAGACGGAAATCCTGGAAAACGACGCCCATGCGTCGCCGGAAATCGGTCAGCGTGGCGGCTTCGAGGCGCGACACGTCCTGGCCGAACAGGTTGACCAGCCCGCGCGTCGGCTTGAGCGCCATCAGGATCAGCCGGATCAGCGTGGTCTTGCCCGCGCCCGACGGCCCGGTCAGGTACTGGAAGGAGCGCGGCGCGATGCTGAAGTTGATGTCCTTCAGCACCTCCGGTCCCATCCCGTACCGCAAGCCGACATTCTCGAACCGAACCAACGCTGTTCCTCTCGCTGAACTTTCCGAATCGTAGCGGACGGGCGCCGAGCCGACACGACCTTACACCGAGACCAAGCCCCGGCAGGAAGGGCCGGCAGGTTTTCCTCAGCCCTGCTCGGTTCAGGCTTTACGTGACGTTAACCATAAATCGACCCTATGGGAGGCGGAGCAGCTGACCGCACCCGCTTGCGCTTGCGCGCAGCGGTGGGAGGATCAGGCTCCGGACCGACATCCTGCGGGGATGCAGCGCGGAGCGAGCATTTTTAAGGCCATGCAGATCGTCTGCCCCAACTGCGCCAGCCGGTATGAGATCGCCGAGGCCAAGATCGGGGCCGGCGGTCGCAAGGTGCGCTGCGCCAGCTGCCAGACCACCTGGCAGATTCAGGCGCCGCGAGAGGTGCAGCCGACCGAAGAGGTCCTGCAATCCGATCTCGATGCCGCGATGCCGGATCTTCCTGGCGCTCCCAGCCCCGAGGAGACCGCCGCGGAGTTGGCCGAAGAGCTGCGCCGAGCCGCCGAGATCGACGCCGACATCTCGGCGCTCGCATCGGAGCGGGCCGAGCCGGCGCAGCTGGATGCAACGCCGCCATCACGGCTTTCGAAGCGGAAGCGCAACTGGCCGGGCGTCGGCAAGCCGGCTGGGAGCCTGCGATCCGCGGCTGCCGGCCTCTTCGTCGTCGCCGGGCTCGCCGCGCTCGGGCTTGGGCTCTGGCAGCGCGAGCGCGTCGTTCGGGTGATGCCGCAATTCGCCGGCCTCTTTGCGAGCATCGGCTTGCCGGTGAATGTGCGCGGACTCGCCTTCAGTGCCGTCGAGAGCGAGCTGGTCCAGGATCCGCAGGGGCGTTTCCTTGTGGTTTCCGGCGACGTCACCAACATCGCCAAGAGCACGACGAAGGTGCCGCCGATTACCGTGATGGTGCAAGGCGAGGACGGCAAGGTGCTCTACAGCTGGACGACGGAGCCGCCGCGCCCGTCGCTTGAGCCTGCGGAGCTGGTGCATTTCCGCGCTCGCCTCGCTTCGCCGCCGCAGGATGGCCGCTCGGTCCAGTTGCGTTTCGGCGGGGGCAGCCCCGACGGCATAGCCAGCCTCTACTGATTTCCCACACCCCTGAAGGCCGGCCGCTTCAATTGTCGGCACATGAACGCTATGATTCAGGCCTGAAGAGTTTAGCCCGCGATCACGGGGCTGCGCGGGCACGGGCCCGCGCCGAAAGGAACGGTCGTCGATGTCCCAGCCCCAGCGTATCCGCGTTCTCTACGACGAGGCGGCGATCGCCACGCGCAATGCCGAAATGGCCGCCGAGATCGCCACCACCGCCGGCGAAAACCTGCTCGTCGTCGCGGTGCTGAAGGGTAGCTTCATGTTCGTCGCCGACCTGATCCGCGCCATGCATCGCGCCGGCATGTCCCCGCAGGTCGAATTTGTCCATCTCTCGAGCTATCGCGCCGCCACTGTGTCCTCCGGCCAGGTCGAGATCCTGCGGGACGTGCAGAGCGACGTCCATGGCCGGCACGTCCTGCTCGTCGACGACATCCTCGAATCCGGCCGTACGCTCGCCTTCGCCAAGGACCTGCTGGCCGCGCGTGGCGCCGCCCGCGTCTCCACCGCCGTGTTGCTGGAGAAACCGGGCAAGCGCGCCGTCAACATCAAGGCCGATTATGTCGGCTTCGAATGCCCGGACTTCTTCGTCGTCGGTTACGGCATGGACGTCGCCCATTCCTATCGCCAACTGCCCTATGTCGGCGTGATCGAGACCGCCGACCAGGCCGGTCTGCCGGGGATCTGAGGATATGTCGCGCATTCTCGTGGTCGATGACGAGGAAAGCCTGCGCTCGCTGGTCGCGCGCGGCCTCGCCATGGACGGGCATGACTGCCTGACAGCCGGCGACGGCGCTGAGGCGCTCGACATCCTGATGGCCGAGCAGGGCCATTTCGACCTGCTGCTCACCGATATCCGCATGCCCTTGATGGACGGGATTGCATTGGCGCTCGCGGCCAAGCAGCACTTCCCCGACCTCACCATCATGCTGATGACCGGCTATGCCGAGCAGCGCGAACGGGCCAAGAGCCTGGAGACGATCGTCTCGGAGGTGATGACCAAGCCCTTCACCATCGCTGAATTGCGCGAGACGGTGCTGCGGGTGATCGAGCGCTCGATCGGCTGAGCGATCGCGAGGCTAGCGATTCAGCCACCAGATCGAAGCGTTGAGCAGGCTCGCGAACGAGACCCAGGCGAGATAGGGCACGAACAGTGCCACGGACAGCCTGTCACCGAGCGTTGCAAAGCGCCGCATCGTCCAGATCATCGCCGCCAGCAGCAGCGCGATCACGGCGAGCCCGCCTGCCGGGCTGTTCAGGCCGAAGAACACGCAGGACCAGAGCATGTTGAGCGCGAGCTGGACGTGATAGACGAGCAGCGTTTGCGCTCTGCCTGCGGTTCCGGTCGGCAGCCGCCAGATGCGGAAGGCGGCCAGCGCCATCAGCGCAAACAGCGTCGTCCAGACCGGCGCGAACAGCCAGTTCGGCGGGTTGAAGGGCGGCTTGGCGAGGCCGGCATACCAGCCTGGAATCTGCGGCACGGTCACGGCACTGCCGATCAGCGATGCCGCCACCACCGGCAGGATTGCGAGGGCCGCAGCAAGCCACACATTCGGCTGACGGCCGGTGCTGTCTGTCGCTATGCTCATGCGGCGAGGATGGAGCTTCCCTGCGCGCCACACAAGACGCGCCTCTTGCAGCGCAGCAATTCAGGTGAGATGAATCGTCTCACATAGTAGAAATCGGATCGACCATGACCAAGCGCCCACTGCACCCTCGTTCGCTCGCCGCCCAGGCAATGGGCAAGATCGACCCGCTGACCAAGGCGGTGGTGCCGCCGATCCACGTCTCCACCACCTATATCCGCGACGAGGACAACGCCTATTCCTCCGGCTTCATCTATGGCCGCCCGGACAATGAGACGGTGCACGAGGCGCAGGCCGTGCTCGCCATGCTGGAGGAGGCCAAGGCCGGCGCCCTGCTGTTCGGCTCCGGCATGGCTGCGGCGACCGCCGTGTTCCAGGCGCTCTCGCCGGGCGATCATGTCGTCGCCTCCAAGGTGATGTATTGGGCGCTGCGCGCCTGGCTGCTGACCGAGGCGACGCGCTGGGGCCTGAAGATCGACTTCGTCGAGACCGACGACCTCGCCAAGCTGAAGGAAGCGGTAAAGCCCGGCGTCACCAAGCTGGTTTGGGCCGAGACGCCGTCCAACCCGCTCTGGACCATCACCGATATCGCCGCCGCTGCCGAGATCGCTCATGTGGCCGGCGCGAAGCTCGCGGTCGATTCGACCTGCGCCTCGCCGGTGCACACGCGCCCGCTGACGCTGGGCGCCGACATCGTCATGCATGCCGCGACCAAGGTGCTGAACGGCCATTCCGACGTCGTCGCCGGGGCGCTCTGCGCCCGCGAGGACGATGAGTTCTGGAACTGGGTCAAGACCATTCGCAAGGGACAGGGCGGTATCCTCGGCCCGTTCGAGGCCTATCTCCTGATGCGCGGCATGCGCACGCTCCATGTCCGGCAGGAGCGCCAGTCGGCCTCGGCCATGGCGCTGGCGCAAAAGCTGTCGTCCCATCCGCTGGTCTCGCGCGTGCTCTATCCCGGCCTGCCGCAACATCCCGGCCATGACATCGCCGCCAGGCAGATGGAGGGCGGCTTCGGCTTCATGCTCTCGATTCAGGTCACTGGCGGCGAGGCTG
Organism: Allobosea eneae; assembly: GCF_042657265.1. Classification (NCBI taxonomy): domain Bacteria; kingdom Pseudomonadati; phylum Pseudomonadota; class Alphaproteobacteria; order Hyphomicrobiales; family Alloboseaceae; genus Allobosea; species Allobosea eneae. The sequence continues at coordinate 115,068 of NZ_JBHSLW010000028.1, forward strand.
CGGCGGTTGCGACAGCAGCTCATGTCGAGCTGTACAAGAGGGCCACCTCGCTCGGCGGCGTCGAAAGCCTGATCGAGCACCGCGCCTCGATCGAGGGCGCCGGCTCGCCTTGCCCGCCCGACCTGCTGCGCCTCTCGACCGGCATCGAGGATATCGAGGACCTCTACGCCGATCTTGATCTGGCGCTGAAGGCCGGGCATCGCTGAGACCAAGGCACGAGGCTATCCCCGCGCTGCCATTCCGGCCTCCCGTTTCGCCGTGGCGGGATGGATCGCCGGCCTGTCATGGGCCGCTGCGATCATCGCCATCCTCGCCAAAAGTCTGTGACACCAAAGTGCGAGCCCGCGGCGCTTGTCGGGCCGGGCTTGCTGCCTATGATGCGACGAACTCGAACAAGGCCGGTCGGATCGTCGTGGCGCGTTGCCGCGAGCCGACAGAACCGGTCCCGACGACGGCCCAAGTCTGGGGAGACGCCTGTTATGACCGAGATGATCTACGACGTGCCAGCGTCCTGGGCCAAGAAGGCCTGGCTGAACGACGCCAAGTACAAGAAGATGTATTCGGCCTCGATCAAGGACCCGGACAAGTTCTGGGGCGAGCACGGCAAGCGGATCGATTGGTTCAAGCCCTACAGCAAAGTCCGGAACGTCAGCTACAAGCCGGGCAAGGTCTCGATCAAATGGTTCGAGGACGGCACCACCAATGTCGCTTTCAACTGCATCGACCGGCACCTTGCGACGCGGGCCAAGCAGACGGCGATCATCTGGGAGGGCGATGATCCCAGCGAGTCGAAGAAGATCAGCTACGGCCAGCTCTATACCGAGGTCTGCAAGTTCGCGAACGTGCTGAAGGCCAAGGGCGTCAAGAAGGGCGACCGGGTCACGATCTACCTGCCGATGATCCCGGAAGCGGCCTATGCGATGCTGGCCTGCGCCCGGATCGGGGCGATGCATTCGGTCGTGTTCGGCGGCTTCTCGCCGGATTCGCTGGCGAGCCGCATCGAGGATTCCGACTCAAAGGTCGTGATCACCGCCGATGAAAGCCTGCGCGGCGGCCGCTCCGTGCCGCTCAAGAAGAATGTCGATGCCGCCGACGACAAGGTGAAGGGCGGCATCGGCACGGTGATCGTGGTCAAGCGCACCGGCGGCAACGTCACCATGCAGGATGGCCGTGACGTCTGGTACCATGACGAGGCCGCGAAGGTCTCGGGGCATTGCCCACCGGTCGAGGTCAAGGCCGAGGATCCGCTGTTCCTGCTCTACACCTCGGGCTCGACCGGCAAGCCGAAAGGCGTGCTGCACACCAGCGGCGGCTATCTCGTCTACGCGGCGATGACGCATCAATACGTCTTCGACTACCATGACGGCGACATCTACTGGTGCACCGCCGATGTCGGCTGGGTCACCGGCCACAGCTACATCCTCTACGGGCCGCTCGCCAACGGCGCCACGACGCTGATGTTCGAGGGTATCCCGACCTATCCGACGATCTCGCGCTTCTGGGACGTGGTCGACAAGCACAAGGTCAACATCTTCTATACCGCCCCGACCGCGATCCGCTCGCTGATGGGCGCCGGCGAGGAGCCGGTGAAGAAGACCAAGCGCAAATCGCTGCGCCTGCTCGGCTCGGTCGGCGAGCCGATCAACCCGGAAGCCTGGGAATGGTATCACCGCGTCGTCGGCGAGCGCCGCTGCCCGATCGTCGACACCTGGTGGCAGACCGAGACCGGCGGCATCCTGATCACGCCGCTGCCGGGCGCGACGAAGCTCAAGCCCGGCTCGGCGACACGGCCCTTCTTCGGCGTCAAGCCCGAGCTGGTCGATGCCGAAGGCAAGGTGTTGGAGGGCGCGGCCGAGGGCAACCTCGTCATCGCCGAGAGCTGGCCCGGCCAGATGCGCACGGTCTATGGCGACCACAAGCGCTTCGAGGAGACCTATTTCGCCACCTATCCGAACAAGTACTTCACCGGCGACGGCTGCCGGCGCGACGCCGACGGCTATTACTGGATCACCGGCCGCGTCGACGACGTGATCAACGTCTCCGGCCACCGGATGGGCACAGCCGAGGTCGAATCGGCGCTGGTGGCGCATCCCAAGGTCTCGGAAGCGGCCGTGGTCGGCTACCCCCACGACATCAAGGGGCAGGGCATCTACGCCTATGTCACGCTGATGGCCGGCGAGAAGCCCTCGGCCGACCTGAAGAAGGAGCTGGTCTCCTATGTCCGCAACGAGATCGGCCCGATCGCCTCTCCGGACCTGATCCAGTTCGCGCCCGGCCTGCCCAAGACCCGCTCCGGCAAGATCATGCGCCGCATCCTGCGCAAGATCGCCGAGGACGAGTATGGCGCGCTCGGCGATACCTCGACGCTCGCCGATCCGGCCGTCGTCGACGATCTGATCGCCAACCGACAGAACAAGCGAAAGGCGGGCTGAGGCTCGCGCGGCCTCAGGCTGCCCTGACCCGATCGGCCACGACCTGACCGGCGAGCCTGTGCTCGCCGGCGACGCCGACCCGGTTCCGGCCCTCGGCCTTGGCCATGTAGAGCGCCTGATCGGCTGCTTCGATCAATGTCTTCCAGCCAGGGCCATCGCGTCGGCCGGTCGCGACGCCGAAGCTGGCAGTGACGAGCACTTCGGTGCCGTCGTCGAGCGCGATCGCCTGCTCGGCGATCGCCGCGCGCAGCGTTTCCGCGATCCGCGCCAGCGTGCGCAGGGAGGTGCTCGGCAGGACAATGGCGAACTCCTCGCCGCCATAGCGCATGACGAGGTCGTTCTTGCGAACCATTTCCACCACCAGCCCCGCCGTGGCCCGCAGGACCTGATCGCCGGCGATGTGGCCATAGGTGTCGTTGATCAGCTTGAAGCGATCGATATCCATCAGGATCAGGCCGGTTTCGACGGGCAGGTCGGCGAAGCCGGAGTCGTCCTGGCCGAGACGATCGAACGTGCGGCGGTTCAGCAGGCCGGTCAGCGCATCGGTTTCGGCCTGCACCTTTAGGCGCTCGGTGAGGCGCAGGCGCTCGCGCAGCTTGAGGCGCAGCGATTCAAGGGCCGCGAACAGCTCATGAATCTCGCCGCCATGCCTGCTGACGCGCGTCGGCTGGTCGAGATTGCGTTCCTCGGCGAGTGCCACGATGTGGTTGCGGGCCTGCAGCAGCGGGCGGAAGATGCGCCGGCGCGCCAGCACGAGCAGCAGCAGATTGGTGAGGACGATCAGAACGGTGAAGGCCACGACGAGCTGAAGCCAATGGACGCTGTTCGCCCGGGTGGCCCGTGCATGCGCCAGCATATCGTCGAGGAAGCCGTCACGCAGGCGTTCCAGCGGTGCCATCGTCGGAACGTACTGCAATGTCATCTGTTCGGTGGTGACAGAATAGTGGCCCGTCTTTCCCTCGGCGCTCAGCCGCGCGATGAGATCGAGCCCGTCGCGGAAGTAGCGGATTCTCGCCTCGCCGACGGCGGCGACCAGCTCGGGCGCGTCGGCGTGCAGGGCAAGCTGGTGTTCCAGCGATTGCCAGATCTGCAGGACGCGCCCATGGGTCAGGATGAGCTCGTCGTAAGCCGTCGCGGAGAGCGGCTGGCGCGCAGCGATCGAGGGGGCGAGGAAGGAGCCCATCCGGCCGGCATATTCGCGCAGGTCGCCGAGCATCTGCCCGGCCAAAGCGTGCCCGGCGAGTGTGCGGTCGTGCTCGATCAGCTCGGCCATGGCGCCGGTCACCACCGGCCGCATCGTCTCGACAACGTCGAACATGCCGGTGATGACGCTGCGGATCTCGGTGGTGTCGCGCTCGGCCAGTGGCCGTGCGCTCAGCTGATCCGCTGCGCGTCTTGCGGCGGCGAGGCTGGCGCGGACGTTGTCTAGCTTGTCGCGATCGACGAGACGCCGGGTGATCTCATCACCGTCATCGGGTGTAATCTCGGCCAGGGCCTGATCGCTCACTGTGCGGAATTCGGCGAGCTTGCGCGCGGCAGGGCCGTCCGCCGCCGACTCCTCGCCGAGCACGCTGTTCATCGGGCCGCGCTCGGCGGAGAGCCGGTTCGCTGCTGTCAACACTTTCCTGTAGAGCGTCAGCGCCTCGAGATTGCGGCTGGCACGGGCATAATCGCTGCCGAGAATGGTGATCAGGCCGAGCGCCAGTGCAAGCGAGAGCGCGAGCAGGACCATGCAACCCAGAACAAGCTTGGTATCGAGGCTGGCGCCCGAGTGCGGGCGAATGGCGGCTGGCAATTCGAAACGATTACTCAAAGCTAATGCACGCTTCCGACAGGCAAGTTGCCGTTGCGTGAGCTATCGAAGCTGGCGATTGAGATTCAGTTAACTCATTGCCGCCAAAAGCCGGCTTCAGCCTTCGCCGGGTTTGCGGCGACCCTTCCGGCCGAGCTTCCTGCCATAGAGTTCGAGCTTGTGGCGGACGATCTCGTAGCCAAGTTCGGCCGCGATCTTCGCCTGGAGCGCCTCGATTTCGGGCGAGGAGAATTCGACGACCTGGCCGGTCTCGACATCGATCAGATGGTCATGGTGCTGCTGGTCGGCGTGCTCGTAGCGCGAGACGCCGTCCTCGAAGGCATGGCGCTCAATCGCGCCCTGTGTCTCCAGCAGTTTCATCGTGCGATAGACGGTCGAAAGCGACAGCGTCGGGTCGTGCAAGAAGGCGCGCGTGAAGATGCCCTTCGCATCGGGATGGTCATCGGCCTCGGCCAGGACCCGCAGGATCAGCCGGCGCTGCTGCGTCATCCGCAGGCCCGCCTTGCGGAGCTGGTGCTCGAATTCCGTTACGCGCTGGTCGATTCCTTTCATGCACGAGAGTTAGCAACCCTGAGAGGCATTTGCAAAAATGGCTTGTCGCAATTCGTTTGCAATTGCGTTGACAAATGCAAGTAGGTTGCAATAGCGTTCCATTGTTCCCAGTCCTGCTATCGGAGAGACCATGTTCACGCGCCGCCGTTTCCTTGGCTTTGCCGCCGCCACGACGCTCGCGTTCGGCCTCGCCGCGTCCGCTGGGGGGGCTCTGGCACAGGCTGCGCCGGGCAAGCCGCTGCGTGTCGTCACCACCTTCACGGTGATACAGGACATCGCCCAGAACGTCGCCGGCACAGCCGCGATCGTCGAGTCGATCACCAAGCCGGGCGCTGAGATCCACGATTACCAGCCGACGCCGCTCGATGTGGTGAAGGCGCAATCGGCCGATCTCGTGCTCTGGAACGGCATGAACCTCGAGCGCTGGTTCGAGAAGTTCTTCGACAATGTGAAGAACGTCCGAAGCGCGGTGGTGACGGACGGCATCGCGCCGATGGGCATCAAGGACGGACCCTATGAGGGCAAGCCCAACCCGCATGCCTGGATGTCCACGGCAAGCGCGCTGATCTATGTCGAGAACATCCGCAAGGCGCTGGCCGAGGCCGATCCGGCCAATGCCGCGACCTATGCCAAGAACGCTGCCGACTATTCCGCGCAGATCAAAGCGATAGACGCGCCCCTGCGCGCCCGCCTCGACAAGGTGCCGGCCGAGAAGCGCTGGCTCGTTTCCAGCGAGGGCGCCTTCAGCTACCTCGCCCGCGACTATGGCTGGCGCGAAGCCTATCTCTGGCCGATCAACGCCGACGAACAGGGCACGCCGCAGCAGGTGCGCCGCCTGATCGACCTCGTCCGCAAGAACAAGATCCCGGCCGTATTCAGCGAGAGCACGATCTCGGACAAGGCCGCCAAGCAGGTCGCGCGCGAGACCGGGGCAAAGTACGGCGGCGTGCTCTATGTCGACTCGCTCTCCGATGCGCGCGGCGTGGTGCCGACCTATCTCAAGCTGCTGGAAGTCACCGTCGACACGATCGCGAAAGGGTTCGGCCAGTGAACCGACAGGCCGCAGACATACGCCCGAGGCAGGGGCCGACGCCGTCGATCGTGGTCAGCGGCGTCACCGTCCGCTACGCCAATGGCGTCACCGCGGTCAACAATGCCTCCTTCGCGCTCGGCCCCGGCACGATTTGTGCGCTGGTCGGCGTCAACGGCTCCGGCAAGTCGACGATCTTCAAGACGCTGATGGGCTTCCTGAAACCGGCGCAGGGGCTGGTCAGCATCGCCGGCATGGAGGTGCGCCAGGCGCTGAAGCGCGGGCTCGTCGCCTATGTGCCGCAGGCGGAGGAAGTCGACTGGACCTTCCCGGTGCTGGTCGACGACGTCGTGATGATGGGGCGCTATGGCCATATGGGCTTCATGCGCCTGCCGCGAAAGGCGGATCGCGAGGCGGCCGAGCAGGCGCTCGAACGCGTCAACATGCTGGAGTTCCGCCGCCGCCAGATCGGCGAGCTCTCCGGCGGCCAGCGCAAACGCGTTTTCCTCGCCCGCGCCCTGGCGCAGGGCGGGCAGGTGATCCTGCTCGACGAGCCCTTCACCGGCGTCGACGTCAAGACCGAGGACCAGATCGTCCAGCTGATGCGGGAGCTGCGGGCCGAAGGCCGGCTGATGCTGGTCTCGACCCATAATCTCGGCTCGATCCCGGATTTCTGCGACCAGGTCGTGATCGTCAACAAGACCGTGCTCGCCGCCGGACCGACAGAGACGACCTTCACCCAGGACAATCTGCAGCGGGCCTTCGGCGGCGCGCTCCGGCATTTCCGCCTGGAGGGCGCGAGCCTGCATGCCGACGCCGACCAGCGCCGCGTCACCGTGATCACCGACGACGAGCGCCCGCTGGTCTTCTATGGCGACCGCGACCAGGAGAAGCCCGCCGCCGGCAGGAAGGACGGGCAACCGTGATGGAACTCTTGCTCGAACCCTTCGGCTATCAGTACATGGTCAAGGCGATCTGGGTCTCGGCTCTGGTCGGCGGCGTCTGTGCCTTCCTGTCCTGTTATCTGATGCTGAAGGGCTGGTCGCTGATGGGCGACGCGCTGGCGCATGCGATCGTGCCCGGCGTCGCGCTCGCCTATCTCCTCAAGGTTCCCTATGCCGCCGGCGCCTTTTTCTCCGGCCTGCTGGCGGCCCTCGCCATGGCGCTGGTCAGGGTGCGCACGCAATTGCGCGAGGATGCCGTGATCGGCATCGTCTTCACCACATTCTTTGCCGTCGGGCTGATGATCGTCTCGATCAACCCGACCTCGGTCAACGTCCAGTCGATCGTGCTCGGCAACATCCTCGGCATTTCCGACGAGGACGTGATCCAGGTCGCGATCATCGCGTTTGTGTCGCTCGCCATCCTGTTGCTGCGCTGGAAGGATCTGATGCTGGTCTTCTTCGACGAGAACCAGGCGCGCGCCGTCGGCCTCTCGCCGACGCGGCTGAAGATCCTCTTCTTCGTGTTGCTCTCGGCCTGCACCGTCGCGGCGCTGCAGACGGTCGGCGCCTGCCTCGTCATCGCCATGGTGGTGACCCCCGGCGCGACGGCCTATCTCCTGACCGACCGTTTCGGCCGGCTGATCGCAATCGCGGTGACGATGGGCGTCGTGACCTCGGCGGTTGGCGCCTATGCCAGCTACTTCCTCGACGGCTCGACCGGCGGCCTCATCGTCGTGTTCCAGACGCTCCTCTTCCTCGCCGCCTTCCTGTTCGCGCCCAAGCATGGCCGCCTCGGGGCGCGCCGCGCCGCCAGCGTCGGAGGCCCGGCATGAGCCTGATCCAACCCTGGCTGCTCGCGCCCTTCGCGCACGAGTTCATGCTGCGCGGCCTTGCGGTCGCGGTGATGGTCGGGCTTGTCTGCGCCGTGCTGTCCTGTTTCCTCGTGCTGAAGGGCTGGTCGCTGATGGGCGATGCGGTCTCGCATGCGGTGCTGCCCGGCATCGTGCTGGCCCATATCGCTAGCCTGCCGCTCGCCATCGGTGCCTTCGCGGCGGGCCTCGCCTGCGCCTTCGGCATCGGCTACCTCAAGGAGAACAGCCGGGTGAAGGAGGACACGGTGATGGGCATCGTCTTCTCCGGCATGTTCGCACTCGGCCTCGTGCTGTTCGTCAAGGTCGACAGCGACCAGCACCTCATGCACATCCTGTTCGGCAACATGCTCGGCGTGACCTGGGGCGACATCGCCGAGACGGCGCTGATCGCTTTGCCGGTCGCCGGCTTCATGCTCGTCAAACGACGCGACTTCCTGCTGCACGCCTTCGATCCGGCGCATGCGCGGGCGATCGGCCTGCCGGTGAGGGCGCTGCATTTCGGCCTGCTCGCCATGCTGGCGCTGACCATCGTCGCCGCGCTGAAGGCGGTCGGCATCATCCTCGTCGTGGCGATGCTGATAGCGCCCGGTGCGATCGGCTACCTGACCACGCGCCGCTTTGACCTGATGCTGCTGGCTGCGGTTGCGGCGGCGGTGACGTCGAGCGTTCTTGGCACGATCGTGAGCTTCCATCTCGATGTCGCGACTGGGCCCTGCATCGTCGTGGTGCAGGCGATGCTCTTCCTGGCCGCGCTGACGCGCAGCCTCCTGAGGACGCGGAGGCTGTCCGCGGTGCGGCCAGCCTGAGCCCTGCCGCGAAAAATCGGACCTGTTGGGAATAAGGCCCCTCGCCACGCGTTCTTGCCAAATCCGCCAAACTGTCCCGCTGCGATGGGACATGGCCGATATGGAGGAGATGAGGATGAGCGAGACCGACCAGAAGCGACGAACGCTGCTGCGGCTGGCGCTGTTCGCCTTGCCGATGGCGATCGCCGGCTCGGCTCTGACCGCGACCGCGGCGCGGGCCGACGACGATGACGACGACGATGATCGCCGGCGCCGTCACCGGTATCGCCGCCGCTACTATGATGATGGCTATCGGCGGCGGTGGCGCGATGACGACTACCATTCCCGGCGTCGCAGGCGCCGGCGCGACGACGATGACGACGATTGATCGTCGCGGCTGAGCCGTCAGCTCAAGCCGCCCGAACCGGCTCGCTGTCCTCGCTGCGGCTGACCTCGACCCATTGGTTGAGGCACTGGCACAGGCTGCCGCTGGTCAGGAAGGCGATGTCGGCGGCGTCGCGCCCGGCCGCGATGCGGACCATGCCCTCGATCGGCGCCAGCCGGGTCGGGTCGACCAGCCACCAACGCCCGTCGAGGAAGACCTCGAACACGGCGTGGAAATCCGGCGGATCTAGATCGGCGGCATAGGCGCTGACAGCCCGCGCCGGCAGGTTCAGGGCTCGGCAAAGCGCGATGCCGAGATGGCTGAAGTCACGGCAGACGCCGGCTCGGTCGATGAAGGTCTGCTCGGCCGTGGTCTGCGCATTGCTGACGCCGTGCACGTAGTCGACATGCTCCTGCAGCCAGTCGACGACAGCGAGAACCTTGGCGCCGCCGGCCTCGATGTCACTGAACTCGCGCTGGGCGAAGCGCATCAGATTGTCGGAGGGGCAGAAGCGGCTCGGCAGCAGATAAGGCAGTACTTCGGCCGGCAACTCGGCCCAGGCATGCTGGCGGGCATCGGCATGAAGCTGGCGGCGCGCGCCGTTGTCGATCGTGCCCTGATACTGGATCGAGACCTGGCCCGACAACGACGCCCGAAAGCGGCGCATGCCGGTCTCGGAATCCAGGTCTCGGATCAGCTCGGCGGGTTGGTCGATCAGCAACTGCTCCGAGAGGATGGTCTGATCCGGGGACCGTGCCGGCTCGATCGCGACGATCACCGGCGTTTCATGGTCGAAGCGATAGACGAGGGTGGCGACGACCTTCAGCTTCACATCCAGCTCCTTGCGGGCGTTGACGCGCGTCAACGTGGTGGGGTGCAGAATGTTCCGCGATTCCCGCGACAGCAGCGCGACGGTGTCGTCAGCGCTTGGTCAGGAACGCCATGAAAGCGGCCTGTGCCTCCGCCGATTTCAGTCGTTCGCCGAAATGGCGCGCCTCGGTCCCGATTGTCTCGGCCACGGCGGCGGCGCTGCCGCGCTTGAGCAGGGACTTGGTCAGCGCGACCGATTGCGGCGGCAGGGCCGCCAGCGCCTTGGCCTTGTCGAGCGCCGCAGCGAGCGCGCCACCTTCCTCGGTGACGGCGTTGATCAGACCGGCCTCCTGCGCGATCTCGGGTCCGAAAGGCTCGCCCAGCATCAGCAATTCGGCAGCGCGCTTGCTACCGGCGATCAGCGGCAGGAGATAGCTCGACCCGCCTTCCGGGCAGAGGCCGAGGCTGACGAAGGGCATGCGGAAGCTGGCGCCGCGCCCGGCAAAAGCGAGATCGCAGTGTAGCAGCATGGTGGTGCCGATGCCGACGGCGAAGCCTTCTGCCGCCGCGATGAGCGGCTTCTTCGCCGTCGAGATCGCGGTCAGGAAGTCGATGGCGATCTCGGCGCCGACGCCTGTGGCCGCGGCCGCTGCGAAGTCCTTGATGTCGTTGCCGCTGGTGAAGCAGCCGCCGGCGCCGGTGAGCACGACGGCGCGCACCGAGGCGTCGGCGTCAGCGGCGGCAAGCGCGTCGATCAGACCCTGATAGGTGGCGCGATCGAGCGCGTTGCGCCGATCGGGCCGGTTCATGGTGATCTGCCTGACGCCCTCGGCCGGGGTCTCGCTCAGAACGGTCTTCGTCATGCAAACCTTCTCATCGTCTCTCCCGCTCGAGGCGGCGGGAGACGATGGGGGAGGGGATTGCGCCGGTCAAGGAAGCCCGGCAGGTTCTGCGTCGTTGCAGTGCAACCGGCATTATTTTAAGTTTCAAATAATCAGGGCGTGATGGCCGCGCCGAGAAGACAGGGTGGAGACCGCATGCCTACAGTCGCATTGACCCGTCACGGAGATGTGGCGGTCGCGAGCCTCGACAATCCGCCGGTCAACGCCCTGAGCGCCGCGCTGCGTGCCGACCTGTTGCAGGCGCTCGCTCAGGCTATGGCCGATGCCGATGTCGTTGCGCTGGTCATTGCCGCCAAGGGCAGGGCCTTCATCGCCGGCGCCGACATCAGCGAATTCGGCAAGCCTCCGGCGCCGCCGATCCTGCCCGACCTGCTGGCCGCGATCGAGAACGCGCCCAAACCGGTCGTCGCGGCGATCGAGGGCGTCGCACTCGGCGGCGGGCTCGAGGTCGCGCTCGCGTGTCATGGCCGCGTCGCCAGCCAGGCCGCGAAGCTCGGCCTGCCGGAGATCAAGCTCGGGCTGATCCCGGGCGCCGGCGGCACGCAGCGCCTGCCGCGCCTGATCGGGGCCGCCGCCGCCTTCCCGATGATGCTCTCGGGCGAGCCGATCCCGGCGCAGAAGGCCCTGGCGCTCGGGCTGGTCGATAAGCTCGTCGAGAGCGATGCCGTCGGGGCAGCGATCGCACTGGCGCAGGAGCTGGCGGGCAAGGGCGCGCCCACGAGGACCGGCGAGCGCAGCGACAAGCTGACGCCGGCCGAGCAAGAGGCTTTCGAGGCGCTTGCCAAGGATGCGCTGGCGAAGTCGGGCGAGATGCCGAATGTCGCAGCCCTGGTCGAGGCGGTGCGCGCGGCGCTGACGTTGCCGCTGGCGGAGGGGCTTGCGACCGAGCGGGCGCTGTTCGTGAAGCTCCTCGGCGACGAGCGCTCCAAGGCGCTGCGCTATGTCTTCTTCGCCGAGCGCGAGGCGGCGAAGGTTCCCGGCATCGACGAAAGCGTCAAGCCGCGTCCGATCGCGCGCGCCGCCGTGATCGGCGCCGGCACCATGGGCGGCGGCATCGCGATGTGCTTCGCCAATGCCGGCATCCCGGTGACGCTGATCGAGACCACGCAGGAGCAGATCGACAAGGGCCATGCCCGGGTGCGCGACACCTATGGCTTCTCGGTCAAGCGCGGCTCGATGACCGAGGCGGTGCGCGAGCAGCGCATGGCGCTGATCACGCCTGCGGTCGGATTAGCAGCCGCTGCGGAAGCGGACATCGTGATCGAGGCTGCCTTCGAGGAGATGGGCGTCAAGCGCGAGATATTCGGGGCGCTCGACACAATCGCCAAGCCGGGTGCGATCCTCGCCAGCAACACCTCCTATCTCGACGTCACCGAGATCGCTGCCGTGACGAGCCGGCCGGCGGACGTGCTCGGCCTGCATTTCTTCAGCCCGGCCAATGTGATGAAGCTGCTGGAGATCGTTCGTCCGGCTGGCGTGGCTGAGGATGTGGTCGCGACCGCTATCGGCCTCGGGCGCAAGCTCGGCAAGGTGCCGGTCGTGGTCGGCAACTGCTTCGGCTTCGTCGGCAACCGCATGCTTGAGGCGCGCACCCGCGCCGCCGAGCGCCTGCTCGTCGCCGGCGCCCTGCCGCACGAGGTCGATGCGGCGCTGACCGGCTTCGGCTTCAAGATGGGGCCGTTCGCCATGTCCGACCTTGCCGGCAACGACATCAGCTGGCGCAGCCGCAAGGCACGCGGCAAGAGCGCGGCAGTGGCCGATGCGATCTGCGAGCGCGGCTGGTTCGGCCAGAAGACCGGGCGCGGCTATTACCGTTATCCAGAGGGCGCGCGCGCCGGCGAGCGCGATCCGGAGGTCGAGGCGCTGATCGCCGAGGTCTCGGCGAGCAAGGGCGTGACGCGGCGCAGCTTCACGGCTGAGGAGATCCTGGCGCGGCTGCTCGATCCGATGGTCAACGAGGGCGCGCGCATCCTCGACGAGGGCATCGCGACCCGCGCCGGCGACATCGATACGGTCTGGCTCAACGGCTACAACTGGCCGGCCTGGCGCGGTGGGCCGATGCATTGGGCTGAAAGCGTCGGGCTCGGCACGATCGTCAAACGACTGGAGCAGCAGGCGGCAGAGAGCGGCGACGTCTCCCTCGAACCGGCGCCGCTGCTCCGCAAGCTCGCTGCCGAGGGCAAAGGCTTTTCTGCAACGAAAGCCACCTGAGAGCGACTATTCCAACCAGCTACCCAAGTACTGCCTGACAGGATGTGAAACGCCATGACCGAAGCCGTCATCGTCTCGACTGCCCGCACGCCGATCGGCAAGGCGCATCGCGGCGCCTTCAACCAGGTTCGCGGCGCCGACATGGCCGCCCATGCGATCAGGCACGCCATGGCGCGGGCCAAGCTCGAGCCGGAGGCAGTCGAGGAAGTGGTGATGGGCTGCGGCTATCCGGAAGCCGCGACCGGCGGCAATGTCGCCCGCCATGGCGCGCTCGTCGCCGGCATACCGGTGCAGTCGGCCGGCGTCACCGTCAGCCGCTTTTGCGCCTCGGGGCTGGAGGCGATCGCACATGCGGCGCGGCGGGTGGTGCTGGACGGGGTGCCGGTCGCGATCGGCGGCGGAGTCGAATCGATCTCGTTGGTGGCGCCGGTGGTGCGGCGCGACCTGACCGAGAACGACTGGCTCAAGGCCAACAAGCCGACGATCTATACGAGCATGATCGAGACGGCCGACATCGTCGCCGAGCGCTACGGCATCTCGCGCCAGGCCCAGGACGCGTTCTCGGTCGAGAGCCAGCGCCGCACCGCCGCGGCCCAGCAGCGCCAGCTCTTCGATAACGAGATCGTGCCGATGAGCGCGGTGATGGCCGTCACCGACAAGGCGACCGGCGAGACCCGTCAGGAAGAGGTCACGCTCAGCAAAGATGAGGGCAACCGGCCCGAAACGACGCTGGAGGGCCTCGCCAAGCTGAAACCCGTGCGCGGCGAAGACAAGTTCGTCACCGCGGGCAATGCCAGCCAGCTTTCCGACGGCGCCTCGGCCAGCGTGGTGATGTCGGCTGAGGAGGCCAGGCGCCGCGGTCTTACGCCGCTCGGCATCTTCCGCGGCTTCGCCTCGGCCGGCTGCGAGCCCGACGAGATGGGCATCGGCCCGGTCTTCGCGGTGCCGCGCCTGCTGGAGCGCAACGGTCTCATGGTCTCCGACATCGATCTGTGGGAGCTGAACGAGGCCTTCGCCTCGCAGTCGCTCTATTGCCGCGACAGGCTCGGCATCGATCCCGACAAGGTCAACGTCAATGGCGGCGCGATCGCGATCGGCCATCCCTTCGGCATGAGCGGGGCGCGGCTCGTCGGCCATGCCCTGCTGGAAGGGCGCCGACGCAAGGCGCGCTATGCCGTGGTCACCATGTGCGTCGCCGGCGGCATGGGCTGCGCCGGCCTCTTCGAGATCAATGGGTGAGCCTTCTCGTCATGGTCGGGCTTGTCCCGACCATCCGCGTCTTCCCCGAGGCAATGCGGTGTTCAAGACGTGGATGCTCGCCACGAGTGTGAGCACGACGGTGAGGTGATCAGCCCTCGGCGGCGAAGCCGAGCGGGATCGCCGTGGTCGATTTCAGCTCCTCCATGGCGAACATGGAGGTGACATCGCTGAGCTCGATCCGGGCGATCAGCTTCTTGTAGAGCGCGTCATAAGCGGCGATGTCGCAGACATAGGCCTTGAGCAGATAGTCGATGTCGCCGCTCATCCGGTAGAAGTCGACGATCTCCGGCAAATCGTGCACGGCGGCGTGGAAGCGCTCCAGCCACTCCATCGAATGGCGCGCCGTCTTCACCGCGATGAAGACGGTGACGCCGGCCCGGAGCTTGTCGCGGTCGAGCAGCGCGACGCGTTGCTTGATGTAGCCTGCTGCTTCCAGCTTCTGGATGCGCCGCCAGCACGGCGTCGTGGACAGCCCGACCGCATCGGCGATCTCGGCCAGCGGCTTGCTGGCATCCTCCTGCAACAGCGCGAGGATGCGCAGGTCGAAGGCGTCGAGTTTGAGCACGTGAGTCTTTCCGATCGGAATGGAATGTCACCCGCTATGCGTAAGTCGAATTTATCTTCTCACAATATGACATCGATTGGTATCAGTTTCTAAGTTTGTCTTTCCTTGAGTGGAGGATTGCAAACCATTGCCACTGTGCCCGGCCTATCATTCGCCTGTCATCAGATGCGATGGGAGATGAGTGACATGCAGGGCTTTCTCGGCGAGGAGCGGAGCGGCGCAGTGCTGAACGCCCTGCGCACCCATGAGGGCACCTGCTCGCGCGATTATCTCGCTGCGGCTCGCGCCGTCCTCAACGAGCTCGTCGCGATCCCCGACCTGATTCAGGCTCTGCCGCTGCAGCGCAAGGCGGGCGGCTATGCCCGCAACCTGCTGGCTGGCAATGATGCCGTCAGCGTCTGGGCGATGGTCTGGGGCGAAGGCTCGACCACCTGCATCCACGACCATCACTGCTCTTGCTGCTTCGGCATGGTTACCGGCGCCCTGACGGAAACCTGGTATCGCGCCATCGACGCCAGCCGCGCGGTGGCGACGCAGGAGTATGAGCGCCAGGCCGGCTATGTCGCCTGCATGCTGCCGACCGGGCCGAACATCCACCGCATGCAGAATCGCGGCGTTGGCGACGCGATCTCGATCCACATCTACGGCTACGACCACCATCTCCACGATTCCTCGGTCGAGACCGAGTATACCGCCGTGGCGGGCTGAAGGCCGCAGCGGCTAATCCAGCCAGCTGGTGAAGCCCTCGACCGGCTCGCGCTCGGGCACGAGCCGGTTCGCCGGCGCCTCTGGATCGGCCTTGCCGAGCGCGATGCCGCAGACCACGACCTCGCTCTGCGGGATGGCAAGCTCGCGTCGCACGACCCCGTGGAAGCTGGCGAAGATCGCCTGCGGGCAGGAATCGAGATCGTGGCCTTGCGCCGCGATCAGCAGAGTCTGGATGAAGCCGCCGAGATCGAGCCAGGAGCCGATCTCGAGATCGCGGTCGACCGTCAGCATCAGCGCGACCGGCGCACCGAAGAAGCGCAGGTTCGCCTCGGTTTGGCGGCGCATGCCGGCATGGTCGCCCTTGGCGACGCCGAGCAGGCCGTAGAGGTCCCAGCCGACTTTGCGACGACGCGAGAGATAGGGCTCGCGGAGGGTCGCAGGATAGTAGCGGTATTCCTCCTCGCGCGGGGAGGGATCGTCGAGCGCGGCGACCAGTGCCGTCTCCAGCCTGGCGCGCACCTTGGGCCCAAGCACCCGTAGCCGCCAGGGCTGCATGTTGGTGCCGCTCGGCGCCTGCGCCGCCAGCTCGATCAAGCGACGCACCAGCGCAGGATCGACCGGATCGGGCAGGAAGGCGCGCACGGCGCGGCGGCTGGCGATGGCCTTCTCGACCGCCTCAGCCGCCGCTGCGCTCATGCGCTGAGCGGCTGGCGCGCCGCCAGGAAGGCCTCATGCTCGCGGATCAGCCCGCCATCGAGCGCCTTGGCGATCAGCTTGCGGGTGTTGTCGAGGCCGTAGATCGCTGCGAAGGAGCCGAAGCGCGGGCCCTGGTCCTCGCCGAACATCACCTGGTAGATCGCCTTCCACCAGTCGCCAGAGACGCCCGGCCGTTCCGGCGTCGCGTTCTTGGCGCCGAGGTTCTGATAGCGCGGGATGGCCCGCGCCACGTCGAGCGCCGCATCCTGAACCGCTTCGGCGCTCGCTCCGGCCGGCAATGCGGCGAGCGCGGCGTCCAGCGCGGTGAAGGCGGCGCGCTCGGTCTCGTCGGCCGGGCGGTAATGCTTCGCCGGCTTCACGAAGTCTCTGAAGTAGGCGAGCGCGTAGCCGACGAGCGCATCGAGCCGCGGATGGCTCTCAGGCGAAATGCCGGGCGCATAGCGTTGCAGGAAGCCCCAGAGCACGGCCTTGTCCTCGGAATTCGCGACGGCGACGAGGTTCATCAGCAGCGAGAATGAGATCTGGGTGCGCACCGCATTGTCGCCCTCGCCGGTGGCGATCACCTCCGGCTGCGGCGGCGTGCCGGCATGGATATGCCAGACCGGGTTGCCGAGCCGGTTCTTCCAGTCCTGCCGGTCATAGCCGCCGAGGAACTGCAGATAGTCGTCGACGGCGCGCGGGATCACGTCGAAATGCAGCTTCTTGGCCTCGCGCGGGCGCGAGTACATGAACAGCGCCAGCGATTCCGGCGGGCCATAGCTCAGCCACTCCTCGATGGTCAGGCCGTTGCCCTTCGACTTCGAGATCTTCTGGCCCTGCTCGTCCAGGAAGAGCTCGTAGTTGAAGCCTTCCGGCGGCACACCGTCGATGGCGCGGGCGATCT
The DNA here is from genome assembly GCF_042657265.1 of Allobosea eneae. Lineage (NCBI taxonomy): Bacteria > Pseudomonadati > Pseudomonadota > Alphaproteobacteria > Hyphomicrobiales > Alloboseaceae > Allobosea > Allobosea eneae. The sequence goes on from NZ_JBHSLW010000028.1 coordinate 131,937, forward strand.
GCGAGGAGACCTTGACGGAGTCGATCAGGTCCTTGCCGGCCATCTCGTAGTCGACGCCGAGCGCGACCCAGCGCATCGCCCAGTCCGGCTTCCATTGCAGCTTGGCATGGCCGCCGGTCACCGGCGTGGTGAAGCGCTCGCCGCTCTGCGGGTCGGTCCAGGTGATGGTGCCGGCCTCGACATCGCGCGCCTCGATCGGCACCTGCATGACGACCCGCGTCTTCGGATGGATCGGCAGGAAGGGCGAATAGGTCGCGGCGCGCTCCTCGCGCAGGGTCGCAAGCATGATCGACATGATCTTGTCGAAGCGGGCCAGCATCCTGAGCAGGGTCGCGTCGAACTCGCCGGCGCGATAGGCGTCGGTCGAGGACTTGAACTCGTAGTCGAAGCCGAACTGGTCGAGGAAGGCGCAGAGCCGGGCATTGTTGTGCCGGCCGAAGGAGTCATGCGTGCCGAACGGGTCCGGCACCTCGGTCAGCGGCTTGCCGAGATGCTGCGCCAGCAGCTCCTTGTTCGGGACATTGTCCGGCACCTTGCGCAGGCCGTCCATATCGTCCGAGAAAGCGATCAGCCGGGTCGGGACAGCGCCGTCGGTCAGCACCTGAAAGGCATGGCGCACCATCGAGGTGCGCGCGACCTCGCCGAAAGTGCCGATATGCGGCAGGCCCGACGGGCCATAGCCGGTCTCGAACACCACCTCCTGCTTGCCCGATTTCTGCAGCCGCGCGACGAGCTTCTTAGCTTCCTCGAACGGCCAGGCGGCCGAGACGCGGGCGGCTTCGATCAGCGCGGGTTCGAAAGCGGGCATTTTGGCGTCAGGTCTCGCAGGATAGGATAGGGAAGGGCGCGGTTTCGCAGATATGCGCGTGCGGCGCAACAACCGCGGCGCCATCTGCCGGCAAGATGGAAAACGCCTGCCTGAAAAAGCGGCAGACAACCCCGGTCGGTCGATTGACTCCGGATCGGGCCCCGCTAGCGTCGTCTTACAACATAAGCAGGGGTCGGCTCGATGGTTCGTAATGTGAAGTGGGGGATGTCCGGCTTGCAGCGGGCCGGCAAGGGTTTGGCGTGGGCGCTCAGCCACCGCGTCGCGCTCGCCGGCGCGGCTGCTTTGGCCCTGGGGGCAATGTCACCGGCGCAGGCGCAGACCGCGGTGAAGTTCACGCTCGACTGGGTCTTCCAGGGGCCGACCTCGCCATTCCTGGTGGCGCTGGAGAAGGGCTACTACAAGGCCGAAGGGCTCGACGTGACCATGGATCCGGGCCAGGGCTCGGCCGGCGCGGTCCAGCGCGTCGCCACCGGCGCCTATGATATCGGCTTCGCCGATGTGAACTCGCTGATCGAGTACAACGCCAAGAATGCCGGCAAGGAAATCCTCTGCGTCTTCATGGCCTATGACTTCCCGCCCTTCGGCGTGCACACGCTGAAGAAGACCGGGATCACCAAGCCGGCCGATCTCGCCGGTAAGAAGCTCGGCGCGCCGGTGTTCGACGCCTCGTTCCGGCTCTTTCCGGCCTTCGCCAAGAAGGTCGGCATCGACGCCAAGACTGTCAATCACGTCAACCTGACGCCGCAGCTGCGCGAGCAGTCGATGGTGCAGGGCACGGTCGACTTCATCAGCGGCCATTACTTCTCGTCGGTGCTCGACCTGAAGGCGCGCGGCGTGAAGCAGGAGGACATCGTCTCCTTCAACTACTCCGACTACAAGATGGACGTGTATGGGAACGGCATTATCGTTTCGCCGGCCTTCGCCGAGAAGCCGGAGGTGGTGAAGGGCTTCCTGCGCGCCACCGCCAAGGCCTGGAAGGAAGTCGCTGCCAATCCGGCCGTCGGCCTCGCCGCGGTGAAGAAGCGCGACCCGCTGATCGACGAGAAGCTGGAGGCCGAGCGCCTCGACCTGTCGCTGAAGATGAACGTGCTGACGCCGTTCGTGAAGGAGAACGGCATGGGCGATGTCGACCCGGCGCGCTTCGCTCGCTCGGTCACCGACGTCGCCGACGCCTTCGGCCTGCCGGCTGCCCCGGCGCCCGACAAGGTGTTCACCAACAAGTTCCTGCCGCCCAAGGCGGAGCGCATGGTCGCGCCGTGAGGCGTTGATCTCAGCCGTCATGGTCGGGCTTGACCCGACCATCTCCTGGAGATTCCTGGTCCTGAGATTTTCGGGACAAGCCCGAGAATGACGCCCTCCATGCCGGCTTCCACCGACACGCCTCTCGTCGAACTGCGCAAGGTCAGCCTCGCCTATGGCAGCGGGCCCTCGCGCATGCTGGCGCTGGAGGATGCGACGCTCGACATCGCTAAGGGCGAGTTTATCGCCGTGGTCGGCCCCTCCGGCTGCGGTAAGTCCACGCTGATGAAGCTGGTCACCGGGCTGCTGCCGCCGAGCGGTGGCGAGGTCCGCGTCCACGGCCAGCCGGTCAAGGGCCCGATCCGCGGCGTCGGCATGGCCTTCCAGGCGCCGACGCTGATGCCTTGGCGCACGACCCGCGACAACATCCTCCTGCCGCTCGAAGTGGTGGAGCCGCACAAGCGCCGCTTCCGGGCGAACAAGGGCGAATACGTCGAACGGGTGGAAAAGCTGCTCGCCTCGGTCGGCCTCGGCGGCTTCGGCGACAAGTTTCCCTGGCAGCTCTCGGGCGGCATGCAGCAGCGCTCGAGCCTGTGCCGGGCGCTGGTGCACGAGCCCGAGATCCTGATGCTCGACGAGCCCTTCGGCGCGCTCGACGCCTTCACCCGCGAGGAGCTCTGGGGCGTGATGCAGGCGCTCTGGCTGGAGAGGCGCTTCACTGCCGTTTTAGTGACGCACGACCTGCGCGAGGCGGTCTATCTCGCCGACACCGTCTATGTGATGAGCCGCCGGCCCGGACGGATCGTCAAGATCAGCAAGATCGAGCTGCCGCGCCCGCGCACGCTGGAGACGACCTTCACCGCCGAGTTCGTCGATATCGTCCACGACCTGCGCGAGCGCATCCATATGGAGCATGCCTGATGCGGCCCCGGCAGGACCACGACAATGAGTGATCGTCAGCGCGCTCTGCTGCTCGTCGCCATGCCCTGGCTCGCCATGGCAGGCCTGCTGCTGCTCTGGGAGATCGCCTGCATCGTCTTCGACGTGCCGGAGATCCTGGCGCCGCGGCCGACACGGATCTTCGAGGTGATGGTCCAGCGCTGGGACATCCTCTTGCGATACTGCCTGGAGACCTTGTGGACGACCGCGGTCGGCTTCGTGCTGGCGATCGGCTTCGGCGTGCTGCTCGGCCTTGCCGTCGGCGCCTCGCCCTTCGTCTATTCCGGGCTCTACCCGCTGCTGATCGCCTTCAACGCGGTGCCTAAGGTTGCGATCGTGCCGATCCTGATGATCTGGCTCGGCGTTGGCGCCTTGCCGGCGATCATCACCGCCTTCGTCATTTCCTTCTTCCCGATCGTGGTGAATGTCGCGACCGGCCTCGCCACGATCGAGCCTGAGATGCGCGACGTGATGCGTTCGCTCGGCGCCAGCCAGTGGGAGATCCTGACCAAGGTCGGCGTGCCCCGCGCCATGCCCTATCTCTTCGCCAGCCTGAAGGTCGCGGTGACGCTGGCCTTCATTGGCTCGGTGATCTCCGAGACGGTCGGCGGCAATCGCGGCATCGGCTTCCTGATGCTCTCGGCCGGCGCGCGCAACGACTCGGCCACGACCTTCGCCGGCCTCTTCGCCATCGCGATCATGGGCGTGCTGATGTACGCAGCCTGTGCCTTGGTGGAGAGGCGCATGACGCGCTGGGCGTTCAGGGGCGAGATCGTCAGCTGACAGGCGGTCAACCTCTCCCGTTATTGCGAGGAGCGAAAGCGACGCAGCAATCCGGGGGCCACAGAGCTCTACGCCTTTCTGGATTGCTTCGCTTTGCTCGCAATGACGATCGAAGTCGGAGCGCCCTCGCTAGTGACAGCGCGTCTGCGCAACAATATACAGTCAATCCATTCAGTGCTTCGCCACTCGACGGATCGCATCGATGGATTGGCTCCCCGACCTGACCCAGAGCAACAAGCCGCGCTATCTCGCCATCGCCGACCGCATCGCCGCCGACATCGCCGCGGGAGCGCTGTCGGCGGGGCACAGGCTGCCGCCGCAGCGTCGGCTGGCCGAGGCGCTTGCCGTCGACTTCACCACCGTGGCGCGCGGCTATGTCGAGGCGCAGCGGCGCGGTCTGGTCGAGTCGCGGGTTGGGCAGGGGACCTTCGTCAAGGCGATGCCGCCGAAAGCCGTGGCGTCGGGCCAAGCCTCCATCCCACGAGCGCCCGCGCCGGAGCTGGTCGACCTTTCGATGACCTTGCCGCCGGAGCCCGATGATCCGGCGCTGTTCGCTCGGTTGCGCCAAGGCCTGGCCGAGGTCGGCGAGCGGCTGGTCAGCCTGTTGCGCTATCAGCCGCTTGGCGGGGCGCCTGAAGACAAGGCTGCCGCCGGCTCGTGGCTCGGAAGGCGCGGCCTGACGCCGGCGCCCGAGCAGCTTTTCGTCGTGCCGGGCGCGAATGCGGCGCTGCTGGCGATCCTGAGCAGCCTGGCCAAGCCGGGCGATAGCGTGCTGTGCGAGGCGCTGACCTATCCCGGTATCCGCTCGATCTGTGCGCAGCTCGGCTTGTCCTTGACCGGCCTCGCGATGGATGGCGACGGCCTCGATCCCGCAGCCTTCGCCGAGGCCTGCCGGCGTCTGAAGCCGAAGGCGCTCTATCTCAATCCTGTCCTGCAGAACCCGACGACGATCACCATGCCGGAGCAGCGGCGCGAAGAGATCGTGGGCATCGCCCGCCGCCATGGCGTCGCGATCATCGAGGACGATGCCTATGGCTTCGTGCCGCCCGATGCGCCCGCGCCCTTCGCCGCGCTCGCGCCGGAGCTGACCTGGCACATTGCCGGGCTGTCGAAATGCCTCGGGGCCGGCCTGCGGCTCGCCTATGTGGTGGTGCCGGATCTCCGGTCCGGCTGGCCGTTCGCTGCGGCCTTGCGCGCCAGCAGCGTCATGGCCTCGCCGCTGACCTCAGCCCTTGCGACGCATTGGATCGAGGATGGTAGCGCCGATGCGCTGCTTGCCTTCGTCAGGGCGGAGACGGCGGCGCGGCAGAAGCTCGCGGCCGAGGTCCTGCCGGCGGGCTTGAGCCGCACTGATCCGCTCAGCTTCAATCTCTGGCTGGAGCTGCCACCGCCCTGGACCCGTGCCGCCTTCGTCGGTCAGATGCAGGCGACCGGGATCGGTATCGTCGCCAGCGATGCCTTCGCCGCGAAGGGGCCGGCGCCGGAAGCGGCCCGCATCTGCCTGGGCGGGCCGATCGGCCGCAAGGCGCTCGGCGACGCGCTCGCCTTCATGGCGCACGCACTGGAGCAGGCGCCAGAGGTGAGTGCTCGCGCGCTCTAGTTGGGGCAGAGCCGTTCCGGGTGCATAGCCTGCGACAGTGTTGCACGTCCGCCAATATTGACTGCAATCAATATCGACTTTATATAGCGGTCAATCTCCGGTGAATGCAGTCAATCACGATGCGTCACCGTCAGGAGGACGACATGGCACATCAGCATTGGCCGGCGCTGTCTCCGCTCAAGACCGGCCTGCGTGGCCGCTGCCCGCGCTGCGGTGAAGGCCAGCTCTTCGACGGCTTCCTGACGCTGAAGCCGCGCTGTGAGGCGTGCGGGCTGGATTACTCCTTCGCCGATCCGGCGGATGGCCCGGCCTTCTTCGTGATGATGTTCGTCTGCGTGCCGGCGGTCGCCTTCCCGCTCTGGCTGGAGCTGAGCTACAGCCCGCCGACCTGGGTGCATCTGGTCACGACGCTGCCGCTGGTGCTGCTGACCTGCATCCCACCCCTGCGGCCGCTCAAGGGCTGGCTCGTCGCTTCGCAGTTCTTCTACAAGGCCGAGGAGGGGCGGCTGGCGAAGCCGAGCCAGCCTGCCAAGGATGAGGCTCAGAACGGGCTGACCGGGAAGAACCGGATGAACAGCCTGGCATAGGTGCCGTCGTCCCAGAGGCCCTGCAGCGCGTAGTCGATCGCCCGCTTCAGCGCGAGATCGTCCTTGCGCAGCAGGAAGCCGACGCCCTCGCCGAAATAGCGGGCTTCGAGATAGGGCCCTCCGGCAAAGGCGAATTCGCTGCCGCCGCGCCCGGCGATGGTCAGCGCCAGCGCGACCCCATCTCCAAAGACATATTCGGCGTCGCCGCTGCGCAGCAGCGCCAGCGCCGCCTGCAGGTCTGGCGCGGCACGGCGCTGGATGAAGGGCGCGAGGCGTTCGAGGAAGGCCTCGTGCGCCGTGCCCGCGATCACGGCGACGCGCGTGCCGCGCAGGCCGACCAGTTCGATATCGGCGCGGGCATTGCCGCGCGTCGTCAGCAGCCGGGCTGGCGAGCGATGGTAGATCTGGCTCGCGGCGAAACGTGAGCGCAGCTCGCTGGTGACAGGAATCGCGGCGGCGAGCACGTCGCCGCGCCCCTCGGCGAGGGAATCCAGCAAGGTGTCGAAGCGGCGCGCCTGGATGGTGCAGCTCAGCACCAGCTTTTCGCAGACGGCGCGGGCGAGCTCGACGGAAAAGCCGGTGACGCCGCCTTCCGGCGTGGCGAAATGCATTGGCGGGAAATCGTCGTCGGTCAGGAAGCGGATCACCCGCGGCGGACCGGGATCGGGCCGCTCGACCCGGACGTTCGGATCCCAGTAGTTCGGCACGACGTAAGGTGAGGCCGGCTGCGCCTGGGCCTTCGCAGCGCCTGAGGGCAGGAGCAGCAGCGCGGCGAGGGCGCTCGTGGCCAGGGCGTTGGCGAAGCGGGCGAACATCGCCTGTATCTGGCGTCAGGGTGGGGTAGGGATCAAGGGGGTAAGCCCCAAACGCGGGTCGTCCCGGGCGACCGAAGGGAGACCCGGGACCCATGCCTGAACCTCAATCGGATAGGCTCAGGCATAGGTCCCGGATCAGCGCGGCTTTGCCGCTTGTCCGGGACGACTTCGCAGGACGAGGAGGCGGTTATTACCCCAGCGCCGCAGCCGTCGCCTTGGCGCCCTTCTGGAACAGGTTGTCGAGATGCCCCGCCACGGCCTGCGTGAAGCGTTGCTCGCGCGGCAGGTCCTCGCCGAAGATCGCGCCGATGCCGAACAGGGCGGTGCTCAGCGCCACCGCGTCGCGGCCGAGCGCCTTGGCGCGCAACGCGAATTCACCGGCGAGCGGATCGCGCACGTCGATTTCAGCGCCCGTCTCGTCGATGCCGGTGACATAGGACATCCAGGCGGCGACGCCGAGGGCAAGGTGATCGATCGGCGCGCCGGCCTTCAGCCGCTCGCGGATGGTGCCGAGCAGGCGCTGCGGCAGCTTCTGGGAGCCGTCCATGGCGATCTGCCAGGTGCGATGCCTGATCGCCGGGTTCTGGAAGCGGGCGAGCAGGTCGCCGGCATAGGTCTTGAGATCGACGCCCTGCGGGGCCGGAACGGTCGGAATGATCTCGGTCCAGAGCCCCTGCAGGAAGCGGGCGAAGACCGGATCGCCGCTCGCCGCCGCCACCGTCTCATGGCCGGCGAGATAGCCGAGATAGGCCAGGCTCGAATGCGCGCCGTTGAGCATGCGCAGCTTCATGAACTCGAAGGGCGCGACCTCGGAAACCATCTGCGCACCGACCGCATCCCAGCGCGGCCGGCCGGCTGCGAAGACGTCCTCCACCGCCCATTGCCGGAACGGCTCGCCGATCACCGGGGCGGCGTCGTCGAGGCCGAGCAGGCCAGCGACCTCGGCGATGTCGGCCTCGGTCGTCGCCGGCACGATCCGGTCGACCATGGTCGAGGGGAAGGCGCCGTTGGCTTCGATCCAGGCGGCGAGCTTGTCGTCGCGCAGAGCGGCGAAGTCCCTGATGAGACCGGCCAGGACATGGCCGTTGGACGGGAGGTTGTCGCAGCAGAGCGCAGTGAACGGGCCAAGGCCCGATGCCTTGCGGGCGGCGAGACCTGCGACGATCAGGCCGACAGCCGAGCGCGGCGCAGCGAGATTGGCGAGGTCGTGGACGATGTCGGGGTGGTTGGCCTTGAGCTTGCCGGTCGCCGGGTCGTGGCAATAGCCCTTCTCGGTGACCGTGAGCGAGACGATCTTCGTCTCGGGCCCGGCGAGCTTCGCGACGAGCGCCTGCGGGTTCTCGGGCGCGACCAGCACATCGAGTACCGAACCGATCACGCGCAATTCCGGGCCGGCCGGGGCGCGCTTCAGGAAGGTGTAGAGCCCGTCCTGCGGTTTCAGCCGGTCGCGCTGATCGGGCCGCTGCAGGCTGGCGCCGATAATGCCCCAGGCGCCGAACTCCCGCTCCAGCGCGTCGTCGGTGAACTCGCACATATGGGCGCGGGTGAAGGCGCCGAGGCCGAGATGGACGATGCCGGGCTGGAGCTTGCTGCGGTCATAGCCCGGCCGCCTTACGGCGGCTGGGAGGTTGGCGAGCGTGGCGGAGGACAGACGGGTCAATGGAACAGCCTCGGCAGCCAGAGGGAGATGCCGGGGACATAGGTCACGAGCAGGAGCACGGCAACCGAGGCACCGTAGAACGGCCAGATCGTGCGCATGGACTCGCCGATCGAGATGCGCCCGATGGCGCAGGCGACGAACTGCACCGAGCCGACCGGCGGGGTGTTGAGGCCGATGCCGGCATTGAGGATCAGGATCACGCCGAAATGGATCGGGTCGACGCCGAAGGCCTTGACCACCGGCAGGAAGATCGGCGTGCAGATGATGATCATCGGCGCCATGTCCATGAAGGTGCCGAGCACCAGCAGGATGATGTTGATCATCAGCAGGATGACGAGCGGGCTGTCGGACACCGCCTTCATCGCCGCGATCGTCGCCTGCGGCACCTGCAGGAAGGCCATCAGCCAGCCGAAGGAGCCGGCGGCGCCGATCACCAGCAGCACCATGGCGGTGGTGCGGACCGCGCCGAGCGTCGCCTCGACGAAGGCCGTCCAGGTGAGCTGGCGATAGACCAGGATGGTGACGAGGATGGCGTAGACGACGGCGACGCAGGAGGATTCGGTCGCGGTGAAGACGCCCGAGCGCACGCCGCCGAAAATGATGCCGATCAAGAGGATGCCGGGCAAAGCGAGCACGACATAGCGGCCGACCGCGGCGAAGCCCGGAAAGGCCTCGCGCGGATAGCCGCGCCTTACCGCGACCGCCCAGGCGGCAACCATCAAGGCGGCGCAGAGCAGCAGGCCGGGCACGACGCCGGCGGTGAAGAGATCGGCGATCGAGAGATTGCCGCCCGCCGAGAGCGAATAGATGATCATGTTGTGCGAGGGCGGGATCAGGAGCGCGATGATCGCCGCGTTCGCGGTGACGTTGACGGCGTAGTCGGCGTCGTAGCCGCGCTTCTTCATCTGCGGGATCATCAAGCCGCCAACGGCGGAGGCGTCGGCGACGGCCGAGCCGGAGATGCCGCCGAAGAGCGTGCAGGTGACGACATTGACCTGACCGAGGCCGCCGCGCAGATGGCCGACCAGGCTCGCCGCCATCTGGATCAGGCGCTCGGCGATGCCGCCGCGGATCATCAAATCGCCGGCATAGATGAAGAACGGGATCGCCATCATGGCGAAGGCGTTCATGCCGGAGTTCATCTGCTGGAAGACGACGACCGGCGGCAGGCCCATATAGATCACGGTCGCGACCGAGGCGATGCCGAGGCAGAAGGCAACGGGCACGCCGATCAGCAGAAGCAGCGAGAAGGTGCCGAAGAGAACCCAGAGTTCCACGATCAGACCTCCTGCTCGGAGCCGAAATGGCCGAAGCCGAGCGGGGCCTGTTTCTCGCCGGTGACGAAGAGCAGCATCTTCTCGAGCGCAAACAGGGCGATCAGCGCGCCGCCGGCGGCGATCGGGACATAGTCCCAGCCACGCGAGATGCCGATGATCGGCATGCGGTCGCTCCAGGTCCCGGCGGCGAGCTGTGTGCCATAGACCAGCATGGCGAGGCCGAAGGCGCAGACCAGGCCTTCTCCGATCAGGATCAGCGCGGCACGCACCGGCGGCGGCGACATGGCGAGGCCGACCTCGAAGCCGAGATGGTCGCTCTCGCGCACGCCGACGGCGGCGCCGAGCAGGATGAACCAGGACATCAGGAAGAGAGAGCCGGCCTCGACCCAGATCGGCGTGTCGTTGAGGACATAGCGGCCGAACACCCCCCAGGCGACCATCACCGTCATCAGCACGAGGCCGGCGCCGGCGGCGAACAGGGCGTAGAGGCTGAGCTTGGCGCCGAGGCGCGTTAGAAGCGCGGTAAAGGCGTGCATGGGTTCTGTCCCGGCGCTGTCGATATGTGCGGGTCATCCCGGGCGGAGCGAAGCGAAGACCCGGGACCCATGCCGGAACGGTTCAGGCATGGGTCCCGGATCGGCGCCGCTTCGCGGCTTGTCCGGGATGACAAAGTGGGAGAGGCGGCGAGGGAGCCGCCTCACTCATTGGCTCACTTCACCGCCTGGATGGCGGCGACCATTTCCTTCAGCTTGGGATCGGTGACGAACTTGTCGTAGACCGGCTTCATCGCGTCGATGAAGGGCTGCTTCTCGACCGTGTTGATCTGCGCGCCGCCGGCCTTGACCTTGGCTTCCGAGGCCTTTTCGCGGGCGTCCCAGAGCTCGCGCATCTTGGCGACCGACTCCTTGGCGGCGGCCTTGATCAGCGCCTGGTCGGCGGCGTTGAACTTGTCGAAGGAGCGCTTCGACATCACCAGCACCTCCGGCGAGAGCGAGTGCTCGGTCTGCGAATAGAATTTCGAGACCTCGAAATGCCGGGTCGATTCATAGGACGGCCAGTTGTTCTCGGCACCGTCGATGACGCCGGTCTGCAGCGCCGAATAGACCTCGCCGAACGGCATCGGCGTCGCGTTGGCGCCGAGCGCCGAGACCAGCGCGACGAACATGTCGGATTGCTGGACGCGGATCTTCATGCCCTTCATGTCGGCGGGCGTGTTGATGGCGCGCTTGGAATTATAGAACGAGCGCGAGCCGGAATCGTAGAAGGCGAGGCCGATCAGGTCGTGCTTTTCGAAATCCTTGAGCAGGTTGTCGCCGATCGGCCCGTCCATGACCTTCCGCATATGGTCGACCGAGCGGAAGATGAAGGGCAGCGAGGGCACGTTGGTCGCCGGGATCAGGTTGTTGAACGGCGCCATGTTGATGCGATTCATGTCGATCACGCCGAAGCGCGTCTGGTCGATCGTGTCCTTCTCCTGGCCGAGCTGGGCCGAGTGGAAGACGTTGATCTTGATCCGCCCCTGGGTGCGCTCCTCAAGCAGCTTGCCCATATGGCGCACGGCCTCGACCGTCGGATAATCGGTCGGGTGGATGTCGGTCGAGCGCAAGGTGACGTTCTGCGCCTGCGCCGAGGTCGCGAGCAGCGCGGCGAAGGCGACGCCGGCGAGCGCGGAGAAACTCCGTCGATTGAGCATGGTCTTGTCCTCTCCCCAAAATGATCGCCGGCTTATTCCGGTCGTTCTTGTCCCCTGGCGGGAGCTGCGCCGGCACGGCCGGGCGCAGCGGTCTTTCACAAAAATTCCGTCCGCATCGGTGTGAAGGAATCGATGAGTTGCCCGGCCTCGATGTTGACGACGCCGTGGACGAGGTTCTCGGGCACGAAGAAGGTGTCGCCGGCGGAGAGCCGGCTGGTCCTGCCGTCGATGGTGACGTCGAAGACGCCGCTCTCGACATAGGATGCCTGGCGGTGCGGGTGCTGGTGCGCCTTGCCGATCGCGCCGGCCTCGAAGGCGACGCGCACCACCATCAGGTCCGGGCCATAGGCCATGACCTTGCGCTTCACACCGGGCTCGGTCGGCTCCCAGGCGATGTCAGCGTCGTGCTGGAAGAAGGAATTGAGACGGTTCGTCATCGCGCCAGCCAGCCTCCGTCGACGGGAAGGATCGCGCCATGGATGTAGGCCGCCGCGTCGCTCGCCAGGAACACGGCCGCGCCGCCGATATCGGACGGTCTGCCCCAGCGTCCGGCCGGGATGCGGGCGAGGATTGCGGCGTTGCGGTCGGGATCGGCGCGCAGGGCCTCCGTGTTGTTGCTCTCGACATAGCCGGGAGCGATGGCGTTGACGTTGATGCCCTTGGCCGCCCATTCGCAGGCAAGCAGCCGCGTCAGACCGGCGAGCCCGCTCTTGCTCGCGGTGTAGGAGGCGACGCGGATGCCGCCCTGGAACGACAGCAGCGAGGCGATGTTGACGATGCGCCCGGTGCGTCCGGCCAAGAGCGCCGCCTTGGCGAAGGCCTGGGCCAGGAAGAAATTGGCCTTGAGGTTGAGGTTCATCACCTCGTCCCAATCGCTCTCGCTGAAATCGAGCGCGTCCGTCCGGCGGATGATGCCGGCATTGTTGACGAGGATGTCGAGCGGGCCGGCCAGTTCCGCGGCCTGCTCGATAACCCGTGCTGCAATGCCCTCCTGCTGGAGATCGACCTGGAGCGCGAAGCTGGTCCCACCTGCCTCCGCGATCAGCTTCTCCGTCTCGGCCATGCTCGAGCGCCCGGCTGCGACAACCTTGGCGCCGGCCTCAGCCAACGCCAGCGCGATGCCCTGGCCGATGCCGGTATTGGCGCCGGTGACCAGCGCCGTGCGGCCGTCCAGCGAGAAGGGCGAGGCCGTCGCCATCAGCGCAGCGTCTCCACCGGGGCGGCGTCCATGTCGGTGAACTCGACATTGTCGCCGGCCATGGCCCAGACGAACGAGTAGTTCGAGGTGCCGCAGCCGCAATGGATCGACCAGTTCGGCGAGATCACGGCCTGCTCGTTGGCGACAAGCAGATGCCGGGTCTGCTGCGGCTCGCCCATGAAGTGGAAGACGCGGTGGGCCGGGTCGAGGTTGAAGTAGAGATACGCCTCCATCCGCCGCGTATGGGTGTGGCAGGGCATGGAGTTCCAGACCGAGCCCGGCTCCAGCGCCGTCATGCCCATCACCAGCTGGTTGGTGCCGGTCGAGTTCGGCATGATGTATTGCCGGATGGTGCGCTTGTTCGAGGTCTCGGCCGAGCCGAGATGGATGGTGTTGGCGTCGTCCTTGCGGATGAGCTGGTGCTTGGCCTCGCGATGCGCCGGGGCGCTGGTCAAATAGAACTTGGCCGGATCGGCCGGATCGGCGCTGGCGAAGGACACGTCCTTCGCGCCGAGCCCGACATAGAGCGCGTCGAGACTGGGAAGGTCGAAGCGCTCGCCGTCGACGCTGACCGAGCCGGCGCCACCGAGATTGATCACGCCGAGCTCGCGGCGCGCCAGGAAGAAGGGCGTGCCGGTCGGCGGGAACGGATCGAGCGTCAGCGGCTTGGCCGCCGGCATCGCGCCGCCGACGATCATGCGGTCGTAATGGCTGTAGGTCAGCGCGACCTCGCCCGGCACGAAGATGCGCTCGATCAGGAAATCCTGGCGCAGCGCCTGCGTGTCATAGCCGCGCACATCGCGCGGATGGGCGGCCTGGCGTTCGTCGATGGTCTTGGTGGCGCTGGTCACAGCCGGTAGGCCTCCTTGGCCAGGCGATAGGCGAGATCGTGAGCGACTTCGGCTGCCTCGTCCTCGTCGAGACGGTGCTCGGCGACGAGCCTGGCGAGGTAGTGGCAGTCCATCCGGCGGGCGACGTCGTGGCGTGCCGGGATCGAGAGATAGGCGCGGGTGTCGTCGTTGAAGCCGACGGTGTTGTAGAAGCCGGCGGTCTCGGTGGTGAGCTCGCGGAAGCGCAGCATCGCCTCGGGCGCATCGAGGAACCACCAGCCCGGCCCGAGCTTCAGCGCCGGATAATGGCCGGCGAGCGGGGCGAGCTCGCGCGAATAGCTGGTCTCGTCGAGGGTGAAGGCGATGACGGTGAGGCTGGGCTCGTTGCCGACCGCGTCGAGCAAGGGCTTCAGCGCCGAGACATAGTCCATGCCGCGCGGGATGTCGGCGCCCATGTCGCGGCCGAACTGCTCGAACAGGTATGGGTTGTGGTTGCGATAGGAACCGGGGTGGATCTGCAGGACGAGCCCGTCATCGAGGCTCATCTTCGCCATCTCGGTCAGCATCTGGCCGCGGAAGAGATCGGCGTCCTCGGCCGAGAACTTGCCTTTCAGGATCTTGGCGAAGAGCTTTTCGCACTCGGCCGTTGTCAGGTTGGCGGTGCGGGCCGTGGCGTGGCCGTGATCGGAAGAGGTCGCCCCGCGCGCGATGAAATAGCCGCGGCGCTTGCGATGGGCTTCGAGATAGCCGTTCCAGCTGGTGGCGTCCTCGCCGGTCAGCTCGCCGAACTGGTCGAGATTGTCCCTGAAGTCCTCGAACTCGGGGTCGACGACGCTGTCGGGACGATAGGCGGTGACGACCTTGCCGCCCCAGCCGGACTCGCGGATCATGTCGTGCCATTTCAGCGGATCGAGCGCCCCCTCGGTCGTGGCGATCGCCTCGATCTTGAAGCGCTCGAACAGCGCGCGCGGACGCATCGCGTCCTGCTCCAGCTGTTCGGCGATGCGGTCGTAGACGCGATCGGCGCTCTCGGCCGAGAGGCGCTCGGTGATGCCGAAGATCGAGAAGGCGGCATGCTCGAACCAGAGCCGCGTCGGCGTGCCGCGGAACAGATGCCAGTTGCTGGCGAAGAGCTTCCAGATCTTGCGCGGGTCGCCCTCGATCTCGCCGCCATCCTTGCGGGCAATGCCGAGCTGTTCGAGCTTGATGCCCTGCGAATAGAGCATTCGGAAGATGTAGTGGTCCGGCTTGACGAACAGCGTCGCCGGATCGGGGAACGGCTTGTCCTCGGCGAACCAGCGCGGGTCGGTATGGCCGTGCGGCGAGATGATCGGCAGGTCGCGGACGCCGGCATAGAGGCGGCGCGCAATGCCGCGCGTCACCGGTTCGGCAGGCAAAAGACGATCGTCGTGCAGCAGCATCGCTGGCGTTTCCTCTATCGGGCCGGACCATAGGCCCGGCGCTGGTGATGTCAATATACTAATATACTAGTATGCGCAGCTTGGCCGTGTTAGGCCCTGATTGGCCGCGGAGCGCGCATCGTGGTCCAATAAGGAGGCGATCATGGCCGGGATAGGACGATGTCGGAGGCATTAGGGATAGGCGAGACTGGAGGCTCGCGCCGTGAGCGCAAGCCGCAGCGCCTGGCCGGAGCCTCCGCAGGCCGCGCTACGGCCGCCTCGGTGGTGCAGGACGAGCTTCGCCGCGAGATCCTCGACATGGTGCTCCGGCCCGGTGTGCCGCTGTCCGAGAAGGACCTGACCGCCCGCTTCGGCATGAGCCGCACGCCGGTGCGCGAGGCGCTGATCCGGCTGAAGGAGGAGGGGCTGGTCGAGATATTCCCGCAGGCCGGCACCTTCGTAGCCCGCATCCCGACCGGCGCGATCCCCGAGGCGGTGTTCATCCGCCAGGCGCTGGAATGCGCCACGGTCGAGGTGCTGGCGCGCACGGCCACCGCCGAGGACATCGCCCGGCTCGATGCGACGATCGCCGTGCTGCACGAATCGCATGAGGCCGATGACCAGGAGCGCTTCCACCTCGCCGACGAGGATTTCCACGAGGCGCTCGCCGAGATCGCCGGCTATCCCGGCGTCTGGAAGCTCGCTCAGGCGGCAAAGAGCCAGATCGACCGCTGCCGGCGGATGACGTTGCCGGTGCCGGGGCGGATGGCGATGGTGATCCGCGAGCATCTCGCCATCGTCGACGAGATCAGGCGGCACGATGCCTCGGCCGCGGTCGGCGCGATGCGCCAGCATCTCGGCACGCTGCTGCCGGACCTGGTGCACCTCAAGGCGAGCTATCCGGATTATTTCGTCTAGGGCAGTCTTCGTGAGCCCTCGTCCTGAGAAGCCGCGTAGCGGCGTCTCGAAGGATGCTCCAGATGGTTCAGGAGCCTCCTGGATCATCCTTCGAGACGCAGCCTAACGGCTGCTCCTCAGGATGAGGGCTGGTGGGCATGCCCGCTCTTGCCTCCCGCTTCATTTCCGCGCCATCCTGCGCCGCAATGACGATGGAGGCGGACGATGACGACGCGGCGCGATCTTCTGGCGGGAGCGGGCCTTGCCGCGCTTGCAACCCAGCTTCCGCTCGCCGCGCTGGCGCAGGCGAAGGACGGCGTCACCATCGGCATGACGCTGGAGCCGCCGACGCTCGACCCGACCTCGGGTGCGGCGCAGGCGATCCGCGAGGTCGTGCTGCAGAACATCTTCGAGGGGCTGGTGGCGATGGACCGCACCGGCAAGCTGGTGCCGGCGCTGGCCGAGAGCTGGACGCTGGCGCCCGACAACCTCACCTACACGTTCAAGCTCAGGGCGAATGCGCGCTTCCATGATGGCACGCCATTGTCCGCGCGCGATGTGAAGTTCTCGTTCGAGCGCGCCGTCGCGCCCGATTCGACCAATGCGCAGCGCTGGATCTTCACGCCGATCGAGAGCATCGAGGCGCCCGACCCGGTCACGCTCACCATCAAGCTCAAGCAGCCGACGGCGAACTTCGTCTACGGGCTGTCCTGGGGCGATGCGATCATCGTCTCGCCGGCGACAGCGGCGAACAACAAGACCAATCCGGTCGGCACCGGCCCGTTCAAGTTCGCGCGCTGGAATCGCGGCGACCGGCTCGAGCTGATGCGCAACGACGAGTACTGGGGCGCGAAGCCCGCCCTCGCCAAGGCGACCTTCCGCTTCATCTCCGATCCGCAGGCGCAGGTCGCGGCACTCAGGGCCGGCGACATCGACGTCTTCACCAATCTCTCGGCGCCGGAGGCGATCCCGCAGCTCAAGGCCGATCCGAAGCTCAAGGTCACGCTCGGCAAGACCGAGGGCGAGACCATCCTCGCGATCAACAACGCCAAGGCGCCGTTCAGTGATGTCCGGGTGCGCCAGGCGATCTCGCATGTGCTCGACCGCAAGACGATCGCGCTCGGCATTTACGGCTTCGATCTCGACTATATTGGCAGCCATTTCTCGCCGCTGCACCCAGCCTATATCGACCTGACCGGCACCTACCCGGTCGATCTCGCCAAGGCGAAGGCCTTGCTGGCGGCGGCCGGCTTCCCGAGGGGCTTCGAATGCACATTGCGCCTGCCGCCGCCGGCCTATGCCAGGCGCGGCGGCGAGATCGTCGCAGCGCTGCTGGCGCAGATCGGCATCACCGCCAAGATCGAGCCGCTCGAATTCCCGCAATGGCTGGAGCGGGTATTCAAGAACAGGGATTTCGACCTGACGATCATCTCTCACACCGAGCCGCTCGACATCGCCAACTATGCCCGCGACGACTACTACTTCCAGTACAGGAATCCCGAGTTCAAGGCGCTGATCGAGACAATCGACCGCACGGTCGACGAGGGCGAGCGCAACAGGCTCTATGGCGACGCCCAGCGCATGCTGGCGCGCGATGCCGTCAACGGCTTCCTATTCATCCTGCCGAAGATCACCGTAACCAGGGCCGATCTGGAGGGCATGTGGACCGACTGGCCGTTGCCGCTGACGCCGCTGGCGGAGGTGCGCTGGCGGTAACGGTTGTGACAGCTTCGCCGTCATTGCGAGCGCAGCGAAGCAATCTAGGGAGGCGTAGAGCGCTGCCGCCCCTGGATTGCTTCGTCGCTGCGCTCCTCGCAATGACGCTGGTCGCTTGCGACGACGGCGTGGTTTGCGTCCCATGACCGCCTACCTGCTCCGCCGCCTGCTCGCCTTCGCCCTGACGCTGCTCGGCGCGGCGATCGTCATCTTCCTCGTGCTGGAGATCCTGCCGGGCGATCCGGCAGCGGTGACGCTCGGGCTCAATGCGGCGCCGGAGGCGCTTGCGGCATTGCGGGCGGAGATGGGGCTCGATCAGCCGGCGCTGCTGCGCTTCTTCAGTTGGATCGGCGGCCTCGTCACCGGCGATCTCGGCCTGAGCTACACCTACCGCGTGCCGGTGACGCAGCTGATCGGCGAGCGCATGGTGGTGACATTGCCGCTCGCCTCGATGGCGATCCTGCTCGCTTCCGCCATCGGCATCCCGCTAGGCGCGCTCGCCGCGGCCAATCACAACCGCGCCGGCGATGCGGCGGTGATGGTTTTCGCGCAGGCCGGGCTCGCCATCCCGAATTTCTGGTTCGGCCTCCTGCTCGTGCTGGTCTTCGCCGTCGGCGCCGGCTGGCTGCCGGCCGGCGGCTTTCCGGGCTGGCAGGCCGGGCTCGTACCGGCGCTGAAATCGCTGCTGCTGCCGGCGGTCGCGCTCGCTCTGCCGCAGGCGGCGATCCTCGCTCGCGTCACCCGCTCGGCGATGCTGGAGACGATGCAGGAGGACTATGTCCGCACCGCCCGGGCCAAGGGTGTCAGCCGGCGGCGCACTATGCTGCGGCATGTGCTGCGCAATGCGCTGATTCCGGTTGTCACCGTGCTGGGCCTGCAGTTCTCGGTGCTGCTGGCCGGCGCGATCATCATCGAGAACGTCTTCGCCCTGCCGGGGCTGGGGCGCCTCGTCTTCCAGTCGATCGCGCAGCATGACCTGATCGTGGTCAAGGACCTCGTCATGCTGTTCTCAGGCCTGGTCGTCTTCATCAACTTCGCGATCGAGCTGGTCTATGGGCTGATCGACCCGCGCCTGCGGCAGGCGTCATGAGCGCGGTCGCGCCACGCTCCCGCCCGCGGCGCTGGTGGGCCGGGCCGTCCTTCCTGGCCGGATTGCTGCTCGCCGGGCTCGTCGTCGCGATGGCGCTGATTTCTTACGTCTGGACGCCCTATGAGCCGACGCAGATGGCGATCCTGAAGCGCCTGCGGCCGCCCTCGGCGGAGCACTGGTTCGGCACCGACCAGTTCGGGCGGGACGTGTTCTCGATGATCATGGTCGGCGCGCGCAATTCGCTCGCGGTGGGCCTGGGCGCGGTCGGGCTCGGCCTGACCGTCGGCAGCGCGCTCGGGCTGATCGCCGCGATAAGGCGCGACGGGTGGCTCGACAATCTGATCATGCGCATGGCCGATTTCAGCCACGCCTTCCCGGCGGTGCTCTCGGCGATCATGATCAGCGCGGTCTGGGGCCCGGGCATGATGAACGCGGTGATCGCGATCGCGCTGTTCAGCCTGCCCTATTTCGCAAGGCTTGCGCGCGGAGCGGCGCTGCAGTGCTGGGCGCTCGACTATGTGCTGGCGGCGCGTGCTGCGGGGCTCACGGAGATGGCGATCACGCGCCAGCATGTCCTGCCCAACATCACCGGCGTGCTGGTGGTGCAGGCGACGATCCAGTTCGCGCTCGCCATCCTCGCCGAAGCCGGCCTGTCCTATCTCGGTCTCGGCACGCAGCCGCCTGCGCCGAGCTGGGGGCGGATGCTCAACGAGGCGCAGACCTTCATGGCGGCGCAGCCCTGGCTCGCGATCTTCCCGGGCGCCGCGATCGCGCTTTCGGTGCTGGCCTTCAATTTGCTGGGCGACGGCCTGCGCGACGCGGTCGATCCGCGCATGCGCCGGTCCCGGGACTGATATGACGATGCTTGCGGAGTTCCAGTCATGATCGAGTTCGCCGATCTCAGCGCCGTCGACATGCTCCGGGCCTTCCGCTCGCGCGAGCTTTCGCCGGTCGAGGTTACCGAAGCGGTGATCCAGCGCATCGCGCTCTGGGAGCCGTCGCTAAAGGCGCTCTACGCCTACGATCCGGACGGCGCCCGCGCCGCCGCCAAGGAAAGCGAGGGCCGCTGGCGCCGGGGCGAGGCGCTGCCGCTCGACGGCGTGCCCTGCACGATCAAGGAGAACATCGCGACCAAGGGCACGGCTGTGCCGCTGGGCACGGCGGCGACGGAGCTTGCCCCGGCCGTAGCCGACGCGCCGCCGGCGCAGCGCCTGCGCGAGGCCGGCTGCGTCATCCTCGCCAAGACGACGATGCCCGATTACGGCATGCTCTCCTCCGGCCTGTCGAGCTTCCACGAGCTGGCGCGCAACCCGTTCGATCTCAGCAAGAATCCGGGCGGCTCCTCGGCTGGCGCCGGGGCGGCCGGAGCGGCCGGCTACGGCCCCTTGCATGTCGGCACCGATATCGGCGGGTCGATCCGCCTGCCGGCCGGCTGGTGCGGGCTCGTGGGGCTGAAGCCGAGCTTCGGCCGCGTGCCGATCGACCCGACCTATTACGGGCGCGTCGCCGGGCCGATGACGCGCAGTGTCGCCGATGCCGCCTTGATGATGCGCGAGCTCTCGAAGCCGGACGAGCGCGACCCGATGAGCCTGCCGCCGCAGGAGATCGCCTGGGGCGAGCTCGAGCGCGAGCCGCGTGGGCTGAAGATTGGGCTTCAGCTGGAAGCTGGCATCGGCCTGCCAGTCGAGCCCGAGGTGAGGGCGGCGATCGCCAGGGCGGCCGACGCCTTCCGCAAGGCTGGCGCGATCGTCGAGATCGCGCCGCCCTTCCTGACGCAGGACATGCTCGACGGGCTCGACGATTTCTGGCGCCAGCGCGCCTGGGCCGAGATCGGCGCCTTGCCGCGCGAGCGGCAGGACAAGGTGCTGCCCTATATCTACGCCTGGGCCGAGCGCGGTCGCTCGCTCACCGGGGCGCAGGTGCATCGCGGCATGAGCCAGATGCTGGCGATCCGCCATGCGGCGCTGAAGGCGATCGCGCCGTTCGACTATGTGCTCTCGCCGGTCTCGCCGGTGCCGAGCTTTGCCGCCGAGCTGGCCTCGCCGATCCACGATCCGGAGCGGCCCTTCGAGCACATCGTCTTCACGGTGGCGGCCAACATGTCGGACCAGCCGGCGATCTCGGTGCATGCCGGCATGACCACGTCGGGCCTGCCGATCGGCCTGCAGATCACCGGCAAGCGCTTCGACGATCTCGGCGTGCTGCAGATGGCGCGGGCCTGGGAGAGGCTGCGGGGGCAGGGGCCGGACTGGCCGCGGGTGCCACGGCCTCTTTGAAGCGGTCTGGAACCACAGCCCTCATCCTGAGGAGCAGCCGAAGGATGCGTCTCGAAGGATGCTCCAGTTGCCGCCGGAGCCTCCTGGAGCATCCTTCGAGACGCCGCTGCGCGGCTCCTCAGGATGAGGGCTGTGGATGGGAGTCTTCAGGCTTTCTTCCGCTTCTTCCCTGCCGTGTTCAACGCTACCGCAGCACGGATCAACGCCGTCAGCGCCGCCTCGTCGATCGCGGCGCCCTCGTGGATGTCGATGGCGCGCCGCGTATTGCCGTCGAGGCTGGAGTTGAACAGGCCGGAAGGATCGGGCAGCGAAGCACCCTTTGCGAAGGTCAGCTTGACCGCGCTCTTGTAGGTCTCGCCGGTGCAGATGATGCCGGCATGCTCCCAGACCGGGACCCCGCGCCATTTCCAGGTTTCCTCGACCTCGGGATCGGCCTCCCGGATGACGGCGCGGACCCTCGCGAGCGTTGCGCCGCGCCAGTCGGTCAGTTCCGCGATCCGGGCGTCGATCTGCGCGGAGGCCGAGGCCGCGTCGCCGGTCTTCTTGTTCGCCTGCTTCATGTTGCAGGTGTCCTCGTCGTCGTCACATCTTCTCGCCCGGCAGCGCCGCGGCCTGCTTCACCCAGGCGCTGAACTGGGCCTCGTCGAGTTCGTCATCCTCGCGGATGTCGAGATAGCGTACCTCCTTCTGCTTGGAGGTGCCGGGCGGGACGGGATCGAGCGAGGCGCCGCGGAAGAAGGCGACCTTCACATATCTGGTGAAGACGTGAATGCCGAGGAACCAGTAATCGTCCTCCATGCCGTAGAGCGGAGAATTCCACTTTACCGCCTTCCTGACGCCGGGGACGGCCTCGCTGATCAATGTGTCGAGCCGGGCTCCGAGGGCGCTCTTCCAGCCCGGCATCGCGGCGATATAAGCCTGCACCGGTCCGTCGCCATAGCCCTTGGCGATCTGCGGGTTGCCGCCCGATAACAGGACGGGCTGCCCGCCTTCGGCTTTCGGCTTCGCTGCCGCCTTCGATGTCTTGCCAGCCATGGCTCCGCTCCGACCTCAGCTGCTCTTCGCCAGCAGCTCTTCCAGCTTGCCGAAGAACTCATGCCAGCCGGCCTTGGCGCCGCCAAAAGCCTGCTTCTGCTCGGGCCGGAAGCCGGCCTGCTCCACGCGCAGCAGCGTGCCCCTGGGCGTCGCGGTCAGGGTGAAGGTCACCGTGCTCTTCAGGTTGAAGGCCGGATCGTCATGGGCGAAGTCCCAGCTATAGGCCAGCATACGGTTCGGCTCGATGTCGAGGACCTCGCAATCGAGCACGCCGCCCCATTCGCCGCGCAGGTTGAAGCGATGGCCGACAACCGGGACGAAGTCGTTCTTCATCAGCCATTCCGCGATCAGATGCGGCTGCGTCAGGGCGCGCCAGAGCTTCTCCGGCGGATGGGCGATCTCGCGCTCGACGGTGACGGAGCGGGTCTGCGTGGCGGTGGTCATTGATCCATCCTTGCGAGCAAATTTTCGAGGTCGTCGAACCGCGCCTCCCAGAACCTGGCCATCTGGCTGGTCCAGTCGATCAGCGGGCTGAGCGCGCCGAGCTGGGCGCTGTAATGGGTCTGCCTGCCGGCCTGCCGGTCACGCACCAGCCCGGCCTGCTTGAGCACGCCGAGATGCTTCGAGACCGCCGGCTGCGAGACGCCGGCCTGCGCGGTCAGCGCGCCGACGGTCAGCTCGCCGTCGCGGCACAGGCGCTCGAAGATGGCGCGCCGCGTGGGGTCGGCGAGCGTCCTGAACAGCATGTCGTGAGCGTCTGGCATCTGAGATCGATAACCCGTTGGCTATGGGTTAACTCATAACCATGGAGATATGAGTTGGTCAAGCGCCTTCGCAGGCGAGGCAGGACAGGGGCGCAGCCGGCGCGCTGGACCGGGACGGATCGCTCGCGCAGGATGCTCGGCGAAACCGCAGGAAACGCCGCTGTCGGCGCCTCTGCGATCCTGCCTTCGAGGATTTCACCATGGATCTGATGCTGAACGGCAAGCGTGCTCTGGTCACAGGCGGCAGCAAGGGGATCGGCCGTGCCATCGCACGCCAACTGGCGCTGGAAGGCGTCGACGTCGTCATCGCTGCGCGCAACCAGGCGGAGCTCGACGCCGCCGCGGCGGAGCTGGCGCGGGAGACCGGCCGCAAGATCGTCGGCCTCACCGTCGACACGCAGGACGATGCCTCGGTCAAGGCTGTCGTCGCCGGCACCGTCGCGGCTTTGGGCGGGCTGGATATCCTGGTCAACGCAGCGGCCAAGCCCGGCGGTCAGGCGACGCCGCCCAAGCTCGCCGAGATCACCGACGCCCTGTTCTTCGACGACGTCAACGTCAAGGTGATGGGCTATCTCAGGATGGCCCGCGAGGCCGCGCCGGTGATGGCCGCAAATGGCTGGGGCCGCATCATCAACATCAGCGGGCTGGCGGCGCGCCTGACCGGCTCGACGGTCGGCTCGATTCGCAATGTCGCGGTGGCGGCGCTGACCAAGAACCTCGCCGACGAGCTTGGGCCGCAGGGCATCAACGTCACCGTGGTCCATCCCGGCACGACGCGGACCGAGAAGACGCCGGGTGTCATCGCCGCGCGGGTGGCGGCGTCGGGGCTGGCGCCTGAGGAGGTCGAGCGCCGCATGGCCGCAAACGTCACGATCGGCCGGCTGGTCGACATGGCCGAGGTCGCCGACATCGTCGCCTTCCTGGCCTCGCCGCGCAGCGTCGCGATCAATGGCGACGCCATCGCCTGCGGCGGCGGCTCGAAAGGCGCGATCCACTACTGAGGGCCGCGCCCTCGGCTTGATCAGAACAGCGCGGTCGGCGCGACCTCGGCGATGATCATCAGCGCGAGCCCGAGCGCGCCGAGGCCGACGCCGGTCCAGGCAAGCAGGGCGACGCCGGTGATGATCGCCGCGGACGAGACCACGATCGCGATCTGCAGCAGGCCCGAGACGATGTCGTATTTGTCGTCGCGAGCGCTGGAAATGTCGCGTTTGGCCTCGGCCGCCTTGGCGCGGACGATCAGCTCCTTGCGACCTTCATTGGTCTCGGGTTCGGACTCATAGCGGGCGATCGTCGCCTTCCAGCCGTCTATGCGCTTCTGCAGGCGCTCGCGCACGGCCGGGTCGGTCGCGCCGGCGAGCTCGACCTCCATCGCGTCGGCGGCGGTGCGCAGCGTCGTGCCGCGGATCGTCTTGGCCTGGAAGAAGGCCCAGAGATTGGAGGCTTCGATGTTTTTGGCGAGCGCGTCCTGCTCGGCATTCTTGCCGCCGATCTCGGAGAAGGCGAGCAAGAGCGCGAGAATGCCGATCAGGAGCGCGATGCGCTTGTTGGTCTTGCTGGTCGGCTGGTTGTCTTCGGTGACGTCTGGTGCGGCTGAGGCCATCAGTGATTCCCCCCGGAAAGGCCGGGCGTGATGGCCGGTCCCCGCGGCGGAATCAAGACGGTTTTACCGAAGGTAAGCGGTTATCCCCGAGCCCGCGGATGGGCGGAATCATAGGCCGCGAGCAGGCGGGCGGAATCGATGCGGGTGTAGATCTGCGTGGTCGAGAGCGAGGCGTGGCCGAGCAGCTCCTGGATCGCACGCAGGTCGCCGCCGCGGCCGAGCAGATGGGTGGCGAAGGAATGGCGCAGCGCATGCGGGGTCGCGCTGCCCGGCAGTCCGAGCGAGCCGCGCAGGCCTTCGACCGCGAGCTGGATGATGCGCGGCGAGAGCGGCCCGCCTTTCACACCGACGAAGAGCGGCCCCTCGGGCGCCAGCCGCCACGGGCACTGCGCGAGATAACCGGCGATCGATTCGACCACGACCGGCAGCACCGGCACCATCCGGGTCTTGCCGCCCTTGCCGAGCACGGTCAGCGCATCAGCTGTGCTGACCGGCGCCTGCAAACGCTTCAGGCCGAGCGCCTCGGAGATGCGCAGGCCGCTGCCATAGAGCAGGGAGAGCACAGCAGCGTCGCGCGCCAGCACCCAGTCGGGCCGCTCCTCGCCGGCGCGGCTGTCGGCCTTGGTCACCGCGGCGGCGGCCTTGGCGTCGAGCGGGCGCGGCAGGCCTTTGCCGAGGCGTGGCCCGCGCGTCGCGGCGAAGGCGGCAGCGGTCAGGCGGCCGCTGCGTTCGCCGAAGCGGGCGAGCGAGCGCAGCGCCGCAAGCTGGCGCATCAGTGTGCGGTTGCCGACACCGTCGCGGCGGCGATAGCCGAGAAAGGCGCGCAGGTCCGCCGGCTTCAGGGCGGCGACCGCCTTCAGCGTCGGCGGCGCATCGAGATGATGGGTGAGGAAGGTGGCGAACTGCTCGATGTCGCGACCATAGGCCTCGAGCGTCTTCGGAGAGAGCCGGCGCTCATGGCCGAGATGGGCGAGCCAGTCGCGCCGGAGGATGTCGAAATCGCTCATCGTCCCGATCATGCCGCGCGAGACTTAACAACCGTTGTCCGGCGCGATCACTGCCTGCTATGAACCCCCGCAGGCATTGTTCAGGGCTGACCAAATTGCACGCTCCCGATCCGCACGGCCTGATCTTCCCCTTTCCCGAACCGCCGGCCCCCGGCCAGCTGATCGAGGTTGCGCCCGGCATCTTCTGGGCCAGGATCGCGCTGCCGTTCCGGCTCGACCACGTCAACATCTACCTGATCGAGGATGGCGACGGCGTCGCGGTGATCGACACCGGCATCGGCGACGAGGCGACCAAGCAGGCCTGGCTCGCACTGATGGCCGGGCCGCTCGCCGGCAAGCGGCTGACCCGGCTCTTCGTCACGCATTTTCACCCCGACCATATCGGACTCGCCGGCTGGCTCTGCGAGCGCTTCGGTACGCCGCTTCTGACCAGCCAGACCGGCTATCTCGGCTGCCTCAACATCTCGCTCAGCCCGGGCGCGTCGGAGGCGCCGGTCTACAAGGACTTCTATCTGCGCCACGGCCTCTCGGCGGAGGTGACGCAGGTCGTCTCGACGCTGGGTCATGGCTATCTCCGACAGGTGACGCCGCTGCCGCCGACCTTCACCCGCGTCGTCGCCGGCGACGTCCTCAGGATCGGAGGGCGCGACTTCTTCGTGCTGGCGGGCGATGGCCATGCGCCGGAGCAATTGATGTTCCACTGCCCGGAGGCGAACGTCTTCCTGGCGGCCGACCAGATCCTCGCCAAGATCACGCCGAACATCAGCGTCTGGGCGGTGGATGCGGAAGGCAATCCGCTCGGTCTCTATCTGCGCTCGCTCAAGGCGCTGCCGCAGGCGATCCCGCCGGGGACGCTGGTCCTGCCCGGCCATCAATTGCCATTCTACGGGCTTGCCGAGCGCTGCGCCGCGCTCGCTGCTCATCACGCCGAGCGCTGCCGTCTGATCGCGGGCGCAGTCGCCACGGGGCCGCATTCGGTCGCCGAGCTGGTGCCGGTGATGTTCACGCGGCCGCTCGATCCGCACCAGCTCTCCTTCGCCTTCAGCGAGGTCTTCGCCCATGTGAATGCGATGCTGCGGCTCGGCGAATTGCGCTGGGCTGAGCCGCAAGGCGGGATCATGAAGGTAATGGCGGCCGGCTGAGCCCGGCGGCGGCGTCCCCTCGCGAACGAGGGGAGGGGCTGTTTGTCAGGTCAGGCCGCGGCCATGGCGGGCTGCTCGACCGCGGTCACCGTCAGAACATGCTTCTTGCCGTCGCGGGCGGTCCAAGCGATCGACTGGCCGGCGGCAAGGCCGATCAGCGCCGCCCCGATCGGGGTCAGCACCGAGATCCGGCCTTGCTCGATATCGGCCTCGCCAGGATAGACGAGCTGGACGCGGCGATGCTGGGCGCTATCCGAATCGAAGGTGACGAAGGAGCCCATGCGCACGACGTCGGCCGGCAGCTTGGCCGGCGCGACGACCTTGGCGCGGTCCATCTCGGCGAGCAATTCCTCGGCGACCTCCGGAATGCGCTCGAGTGCGGTGGTGGCGAGGCCGGTCAGGCGCTCATGGTCGATCTCGCCGACGATGATCTTCGGCTTGCGCTGGGTCTTCTGGTTCGGCTGGGTCATGGGTCTGGTGTCCTGCGATGACGCACGCGACGGCGGCGCCGGGGCGCGACCGGCAAGGTCTAAAAGGGTTTTGGCGGAGACGCCTTGAACAGTCGTGCTGCCATGACGGCGGACAGCATTTGACGGCACCCCAGGACTTGGGGCGCGCTCGGGCCGAGTCCGGGGCTAGAATTCCGCGATCGGGGCGACCCGAAATACGAGGCGATGCTTCGTCGTCATACCCATAGAGTTGGGGGCGTGCGCGTTGCTGTCAAGGCCGGGGAGGCCTGCCGCCGACCGATGACGGTTCGAGGCGAGATCAAGGCGAGCGAGCTTTCGACAACTCGCTCGATCGGGATCGGAGGCGTTTACCGCCAGCTCAGCCGCGGGCCATAGGCCGGCGCACCGGAACCGGGATCGGCTTGAGCTGCCGCTGGTCGGGGGCGAGGAGAGCGCCGAGGCGGAGAATGAAGCGGGCCAGCAGGTCCATAGCGTCCCTCAGTTCTGAGCAGCGGGGGTGGCGAGAATCAGTTCGCCACCATCGATCTTCACTGCATCTTTCCCAGCAATATGGTGCTTCGATGTCGACGGCGCCACTGCTTCGGTCGCAACCGTGAACAGATTCGACGATGGAAGCGTGTTCATCGGCGCTGGCATTCCGCGTGACTGACAAGGCTCAGGATCACCCTGAAAATACTTCAAATGCCTTACGCTACAGAGGCTTATCGACCCATAGGCTTAACGATGTGCTGCGCCGGGCAAAGAAACTCGCCAGCGCCGGCGCAGCGACGAGCGCGCTCGGACGCTTTGGCGAGCAAAGCAGCGATTGAACCGCGTCTGCGGCTCGCTTAAGGCTAATGAATCGTTAACCGGGGCGTCATCCGAATATGGCCAGCCTGTTCCGGCTCGTGCCCGATGCACGCGCCGAACTCCTGCAGCTGAATTCCTGGGCTCGGCCGCATCAGGCCGGCTTTGCCGCTGCGCAACGCGCCGCGCGCTATGGCGCGGCCGGGCCGGAGGCCTCAGCCTTCATGGCGGCGCGGCGCGAGGCGATTCTGGCGCGTCTTGGAGAAGGCCCAGCAGCCTGGAATGGCTGGGCGGGCGAGATGCTGCGTTTGCACGGCCGGATGGGTGCCGACGGCGCGCTGCGGGCGCTCTGGCGCCTCTTTGCCGATGTCGAGCTGATCGACGAGATCTTCGATGGCGATTTCAATGTCGCTGGCATCATCTTTCCAGCGGCTGCCCGCTTTTCCGGCAGCGCTTTCTGCGGCGACGCTTGGTTCACCGAAGCGCACTTCCATGGGCCGGCCAGCTTCCGCGATGCCAGCTTCCGTGCCGATGCCTTCTTCGACAAGGCGCATTTCGCCGGTGATGCCGATTTCGGCGCGGCGACCCTGCACGGCACCGCCGAGTTCCGCGACATGCGCTGCGAGGGCGTAGCCTGCTTCGTCGAGGCGGAGTTTGGCGGCGATGCCTGGTTCCGCGGCTCGCGCTTCGACGGCGTGACGCAGTTCCGCGGCGTGCGCCATGCTGGCGAGGCGGGTTTCGGCGATTGCCGCTTCGCCGGCGCGGCCGATTTCGGCGAGGCCGAGTTCGCCGGCAATGCCGGTTTCGAGGAGACGCAGTTCGGGCAGATGGCGAATTTTGCTGCCGCGCGCTTCGACCGCGGCGCCTGGTTCAGCAACGCCGCCTTCGACGGCCGCTCGAATTTCGAGCGTGCCCGGTTCCGCGGCCGCCGGCATTTCGAGGGGATCTCGCTGGCGGCGCAGGTTTCGCCCGTAGCGCAGCAGATCGCGGCGCTGGAGCAGTTCCGGCTCGGCCGGCGTTGAGCGAGCACCTGCAGCTTCTCATCTCCCGGCTGCCTTGGCCCGTGCCTTGCTAGCGTCCTGTCGCCCGCCGAACCGGCGGCGGCGACCGGCGAGGGCGAGATGAAGCGCGAAGAGCTCACCGAGAAGATTCTCGACATCAAGCGCGAGAAGGGCTGGAGCTGGAAACAGATCACCGACGAGATCGGCGGCATGTCCGAGGTGCTGGTGATCGGCGCCCTGCTCGGCCAGATGAAGCTGGTGAAGCCGCTTGCCGAGAAGGCGGCGGCGCTGTTCGGCCTCTCCGAGTCCGAGAAGCGTATGCTGAACGAAGTGCCCTATCGCGGCACCGGCACGCCGATGCCGCCGACCGATCCGCTGATCTACCGCTTCTACGAGATGGTGATGGTCAACGGCCCCGCCTGGAAGGCGCTGATCGAGGAGGAGTTCGGCGATGGCATCATGTCGGCGATCGACTTCAACATCGCCTTCGAACGCGAGCCCAATCCCAAAGGCGACCGGGTCAGGATCACCATGTCCGGCAAGTTCCTGCCGTATAAATATTACGGCAACGAGCAGGGCATTCCCGACTATGGCTTCAAGGAGGAATAGGCCACCTCAGGGCATCTGGCCGGGCTCCAGCGTGCCGTCCTTCTGCAGGGTCCGTTGCAGCCCCGGCCGCTCCATTATCCGGCCCATATAGGCCTCGAAGACCGGCAGGCGCGGCAGCACGCCGACGATGTTCATGCCGAAATGGATGCCGGCGCCGAGCTGGGTGTCGGCGGCGGTGAAGCGCTCGCCGGCGGCATAAGGATGTTCGCCGAGCTTCTTCGCGAGATTGGCGACCGTGTCGGCATGCGAGCCGAAGGAGAAGCCGCGTGCCTCGTACTGGAACTTGTGGACCGAGGTCGCGATGATCGGGTCGAGCACGGCGTCGGTATAGACGAGGGAGGTCAGGAAGGCCGGGCGGTCGGCATCGCCGACGGCCGGCGCTAGCCCGGCCTCGGGGAATTGCTCGGTGAGATAGAGGCAGATCGCGGCGCGCTCGGTCACGGTCGTGCCGTCATGGACGATCGCCGGCACCTTCTTGTGCGGCTGGATGGCGCGATAGCTTTCCGGCGGGCCGTCCTGCGCGCGGATGTCGACGATCTCCATCTCATAGGGCTGGCCGAGTTCCTCGAGCAGCCAGAGGATCGAGAAGGAGCGCGACTGCGGCGCGTGATAGAAGGTCAGCATGCGGTGCCCTTTCGGCGTTTCCTCGAATGATGGGCAGGCTGATAGGGGTGCCATCGGTCAGCAGTTGGCAGGATCGTTCCAGGCCTGGCCGACCATCTGGAACGAAACGCGAGACGCTGCGGATTGCTCCCTTTGGTATCTGCTGCCCGAGCTATGCCTTGCGCGCGACGATGAAGGGCCGGCTGTCCTTGCCCTTGCTCGCATGGCGTTCGGAGCCCAGGATCTCGAAGCCCGCGGCAGCGATGAGGCCGTCCAGCTCCTGCGCGTTGAAGACGCCGGCATAGGGCGCCCTTCCGATCATCTGCATCAGCGGCAGGGCCAATCGGATCAGCGGGTTCATGTCGCCGAGGCAGGGTGTCTTGGAGATAAACAGGCCTCCGGGTGCGAGCAGGGCATGGATGCTGCGCAGGGTACCGCTGAGATCGCGGACCAGATGGAGATAACTGAAGCCGAGCACCGCATCGAACCGCGCTGCCTCGGCGGCGAGAGCCTCGGCCGTCGCCGCGCGGAAGACGAGCCCCGCGACCGGGCTCGTGGCGAACTTCTCCTGCGCGATGGCGATCATGCCGGCGGAGAGGTCCGCTGCGAGATAGCTCCGGACTCCGCCGGCGAGCCGCAGCGCCGTCGTCCCGGTGCCGCAGCCGAGCTCCAACACGCTGCTATCCGGTTTCAGCAGGGCACTCGTCCGCTCCAGCGTGCGCTCGTAACCGGCCTGATCCGAGATCTGCGACTTGGCGTAGCTCTTCGAAGACCGGTCCCAGTAGCGGGCATCGCTCGCGGTGCTCATGCAAATCTCCTATTGCGATGCCGGCCTAGCACGGTCCTGCAACAGTTCGTTGCTGAACCGCGGGGCTGAGCCGGGGTTGACCCTGCTTTGCCTCTTCCGGTTAAATCCCGGCGGGGGGCGTTGCAGGGATCATCATGCTGCGCGCCATTGTCTTGACTGCCGCCACTCTCGCTTTCGCTACGCCTGCGTCGGCCTATTCCAACCCGATCAGCCGCGGCCTCGCCGACTTCCTCAACATCTTCAGCGAACAGCCGGTGCCGCGCCAGATCGTTGCGTGGAGCGGCAAGCAGACACCTGGCACGGTCGTGGTGTCGACCAGCCAGAGACGGCTCTACTACGTGCTCGGGCAGGGGCGGGCGATCCGTTATGGCGTCGGCGTCGGTCGGCAGGGCTTCAGCTGGTCCGGCACCAAGATCGTCTCGCGCAAGCGCGAATGGCCGGACTGGCGCCCGCCGGCGGCGATGCTGAAGCGCCGACCCGACCTGCCGCGCCATATGGAAGGCGGGATGGAGAATCCTCTCGGCGCGCGGGCGATCTATCTGGGCTCGAGCCTCTACCGCATCCACGGCTCGAACGAACCCGACACGATCGGGGCGGCAGTCTCGTCCGGCTGCATCCGGATGACCAATCGCGACGTGATGGATCTCTATGATCGCGTCAGGCTGGGCACCAAGGTGATCGTGCAGTGATAGTGGGAGCTAGCCGTCGCTATGGCCCCGCCGAATGCGGCGGACCATCAGCCAGACGCCGATGATCGCGACCGGCACGAACAATGCGGTCGCGATGCCGACATCGACAGGCAGGTAGCCGGCATCCTTGGCGCCCTTGGCGAGATAGCCGAACAGGCTGACGACATAGTAGCCGATCGCCGCGACCGAGAGCCCCTCGACCGTCTGCTGCAGGCGCAGCTGCAGCCGGGTGCGGTCGTTCATCGCCGCGAGCAGATCACGGTTCTGCTGTTCGAGCGCGACGTCGACGCGGGTGCGCAACAGGTTTGCGGCGCGGGCGAGCCGGCGCGACAGGTCGAGCTGGCGCTGCTGCAGCATCTGGCAGGTGCGCATCGCTGGCGCCATGCGCCGCGACAGGAAGGCGGCGATGGTCGGCCAGCCGCCATAGGGCGCTTCCCCGATCGCCACGAGTCGCTGCTGCACGATCTCGTTGTAGGCCCGGCTGGCGCCGAAGCGGAAATTGGACGCAGCGACCTCGGATTCCAGCGTCGCGGCGAGGGCGGTCATCTCGTCAAGCAGGGCGTTGTCGGCGGCGAGCCCGTCGGTCTGCATCATCGTCCCGGCGATGCGCACCAGCACCTCCTCGATATGGCGCACGGAGGGAGCGAGGCGGTGTGCCTCCGGCAGACCGAGCAGAGCAAGGACGCGATAGGTCTCGACCTCCAGCAGCCGTTGCGCCAACGCGCCGGCCTTGGCCGGGGTGAGCTGGCGATCGAGCACGAGGATGCGGACGAAGCCGTCTGCCCCAGCGCGGAAATCGGTCGCGGCGATAGCCGCCTCGCCATCGACCAGCGAGGCGGCGAGGCTGGCCGGGTCGAACAGGCTCTCCAGCTCCGGCGCCGCCCGTTCCGGCAGCAGATGCAGGTCGATCGCGACCAGATGCGGCCCCGGTTGCGGCAAAGCGAGCATGCCGTGGGGCAGGATGGTTGTCGCCGGCAGGAAAGGCAGCGTGCCGGGGGAGGGCAGTTCCCAGGTGTAGGTCGTGAATTCGCTGTGCTGCTCCCAGCGCAGGCTGGCTTCGCCGAGCCTGGTGCGATGGTGCTTGGCGCCCTCGGCCGGTGCCGGGACCCCGCGCTCGGCACAGAAGCGAGCAAGCGCCTCGCGGTCGGCTGCGGCCTGCGCCTGGTCGGTCATGAAGGCGAAATGCAAAAGGCGCTGCGGCGTCGCCAGGGGCGCGAAGGGGCGGGCATGAATCTCGCCGAGGATGGTGCCGCGCGAGGGATGCGCGACCAGCGGCGGCGCGCCGTTTTCGGTGGTCCGGTCCATGCTGCCTAGCCCCTTTGCGCGCGCCATTCGGCCTTCGCGCGCCTCGAAGCTTGCCGGAAAGCGCTATGCGCTGCGAGTCCGGCACGGTGTCGCAAGGGCAGCGCACTGGTGACATGATATGGCGTCGCCGCGCCCTAGGCTCACCCCATGCCGCTGCCCAACCGCGTCCGCCCCGATGGCTCGCTCTTCGCCGATCCGGCACGCGGGCTGCTGTTTGGCAATCGCGGCGGCAAGTTCCATGATCCTGCGACGAAGGCGCTGCCGACGCGGCTGTTCGCGACGAAGCAATGGATCTGCTGCGTGCTCTCCTTCAAGGGCCGGCAGCGCGACGTCTGGGGCCGCTATTACACCGAGCTGTTCTTCTGCGACGAGGTGACGGCGCTCGCAGCCGGACACCGGCCTTGCGTCGAATGCCGGCGGGCCGACGCCCATGCCTACCGAGCGGCGCTTGTCGCCGGGCTCGGTCTCGCCAAGGTGCCCCTGTTTCCTGTGATCGACGAGCGGCTCGATCGCGAGCGGCGCGACGGCCGTAGAAAACGACTGCACCGGCTGCCAGCGGAGAGCTTGCCGGATGGGGCGATGTTCGTCACGCCGGAGGGCGAGTTCCATGCCTTGCGAGACGGGCGGGCCCTGCTCTGGTCGCCGTCGGGTTATGTCGCGAGCCGGCCGCGGCCTACCGGTCCGGTCGCCGTTGTCACGCCACCGTCGTCCCTGGCCGCGCTTGTGAACGGCTATCAACTCCTCTGGCACCCGACCGCAGCCGAACCGGCCTGAAACGCGGCTTGCCTGCCTTGTCATCGCGGCGGGCTGTGACACACCCTCGGGCTCGGCGGATCGCGGCGCGCGCAGGGGCGCGCGGCTGGCCGATCCCGGGGGAGAATACTCATGTTGCGGAAGACCGTCTTCGCGCTGGCGCTTGCGTTCGCCGGCTTTGCCGGGCTGCCGGCCATGGCCGGAGCGCTCCAGATCACCGAAGCCGATCCGGTCGCGGTCGTCACGGTGCCGGACGCCTGGACGACCGCGAAGGTCAAGCGCGGCGTCGAGATCAAGACGCCCGACGAGGAGATCTATATCTGGTTCGAGCTGATCGCGCCCGACGAACTCGAGGCGGTGCAAAAGGAGCACAACGGCTATTTCGACAAGCAGGGGGTGACGATCACCGGCGCCTCCGAGACCATGAAGCAGGAGGTCAAGGGCAAGGCCTGGTCCTTCACCGAGCTCAAGGCCAAAAGCAAGGACGGCGATTCGATCATCCGCTACATCGCGATCAATCCGAACGTGTCGAGCGGCAAGATCATCATGATGACCTATTGGGCCTCGCCCGAGGGCGACAAGGAGCATGACGCGGCGATGAAGGCGCTCGTCGACAGCATCGCCTACAAATGAGATCGATTCCCGGCGGCGGAACCGCCGGCGGCGTATCGACGTTGTCCCGTCATCTTCATCCGATGGCAATCAAGGGGTTAGCGTCGATGCGTTCGATCATTCTGTGGCTGGTGGGCGTTCCGATTCCGATCATCATCCTGCTCTGGTTCTTCATGCGCTGACAGAACCTGGCAGAACCACTTGCTATGGCCGGGCTCGCCCGGCCATTCTTGTTTCGCGGGATGTCGTGCCGGCAGGGCGAAACGGCACCATCCCGCCTTCACCCATCTGCCGTGCTGCGAGTATAGCGTTCGCCCATGCAACCGATCATCCAAATATCCGGCCTGTCGAAGACCTATGCTTCGGGCTTCCAGGCGCTAAAGACCGTCGACCTCGACATCAGGCGCGGCGAGATCTTCGCCCTGCTCGGGCCGAACGGGGCCGGCAAGACCACGCTGATCAGCATCGTTTGTGGCATCGTCAATCCGAGCACCGGCACGGTCCTCGCCGACGGCCATGACATCATCCGCGACTACCGCGCGGCGCGCAGCCGGATCGGTCTCGTGCCGCAGGAATTGACCACCGACGCCTTCGAGACGGTCTGGGCGACGGTGTCGTTCAGCCGCGGCCTGTTCGGCAAGCCGAAGAACCCGGCCATCGTCGAGCAGGTGCTGCGCGACCTCTCGCTCTGGGACAAGCGCGACAGCAAGATCATGACGCTATCGGGCGGCATGAAGCGGCGCGTGCTCATCGCCAAAGCGCTGGCGCACGAGCCGCAAATCCTCTTCCTCGACGAGCCGACCGCAGGCGTCGATGTCGAGCTGCGCCAGGACATGTGGAAGCTGGTCCGCCGCCTGCGCGACGACGGCGTCACCATCATCCTGACCACCCATTATATCGAGGAGGCCGAGGAGATGGCCGACCGGGTCGGCGTGATCAGCAATGGCGAGATCATCCTGGTCGAGGACAAGGCGGAGCTGATGCGCAAGCTCGGCCAGAAGCAGCTCACCCTGCATCTGCAGGCGCCGCTCGCGGCGGTGCCGGAAGCGCTCTCCCGCTATGGGCTCGCGCTGCAGGCCGAGGGAGCTGAGCTCGTCTACACCTACGACACCAAGGCCGAGCGCACCGGCATCACCGCCTTGATGAAGGACCTGGCCGAGGCCGGCATCCGCTTCAGCGACCTGCGCACCAGCCAGTCTTCGCTCGAGGACATCTTCGTCGGCCTTCTGAGGGCGAACGCATGAGCGTCAATCTCCACGCGATCAAGGCGATCTACCGCTTCGAGATGGCCCGCACCTGGCGCACGCCGCTGCAGAGCGTGCTCTCGCCGGTGATCTCGACTTCGCTCTATTTCGTCGTCTTCGGCGCGGCGATCGGGTCGCATATGCAGGCGATCGACGGCGTGCCCTATGGCACCTTCATCGTGCCGGGCCTGATCATGCTCTCGCTGCTGACGCAGAGCATCGCCAACGCCTCCTTCGCGATCTATTTCCCGAAGTTCACCGGCACGATCTTCGAATTGCTCTCTGCGCCGGTCGCGTGGTGGGAGGCGGTCTTCGCCTATGTCGCGGCGGCGGCGACGAAGTCGGTGTTGCTCGGCCTGCTCATCCTCGCCACCGCCTTTCTGTTCGTGCCGCTGAAGATCATGCACCCCGTCTGGATGCTGCTCTTCCTGATCCTGACGGCGGCGACTTTCAGCCTCTTCGGCTTCATCATCGGTGTCTGGGCCGATGGCTTCGAGAAGCTGCAGGCGATTCCGCTGCTCGTCATCACGCCGCTGACCTTCTTAGGCGGCTCGTTCTACTCGATCGACATGCTGCCGCCGTTCTGGCGGGCGGTGACGCTGGTCAATCCGGTCGTCTATCTGATCAGCGGCTTCCGCTGGAGCTTCAACGGCACGGCCGATGTCGGGATCGCGGTCAGCCTGACCATGACCCTGGTCTTCCTCGCCGCCTGCATCGCCGTGATCGCCTGGATCTTCAAGACCGGCTACCGGCTCAAGAACTGACGATCGGGCGGCCGCGTCAGGCTGCCTTGATCTGGCTGAAGAAGGTCGCGACGGCGCCGCGCAGGGCTTCGGCCTCGCGGGCCAGCTTCTCGGCGGTGCGTAGCGTGTCGGCGGCGGCGGCGGTCGCTTCGCCGGAGGCGGCGGCGAGGCTGTCGAGTGCGAGGGCGGCCGTGGCGGCGCCGTCGGCGGTCGCCTGGGCGCTGCGGGCGATCTCCGAAGTGGTGCTCTTCTGCTGCTCGGTCGCGGCGGCAATGGCCCCGGTGTGCTGCGAAACCTCGGTAATGGTGTTGGCGATTGCGCCGATCGCGGCGACGGCGTCACGGGCTTCGCTCCGGAAAGCCTCGACCTGACTGGCGATGCCGTTCGTCGCCTCGGCCGTCCGGCTCGCCAGAGTTTTCACCTCGGCGGCGACGACGGCGAAGCCGCGCCCGGACTCGCCGGCGCGGGCAGCCTCGATCGTCGCGTTGAGCGCGAGGAGATTGGTCTGCTCGGCGATGTCGCGGATCAGGTCGATGACGCTGACGATGCGTTCGGAGGCCTGGGCGAGACCATCGACGCGCCGGCTCACTCCCTGGGCGTCCCGCGCAGCACTGCTGACCATGGTGCTCGCCCGCGTCACACGGTCGGCGATCTCGGCGATCGAGCTCGACAGCTCCTCGGCCGCGACGGCGACATGCTGGACCCTGTCGGAGGCATCCTGCGAGGCGTTCTGCGCCCCGTCGATCTGCATGGTGCGGGCGCTGGCGATCTCGCTCACCGCCCGCGCCGCGCCCTCCAGGGTGTGGGCGCCGGTCTCGACGGTCTCCAGTGCATCGGCGAGCCGTGCATCGAAGGCGGCGACGACCTCGGCGATCCGCTGCTGCCGCGCCGTGCGCCCGGCGTCCTCTCGAGCGGCTGCAACCTCGAGAGCTTCTCTAGCCTGAGCATTTTCGCGGAAGACCTCGACCGAGCGAGCCATGGCGCCGATCTCGTCCTGGCGGTGCACGAGCGGGATATTCGGGACGAGCTCGGCTGCCGCCAGGCTATACATCGTCGTCGCAAGCCTGCGCAGCGGATGCGAAACACGGCGATGCACGACGAGGAGCGCGAGGCCGAGGCCGACGACGATCGAAAGAACGCCGACGCCGATCTGCAGGTTGACGCTGTCGCGCTGCATCGCTTCGAGCCTGGCATCGAGCGCGGCGCTGCGGCTGTCATAGCTGCCCGCGATGCGCCTGAGGCCGTCATTCAGCATCTTGCGATTGTCGCGATTGGCCTCGTTGTCTCCGAGTTCACGCGCCGCGGCGAGCGCTCCGGCGCGGCCCAGGCGGACGATCTCGCGCCGGAAGCGGATAAAGTCCTGCATGGCGGCATCGACGCTGGCGAAGGCGGCACGGTCCTGATCGTCGACCAACGGCCGCCATTCCGCCATCACGAGCGTGATCTCGGCGAGCCCTTGCAGCAGGAGCGGCGCGAAGCGCTCTGCCTCGGCACTGTCGGCGCTCATATAGATGCCGCGTGATTCCATCACCACGCCGTTG
This sequence comes from Allobosea eneae, assembly GCF_042657265.1. NCBI lineage: Bacteria > Pseudomonadati > Pseudomonadota > Alphaproteobacteria > Hyphomicrobiales > Alloboseaceae > Allobosea > Allobosea eneae. The sequence goes on from NZ_JBHSLW010000028.1 coordinate 169,481, forward strand.
ACCAGACCATTGATGCGCTCTGCGATGCTGGAGCGGCGCGAGGCCGCCTGCATCTCATCGGTCACCCTGGCGTACTGGCCAAGGCTGTAGACGCCGAGGCCGATGGCGAGAGCGGCGGCAATGACGAGAAGCGATATCGCGGCGAGAATCTGGCTCGAGATGGTGCGCAGCGTGGCCATCTGTGTCGAGAAGCGGAAGGCTGCGGCTTCGTCTCGGTGCGCAGCGGTGAACCCAGCAGCCACAATGGCCGGGTTTGGTTAAATTTGCGTTGGAACGCATGTCATGAACGCAGGGATTGTCGCATCGCGATGACGCTTCGCGCGATTGACTCGCGCGGCCGCATCCTGTCTTGACCACGCCATGACCGATCTTTCGACCACCGACAGCGCGGCGGCTGCCGCGGCGCCCCATGCGCGCCGGCGGACCTTCGCCATCATCTCGCACCCGGACGCGGGCAAGACCACGCTGACCGAGAAGCTGCTCTATTTCGGCGGCGCCATCCAGCTCGCCGGCGAAGTGCGGGCTAAGGCCGGCCGGCGCCAGACCTCCTCCGACTGGATGAAGATCGAGCGCCAGCGCGGCATCTCGGTCGTCACCTCGGTGATGACCTTCGAATATGACGGGCATGTCTTCAACCTGCTCGACACGCCCGGCCACGAGGACTTCTCGGAAGATACCTACCGGACCCTGACGGCGGTCGACAGCGCGGTGATGGTGATCGACGCCGCCAAGGGCATCGAGGCGCGCACCAAGAAGCTGTTCGAGGTCTGCCGTCTCAGAGACATCCCGATCGTCACCTTCATCAACAAGGTCGATCGCGAGACGCGCGACCCCTTCGACCTGCTCAACGAGATCGAGATGACGCTGGCGCTCGACGTCGCGCCGATGACCTGGCCGGTCGGGCGCGGGCGCGAGTTCGTCGGCACGCTCGACCTCGCCAGTAACACGCTGCGCCGCAACCAGAAGGGCGACGAGAGCGATGCCGGCCAGAAGGTCGCCGGCGAGGACGACAAGTTCTTCGACGAGCTCCTGCCGCATGGCGCCGCCGACACCTTCCGCGAAGAAGTCTTCCTGGCGCGCGAGGGCTGCAAGCCCTTCGATCTCGAAGCCTTCCGCGAGGGCCATCTGACACCGGTCTATTTCGGCGCGGCGCTGCGCGACTACGGCGTACGCGACCTGATCGACGCGCTTGGGCGCGTGGCGCCGAGCCCGCGGGCGCAGCAGGCCGATAAGCGGACGATCGAGGCGGGTGAGCCGAAGATGACCGGCTTCGTCTTCAAGATCCAGGCGAACATGGACCCGAATCACCGCGACCGCATCGCCTTCATGCGAGTCTGTTCGGGCAAGCTCTCGCGGGGCATGAAGGCCAGGCTGGTGCGCACCGGTAAGCCGCTGCCGCTGAATGCGCCGCAGTTCTTCTTCGCCCGCGACCGCTCGATCGCAGAAGAAGCCTTCGCGGGCGACATTGTCGGCCTGCCGAACCATGGCACTTTGCGCATCGGCGACACGCTGACCGAGGGCGAGGACATCGTCTTCCGCGGCGTGCCGAGCTTCGCCCCGGAAATCCTGCGCCGCGTCAAGCTCAAGGACGCCATGAAGGCCAAGAAGCTGCGCGAGGCGCTGCAGCAAATGGCGGAGGAGGGCGTCGTCCAGCTCTTCCTGCCGCATGACGGCGCTCCGGCCATCGTCGGCGTCGTCGGCGCGCTGCAGCTCGACGTACTCAAGGAGCGCATGGAGGCCGAGTATTCGCTGCCCGTCGATTTCGAGCCCTGCCAGTTCGCCATCGCGCGCTGGATATCGAGCGAGGACAAGGCGGCGCTGCAGAAGTTCACGGCGGCCAAGCCCTCATCGATGGCCGACGATCTTGATGGCGACCCGGTCTTCATGGCCTCGTCGCAGTTCACCCTGAAATACGACGCCGAGCGCGCGCCGGAGATCAGTTTCTCCGATGTGAAGGACTACCAGAAGGTTTCGGGGGGCTGAGGCGGGGGGAGGTCGCCGCGCATGGCCTTGCGTCTCATCTGATGCTAGATCTGATGCGCAGATGGAGAAAGTCATGCGGACCACCGTGACCCTGGACGCCGACCTCGTCGAAAAGGCTCAGGCTTATACCGGCATCACCGAGCGCTCGGTCCTGCTACGGGAAGCGCTCGCCGCCCTGGTCCAGCGCGAGGCGGCACGACGGGCGATCAAGCTGGGTGGCTCCGATCCGAAAGCCACCGCAGCGCCGCGCAGGCGCGCGCCCGAGGCATGATCCTGCTCGATAGCTCTATGTGGATCGATCACCTCCGACGAGTCGAGACGCGGGTGGTCGAGTTCCTAGCCGACGGCCAGGTGCTCGTTCATCCCTTCGTCGTCGCCGAGGTCGCGCTTGGCTCGCTGGCGCGGCGAGATGTCGTGATCGACGTCCTGAAGGCCTTGCCCCAAGCTGCCGTCGCCCTTCATGAAGAGGTCATGGCCTTGATCGAGGATGAGCGACTATACGGGCTCGGCATCGGCTATATCGATGTGCATCTCCTTGCCTCGGCACGTCTCTCTGGCGCTCCGCTCTGGACCAGAGACCGCCGCTTACACGCAGCAGCCGATCGCTTGGGCGTCGCAGCCGAAGCCTGACGCTCTGTTCGTGCTGCTTGATGCGGAGCAGATGACGGATTCTGGCGCGAGCGCCAGCTAGTCGTCCTCACGCAAGCGTCATCTCGCCCGTGAAGTCCGGGACAGTAGCCCTTGGAGGTCAGTCAGGCTCATGCGACGAGACGATGAGGTTCGGAGACGCTGGTGGCGCCGTCGCAGTTTCCGGGTTTTGGGAGCTATTGTGGCGGCGTTGCTCGCGCTTGTCGCAGTTCCGCTCGCCGCCATCCTCTATCCGACGCTGAAGTCCTATCCGAAGGCCGAATTCTCAACGGCAGCCTCCCAGCGCGACAGGAACCTGCAGGACCTCGCGCATCTGCGCCGTCTGCCGGAAGTCGAGCGCAGTTTTACGCCACAAAGCCGGGCTGAATTCGACCAGGCTATCGGCGCGATCGAAGAGCGCGCCGGCGATCTCGACCGGGCCGGCCTGGCGATGGCGGCGGCGAAGGCCGTGGCCCTTGCCGACAACGGCCATACCAATGTGCTCGGCCTCGCCGGCGACAACGGTTTCAACGCCGTGCCGATCCGTCTCGGCTGGTTCGCCGACGGGCTGTTCGTGATCGCTGCCGATGACGAGCGTCGGCATCTGCTCGGTGGGCAGATCCTTGCGGTGAATGGTAGCACGACCGCCGCTCTTGTCGAAGCGCTGCGTCCCTATGTCGGCGGCCCGGCCAACCTTGCCCGGGAGTTCGTGCCGAATGTCCTGATCTCGCCTGAGCTGCTGCACGCGGCTGGTCTCGCGGAGACGGCGGATGGGAGCGTCTTCGAGATCCGGCTATCCGATGGTCGCGTGGCCTTCGTCGAACTCGCCGCCACGGGGGCGACGCGGCCCCCTGCCACTCGTTTTTCATGGCCGAAAGGCAATCTGGCTCCGAGCCAGCCGAACGGGTGGCGGCATGTGCTCGATGGCGTCGCCTTGCCGGCTTATCTCACGCGCCTCGACACCAATTACTGGCACAGCTATCCCACGGCCGATCTTCTCTATGTGCAGATCAACCGGGTCGCTAACCAGGGGGCGGTCGGCGTGACTAAGTATCTCGCCGAGCTGCTCGATGAGGCGGCACGCAAACCTGTCCGCAACGCGATCGTCGACCTGCGCTTCAATGCCGGCGGCGACTATACGCTGACCGCTGATTTCGCGCGACGATTGCCGGAACACCTCCCGCCGAACAGCAAGCTCTTCATCCTGACCAGCGCCAACACCTTCTCGGCGGCGATCAGCACCGCCGCGCGGCTGAAATATTTCGCCGGGCTGCGTGCCGTCATCGTTGGTGAGGCGATGGGCGACCGCTCGCAATTCTGGGGGGAGGGCGGGAGCACCTTGCTGCCGAATTCGAAGCTCGCAGTGCGCTACACCACCGCCTTCCATGACTGGGAGCGCGGCTGCAGCCTGTCGCACGTCACGACCTGCTTCCTGCTGAACTATGTCTATGGCGTGCCGGCCGGCGACCTTCGGCCGATGATCACGGCCGCGCCGAGCTTCGCCGACTACGCGGCCGGCAAGGACGTCGTGATGGCGGAGGTGACGCGGCAGCTGACCTCGGGCCGGGGGGCGCTGAGGCGTCGTATCCGCCTCAACCCTGCCAGCGGTTCAGCGCGTCGCCGATCGTCTGGCTGCCGGCGTTGCCCTTCTCGAAGGTAATGATGCCGCGTCGCCCGGAGGCGAAGCGCACCGGCACGTCGAGCCAGTTGCGGTTGCGCAGCAGATCGAGATTGCGCTCGGCTTCGATCGGCACGTTCGACAGGGCCGCGACGAACAGGTTCTCGCCCAAGGCCGAGGAGATCGCCGAGAGCGGGGCACCCCGCTCGCCCTCCTCGAGTTTGAACTGCGGCACGCCGACTTCGCGGATCGTGTCGCTCGCGGCCTCGCCTGTGGTGGTGAAGCGCATGCCGATGATGTGCGAGGCCGGGAAGGCCGTATCGGTGTTGCGCCGGATGGTGAAGTCGAGCGAGAGCCCGGCATCGGCGATCTCGATGGTGGCGCGCACGATCGTCTCGACCGGCCGGCCGGGACCGGCGCTGTCGCTGTCGAGCCGCCAGAGAACGCGACCCTGGACGGTGCGCGGCTGCTGCGGAGCGTCCGGGACCTCGATGTAGAGGATGGCGCGCTGGGCGACCGTGATGTCGTTGCCCGCCGAGTTGCCCGCCTGCTGGTTCGGGCGCTGGCCGGAGGATTGGCTCGGCGCTGGGGCCTGTTCGCCGCCGGCGCGTTCGCTGATCTTGCCGGCCTGTTCCTGTTGCGCCTGCGGCGCCTGCGTCTCGACGCGCGGCGGCCGGACCTGCTGGTCCTGCGGGGCGATCTTGTTGACGTAGTAGGCGGCGCCGGCGATCACCGCCACGGCGAGCGCGACGCCGCCGCCGACGATGGCGGTGCGGACATGGCCGGGATTGACGCTGCGCTCGCGCCGCGGGGCGACGCGTGGACGGATCGGCTGCGCATCCTCATGCGAAGCGGTCCGCTCTTCGAAACGCGGCGTCTCCTGCGACATTGCCGGACGCGGCTTCGGTTCCGGCGGAGCGGCAGGAGCGGGCGCCGGATCGTCCAGGGGGAGAGGCGGCAGGCTCGGCTCGATCGCCTCGGCGAGCGCGATCTCGGCCTCGATGCGCGACACGGCCTCGTCGAGCGAGAGCCGCTCGCGGGTGATGTCGGCTTCCGAGAGCGGCGGGTCGAGGCTGCGCAATTGCGCGAGCAGCGCCGTGCGCGCCCGGTCATAGACGGCGCGGCGCGCTTCCGGCGACTTGTCGGTCAGTCCGGCGATCGCACGCGCCAGAATGGGGTGGAAATCGGCCATTGGCCTCACATGTCCGCGTTGGCCCGGCCCGTCAACCCTCGAACGGGTTCTGGACCAGGATCGTATCGTCGCGCTCGGGGCTGGTCGACAGCACCGAGACGGAGGCGCCGATCAGTTCCTCGATGCGGCGCACATATTTGATCGCCTGCGCCGGCAGCTCGGCCCAGGAGCGGGCGCCCGCCGTCGAGCCTTCCCAGCCCTCGATCACCTCGTAGATCGGCTCGACCCTCGCCTGGTCGCGCTGACCGGCCGGCAGATGCTCGAGGATCTCACCATCGAGCTTGTAGCCGGTGCAGACCTTGATCTCCTTGAAGCCGTCGAGGATGTCTAGCTTGGTCAGCGCGATGCCGTCGATGCCGGAGGTCTTGACCGTCTGGCGCACCAGGCAGGCGTCGAACCAGCCGCAGCGGCGCTTCCTGCCGGTGACGACGCCGAACTCCTTGCCCTTCTGGCCGATCAATTCGCCGATCTCGTCGAAGAGCTCGGTCGGGAACGGGCCCTCGCCGACGCGGGTGGTGTAGGCCTTGGCGATGCCCAGCACATAGCCGACGGCCGAGGGCCCGAGGCCGGAGCCGGTCGCGGCCTGGCCGGCGACGATGTTGGAGGAGGTGACGAACGGATAGGTGCCGTGGTCGACGTCGAGCAGGGCGCCCTGTGCGCCCTCGAAGAGGATGCGCTTGCCGGCGCGGCGCTGCGCATCGAGCAGGGCCCAGACCGTGTCGGCATAGGGCAGCACCTGCGGCGCGATCTCGGTGAGCTGCTTCAGCAGCTCGACGCCGTCGATCTCGGCGATGCCGAGACCGCGACGCAGCGCGTTGTGGTGGGCAAGCAGGCGCTCGATCTTGGCCTTCAGGACCGTCTCGTCCTTGAGGTCGATGACGCGGATGGCGCGCCGGCCGGCCTTGTCCTCATAGGCCGGGCCGATGCCGCGCTTGGTCGTGCCGATCTTCAGCGCCGAATTCGAGGTCTCGCGGAAATGGTCGAGCTCGCGGTGCAGCGGCAGGATCAGCGTCGCATTGTCGGCGATGCGCAGGTTCTCAGGGCTGATCGCGACGCCCTGCGCGCGCAGCCGGGCGATCTCCTCGACGAGATGCCAGGGATCGACCACGACGCCGTTGCCGATCACCGAGAGCTTGCCGGGGCGCACGATGCCCGAAGGCAGCAGCGAGAGCTTGTAGACGGTGCCGTCGATGACGAGGGTATGGCCGGCATTATGGCCGCCCTGGAAGCGCACCACCACATCGGCCTGGCTCGACAGCCAGTCGACGATCTTGCCCTTGCCCTCGTCGCCCCACTGGGCGCCGACCACGACCACGTTCGCCATGGAGGAGATTCCCTCTTTGCTGACCTATCGAGTCAGCGCGAATTCCGATCGTTCGGCCGGACGGGCCGAACGGAAAGCGCGCTGGCGCAAGCGCCCGCACGAATAAAAACCCCGGCGCAAGGCCGGGGTTTCGGGTGAGGTCCTTGCAAGCCCTCTTCGGCCAAGAGAATGGCAAGGTCAAGGCTGAGGGGCGCAAAGCCGGGGAAAGAATTTTCCGGAAGCCTGTCGATTCCGCCACTCCTGCTTCGACGACGGGGCAGAAGGGGCAGCGCAGCGCTGCCCGGTGGATCGCAGGAGAAACAGCATGCGCAAGCTCGTCGTCACCCAGTACATCTCGCTCGACGGCGTGATCGAGGACCCGGTCGGCATGGAGGATTCCGGTCTCGGCGACTGGAGCGGACCGTTCACGCGCGGGCCGGAAGGCGAGCGGCTGAAGCAGGAAGAGCTCGAGGCCGCGGGTTCCCTGCTGCTCGGCCGCCGGACCTATGACGCCTTCGCCGCGGTCTGGCCGCATGTGGTCGACAGCCCTTTCGCCGACCGGATCAACGCGCTGCCGAAACATGTCGCCTCGACGACGCTGACGCGCGCCGAGTGGCAGGGTACCTCGATCCTGGCAGGCGATGCGCTCGCCGCCATCGCGGCGCTGAAGGACGGCACTGGCGGCGACATTCTGGTCTATGGCAGCCTGCGGCTCGTCCATGGCCTGCAGCGCGCCGGGCTGGTCGATGCCTACAACCTCATGGTCTATCCGGTTGCGCTTGGTGCCGGCGGGCGACTCTTCGCCGACGGCGCGCGCAGCACTCTTTCGCTCACCGAGGCGCAGACGCTGGGCGACGGCATCCAGTGGCTACGCTACGAGGTCAAGCATTGACGGGCAGGGCAGCCCTGCGGCGATCGCGGTTGCGGCTGCCGCCAGGGCGGATTAACCCGGCGTCTTCGAGACCGGGACCAAACGCCGATGCTGCCCATCGCCATTTCGACGCTCACCATCTGCGGGATCGAGGAATTGCCGGCGCAGAGCACGCGCAAGGTCAGCCATGTGCTGTCGCTGCTCGATCCCGACCTGCCGGAACTGCAATCCTTCGTGGCCTATGAGGCGCATGAGCGGACGACGCTGCGCTTCCACGACATCATCACGCCGCAGGAAGGCCGGGTGCATCCGACCGACGCCCACGTCGCCGAGATCCTCGATTTCGGCGCGAAGCTGCGCGAGTCGGCCATTCAACGGCAGGAAGGGCACCTGCTGGTGCATTGCCATATGGGTATCTCGCGCTCGACCGCGGCGATGCTGTCGCTGATGGCACAAGTGGAACCGGAGGAGGGCGAAGACGCCCTGTTCGCCCGCTTGCGGACGATTCGGCCCCAGGCCTGGCCGAACTCGGTGATGATCGGCTTCGCCGACGCGCAGCTTAAGCGCGGCGGGAAGCTGACCGCGGCGCTCGGCCGGCACTATGCCCATCAGCTCGAGGCCCAGCCGCGCTATCGCCAGTGGATGGCCGATCTTGGCCGCGGCGCCGAAGTCGCGATGGCGGGCTGAATACTCTTCCAGGCCCCCGCGCCGCCGGAACGCCCCCTCGTCAGTCTCTGGGAGCATGGCGGTTTTGCTATGTTCGCAGAATGAGTTGGCGGCGATCGGACGTATGAGAAAAACAGGATGGCGACGGGCTGTGGCATGAGCCATGCCTGCAAAAGAACGCCGCAGGCTGGGGAACGACATTCATGACGAAGCTTGACGACTGGCTCGGCGCGCACCACGCCGAGTTCACGGCGATCCGGCGTGACATTCACGCCCATCCCGAGCTTGGCCTGGAAGAATATCGCACCGCCAGGCTCGTCGCCGACAAGCTGAGCGAATGGGGCGTCGAGGTCACGGAAGGCGTCGGCCAGACCGGCGTCGTCGGCGTCATCCGCGGCAACCAGCCGGGCCAGCGCGCCATCGGCCTGCGCGCCGACATGGACTGCCTGGCGCTGGAGGAGCTGACCGGGCTGCCGCATGCCTCGACAGTCCCCGGCCGGATGCATGCCTGCGGCCATGACGGCCACACCACCATGCTGCTCGCCGCCGCCCGCTACCTCGCCGAGACCCGGGATTTCGGCGGGACGGTCAACCTGATCTTCCAGCCGGCTGAGGAAGGCCGCGGCGGCGCCAACGCCATGCTCGCCGACGGGCTGTTCGAGCGCTTCCCCTGCGACGCGATCTACGGCCTGCACAATACGCCCGGCCTGCCGGCCTCGCATTTCGGCACGGCGGTCGGCCCGTTCCTGGCGGCGGCCGATTCCTGGCGCGTGACCTTCCGCGGCGTCGGCGGCCATGGCGGCTCGCAGCCGCATCGCTCGACCGACATCACCTATGCGCAGGCGCATTTCGTGCTCGGTCTGCAGGGCATCATCGGGCGCAATGTCGCGCCGCTCGACACGGCGGTGATCAGCGTCGGCTTCATCCATGGCGGCGACGTCAACGCCGCGAACGTCATCCCATCCGAGCTCGTCATCGGCGGCACGGCGCGGACCTATTCGAAGGAGGTGCGCGATCTGGTCGAGCGGCGCATCGCCGAACTCGCGGCTGCGACGGCGCAGGCCTGGGGCTGCGAGGCGGAAGCCCATTACCATCGCGGCACCAGCCCGCTGGTCAACGCGGCCGAGCAGGTCAGGATCGCGGTCGCAGCGGCCTCGACCGCGGTCGGGCCAGAGCATGTCAACGGCCAGATGCTGCGCGGGACCGGCGGCGAGGATTTCGCCGAGATGATGCTCGTCTGCCCCGGCGCCTTCATGCGCATCGGCAATGGCGTCGCGGAGGACGGCTCCTTCGCCGGCCTGCACACGCCGCTCTACGATTTCAACGACGAGATCATCCCGGCCGGCGTGCGCTACTGGGTCGGCCTGGTCGAGCAGGAGCTCGGCCAGGGCTGGCAGGCGATCGCGGCGGAGTAGGTCACCGCCGCGTCTGGTCGAAAATAACTTCGCGGTCGCCCGGATACTTGATCCGGTAGGCGAGACGGATTTCCTTTTGTGCTCCCGGAGCCAGCTCGAAGCTCCAGGCCGAGACGCCGCGCTTGTCGCCGACCTGCTTCTCGGTCGGCGGCGTGCTTTGCGACAAAAGCTCTACGGTGATCGCGCTGTTCTCGGAGAAGGGCACGCGCTCGGTCACGGTCAGCTTGACCGGCTGGGCGTGCAGGCTCTTGATCACCGTCTTGAACTCGCGCTGGTCGGTGCGGGTCGCGCCGAGCCAGCCGGAATCGTTCTCGCGTCGCCGCACCGGCACGCGCGTCACCTTGAGGCGATCGTCGGCGCCAAAGCCGAGCTCGACCTTGTCGCCCGGCGCGACCTGCCCGAGCCGGCCCTTGCCGATATAGGCGCCGTCGCGGTGGAGATAGACCTCGCCGGCGAGCAGAGGCGCTTCGTCCTCATGATTGAAGCTGGCTTCGAGATAGGCCTTCTCCTCGAGCTCGGGCGTGGCGCGGGCCGAGAGTTCCGGCTTGACCTTGCCCTGCGTCAGCACCACCGCCTTGCTGGAGCCGTCCTGCGGGACGGTGATCCGGCCCGGCACCTTGAAGCTCGCCTGATAGGCGACGGCGCTGACGCTGGCGGTCTGCACCTCTGCTGCCTTCGGCTCGGCCGCATCCACCGCCTGGCCTGGCGCGGCGGGCGCCGGTGCGATCGCCAGCGCAGGCGGCCTCGCGGCACGCTCGGAATCCTGCCTCTGCAAGCGCGCCCGTTCTTCATACACCACCGGCGGCTCGTAGAAGGCGATGCGCAGTGGATTGAGCTCCGGCGCTCGCGTGCCTTGCGCCGAGCGCGTGGTCGAGAGCTCGACCGCGACCTCGCTCCAGTCCTCGCCGGTGCGCTGGCGCAGTTCGGCGCGGCGGGTGAAGGCGATCTCGGCTGCGCCATTGCTGTTGCCCGTGGTCAGCCGCGCCTCGTAGAGCGGCAGCCAGCTCGCGCCGGCGACGCGATAGCTGACGGCAATGTCGGCCGCAACCGGCGCCTCGGCCTCGACGGCGATGGCGACGTCGCGCTTGGGCTGGCTGGCGCGCGGCGCCACCGGCCGGGCCCTTTCCAGCGCGGCGATCTCGGCCTCGAGATCGGAGATGCGGTTGCGCAGTCCGAGCAGTTCGCCCTGGACCTTGACCAAGGCGGTGCCGATCGCGTCGAACACGGCTGGCCAGTCGTTGACGGGGAGGGCCTTGCCGTCCGGACCGAGTTTGTCGGGGCCGACCTTGCCGAAATTCTCGATGGTGGCGCGCTTGGCCTCGATCGCGCTGACCTCGCCGGAAAGCCTGGCCTTCTCGCCCTGCAGCGCCCGGATCTTGCCTTCGAGCACCTGGTCGAGGGCGGGGCGGGCTTCGCCCGGAACCTGACGGACGTCGACGGCGCCGATCGAGAAGGCGCCGTCGCCCTGCGCCTCGACCCGGATCGAAGCGGGATCGACGCTGGCGGGCAGGCCGCGCAGCACGATCTGCGAGACGCCTTCGAGCAAGGAGGCCTTGCCGAGCCGGGTCACCACCGCGCCATCGGGATAGACGGTGACGCGGTCGATCTTCGAGGCGAGTTCGATCTCGGCGGCGCCGGCGAGGCTGGGTGCGAAAATCAAGGCTGCGGCCAGTCCGGTCTTCATCATGAGTGTCCCCCGACAAATCAAGCGGCCGCGATTTGTCCGGTGGATTTCGGCGCGGCGAGGGCGGAATTGGGCCGGAACGCGGGACAGCGCCGAGAGAGCCGGCTCCGATCAGCTTGAACCAACCTGATCGGTGAATCCGTCTCTCACATTTGGCTAGAGACCGTTTTTGCCGATCAGCTTGCGGTGCTGATCGGAACGGGCTCTAGGCGCTATCGCCGCCCGGCGACGATGGCTCGCCCTTGCCGGCACCAGCGCCGTTTTCGCTACGTCGGGTATTTGCAGGAGGTATCAAGGTGTCGGCAGCGCAGGTATCATCGGCTCGGCGCCGTCGGAATTCTTCTGCCGCGCCCGATCGTGCAGGTAAGCGACGACCTGCGCCAGCGTGTTGGCGTTGTCGAGCGCTTTGGCCGTCGTATCCACCCCCTCGATATCGTGGACGCCGCAGATGTGGAAGTATTCATGGGTGACGACGTCGCGCTGAAGATCAGCGTCGGCCTCGAACCAGATGGTGCAGAGGTCGATGTCCGGCGGATTGGTGCGGCCGGCGGCCGAGGCCCAGGGCTGTGGGGACGCGGCGCATTTGCCGCCGTCGCGCGCCGCCTTGAGGGATTTCGGCAAAGCCAGGTTCTGCTCGAAAAGGCGGATGGCGCTCGCCAGTGCGCTGCGGAAGGCGGGATCCATCGGGTTCATCGGCACCAGCAGCTTGCGCGAGACCACCGCCATGTCGCGCCGATAGTTCCGGCGCAATTCGTTGAAGGCATCCTCGCTGCCACCCGATTCCTCGAAATACTTGATCTGTCGCTGCAGCAGCCGCAGCCGGTTCACCGCAAAGCGCAGCGAGGTGCGGCTGGCCTCCCAGGCCCTGTCGATCAGGTTTGCATCGGTCGGTCCCGATGGCGGCGTCGGCGAGGGCGCGACGAAGCCGGTCTTCTCGATTCGGTACTTGCCACGATAATAGGGCGCTTCGTACCAGGTGTGATCGTTGCTGTTCGTCAGCGGCCTTTGCCAGCTTTCGCGGGTGGTCGAGCCCTTCCACCAGATGTTGACCAGCTTGGAGGTGGCAGCCCAGTTGCCGACGCCGCTCTCCATACTGCCGAGGTCGCGCCACGTTACGCCGCCGTCGCCGCGGAAGTCGTACTCCCATACCCATCCCTTAACCCTTACGGTCCAGGTTCCGGTCAGCAAATCGAGATCGCCGGCCATCTGCCATCTCCATCCGCAAGCAAGTCGAGGCGGCATGGGCGCTGGCCGCCTGTCCTTGCGAAAGCCAAAGAACGCATCGTCGGAAGACTAGAACATAGACCGCCACGGCGAGATGACGCCAACACGATTCAGCGTGTGGCGCATCTTTCGGCAGATTAGCTATCGACGTCGGCGCGATTGTCGCTAGGGCATGCGGGCAAGGGCGTTGCTCTCACCCCCTCAGCCCCGGCGCCTCCTGGCCGGTGCTGGCGACATATTCGGTGTAGCCGCCGCCATAAAGGTGGACGCCCTCGGGCGTCAGCTCCAGCACCCGGTTGGAGAGCGCCGCCAGGAAATGGCGGTCGTGGCTGACGAAGAGCATGGTGCCCTCGTATTGCGCCAGCGCTGCGATCAGCATCTCCTTGGTGGCGATGTCCAAATGGTTGGTTGGCTCGTCGAGCACCAGGAAGTTCGGCGGATCGTAGAGCATCTTGGCCATGACGAGGCGCGCCTTCTCGCCGCCGGAGAGGAAGCGGCAGCGCTTCTCGACATCGTCGCCCGAGAAGCCAAAGCAGCCGGCGAGCGCGCGCAGCGAGCCTTGCCCGGCCTGCGGGAACGAGCCTTCGAGCGATTCGAAGATGGTTTCGTCGCCGTCGAGCAGCTCCATGGCGTGCTGGGCAAAATAGCCCAGCTTGACGCTGGCGCCGATCGTGACCGAGCCGGCGTCCGGCTGCGAAGCGCCGGCGATCAGCTTCAGCAGCGTCGACTTGCCGGCGCCATTGACGCCCATCACGCACCAGCGCTCCTTGCGCCGGACCTGGAAGTCGAGCCCGTCATAGATAGTCCTGGCGCCATAGCGGACATGCACGTTCTTCAGCATGGCGACGTCGTCGCCCGAGCGCGGCGCCGGCTGGAACTCGAACTGCACGGTCTGGCGGCGCTTGGGCGGCTCGACACGCTCGATCTTGTCGAGCTTCTTGACGCGGCTCTGCACCTGCGCCGCATGCGAGGCGCGCGCCTTGAAGCGCTCGATGAAGGCGACCTCCTTGGCCAGCATCGCCTGCTGACGCTCGAACTGCGCCTGCTGCTGCTTCTCGGCGAGCGCACGCTGCTGCTGGTAGAATTCGTAGTCGCCGGAATAGCTGGTCAGCGTGCCGCCATCGATCTCGACGATCTTGCCGACAATGCGGTTCATGAACTCGCGGTCGTGCGAGGTCATCAGCAAGGCGCCGTCATAGCCCTTGAGGAAGCTCTCCAGCCAGATCAGGCTCTCGATGTCGAGATGGTTGCTCGGCTCGTCGAGCAGCATGACGTCGGGCCGCATCAAGAGGATGCGGGCGAGCGCGACGCGCATCTTCCAGCCGCCGGACAGGGCGCCGACATCGCCCTCCATCATCTCCTGGCTGAAGCCGAGGCCACCCAGAACCTCGCGGGCGCGGCCGTCGAGCGCATAGCCGTCGAGCTCCTCGAAGCGGCCCTGCACCTCGCCGTAGCGGGCAATCAGCTCCTCCATCTCGTCGGCGCGGTCGGGATCGCCCAGCGCCGTCTCGAGCTCTTTCAATTCGGCGGCGATGGCGCTGACCGGACCGGCGCCGTCCATCACCTCGGCGACGGCGCTGCGGCCCTTCATGTCGCCGACGTCCTGGCTGAAATAGCCGATGGTGGTGCCGCGATCGACGCTGACCTGGCCTTCGTCGGGCAGGTCCTCGCCGGTGATCAGCCGGAACAAGGTGGTCTTGCCGGCGCCGTTGGGGCCGACGAGGCCGACCTTTTCGCCCTTCTGCAGCGCCGCCGAGGCCTCGATGAAGATGATCTGCTGGCCGTTCTGCTTGCCGATGCTTTCGAGGCGAATCATGATGTCCGGGACGCTTGCGAGACTGGAGTTGCCGCGCGTTTACAGGGCTGGCGGTGTGGGTGGAAGCCCGTAGAGGCCCGATCAGCCCTTCGCGCTGCGCGCGACCATGGCGGTGATCGTCTCGAACAATTCCCGCTTCGCTTCGTCGGCGCCGATCTCGCCGGTCGCGGCGGCGTGCGATAGCGCTTCCGCGGCGCCGAGCATGGCGCGTAAGGACGCGGTTGGGATCGTCCTGCCTTCGGCGAAGGGCGCGAGCAGGGCCCGGCAGCGCTCCAGGAAGATGAGGTCGCAGTCGCGCTTGACCGCGGCGAGCTCGGGCGAGCCGGCCAGGGCCGCGACGACGCCGGGGATCTCTCGACCCTGGGTCAGGACGCAATCGACATAAGACGAGGCGATCGCCCCGGCCTTGCCCGCTAGGGTGGCTTCGCTGCCGTCGATCGCAGCGTTCATTATCGCATATTCGCGCCCATCGAAGTCGCGATAGAGCGCGATCAGCAGGCCGCTGCGGGTGACGAAGTGGCTGTAGACCACCGGCTTGGTGACACCGGCTCGCTCGGCGAGACGGCCGAGCGTCAGCGCATCCGTTCCTTCCTCGCCGACGATCCGCCAGGCGGTCTCGATCAACTGGCGCTGGCGATCCGCGCGCGTCAGGCGCTGACGGCGCGGTCGTTGGATATCGAGGCTTGACATATCTTATGTACCAAAAGTAACTTACGAAAAGTATATAGCGATCCGCGATGGACCGCAATCACCGTAGGAGACTTCCCATGCACGCCCTCGTCGTCGTCGCCCATCCCGACCCCGCCTCCCTCAGCCATGCCGTGGCGCAGGCGCTGGCCGATGGCGTTTCTGGCGCCGGCCATAGCGTCGAGATCGCCGACCTCGCCAAGGAAGGCTTCGATCCGCGCTTCTCGCTGAACGATCTTGCCGTCCATCGCCGCGAGATCGCTCCGCCCGCCGACATCGCCTTCGAGCAGGCCAGGGTCGACCGGGCCGATGCGCTGGTGCTGGTCTATCCGATCTACTGGTGGTCGATGCCGGCGCTGATGAAGGGCTGGATCGACCGGGTCTTCGCCAATGGCTGGGCCTATGAGGAACTCGAGGACATGAAGACGATCAAGAAGCTGCAGCACCTGCCGGTACACCTCGTCGCGCTCGCCGGCGCCGACATGCGGACCTTCGCCCGCCACGGCTATTACGGCGCGATGAAGACGCAGATCGACCATGGCATCTTCGGCTATTGCGGCGCGCCGGTCGTGACCTCGGAGTTCCTGGTGCCGGTGCCCGAGATGTCCGACCACCTCGACACGGCGCGGGCGCTTGGCGGGACGATTTTCCGGGGGGCGGCGAGTAAGGTAGCTGATGCTGCTTGAGGGCGAAGGCGCGGGGAACCCTTCTCCCATCCGGGACAGGGGTTCCCCGCGCGTATCTCGTTGAGCGATCGACTCAAGCCCGCCCACGCACGCTCGCCTGCGGCTTCACCCGCATCTCCAGGAAGTTGCGCAATTCCGTCACGCGCTTGACCGGATCGAGCACCTCCTCGTCGAGGCCATGGGCCCAGGCGAGGTCGCGACGGGCGGGATCGGCGTCGAGCGCGTCGAGATCGGCGAGCCAGGCATTCATATCGGCCTCGTCCCGGCGGAGGCCGCGCTCGATCAGGATCTTGCTGTGCCGCCGCAGGATGGTGGCGACGAGGCTGAGCGAGAATTCCGGATGGTACTGCACGCCCCAGAAGCTGCCGCCGTCCTGGCGGAACTCGGCCGCCTGGATCGGGCTCATCGCGTTCGAAGCGAGGATGGTGGCATCGTTCGGCGGGGCGACGATGCTGTCGAAATGGATCGCCGGGGCGTCGAAGGCGGCGGGGCGGCCTGCGAGGAGCGGATGGTTCGCGCCGGCTTCGGTCAGGCTGATCCGGCGGGCGAAGCCGATCTCGAGGCCGTTCGGGTTGAGCGTGACCGTGCCGCCGGCTGCGACGGCGCCGATCTGGATGCCCCAGCACGAGCCGAAGCAGGGCGTGCCGCTCTTGTAGATAGCCCGCATCAAGTCGATCTGCCGGGTCACCGCCGGCTCGGGACTGTCGATGTGCAGGGAGGAGCCGGTCAGCGCAATGCCGTCATAGGAGGACAGGCCGGCGCCGTCGGGCAGATTGGCGCCTTCGTCCGCAGGCAGGCAGATGTCGGTCACCAAGGATGGCTCGATCCGGCGCAGTTCCGCCGCGTAGGCCTCGGACGGGGTCGCGCCCCAGTCACGGACATATTCCTCGCGCTGCTCGCGCTTGTAGCCGTCGACGACGAGGACCCGGAGCGGCTTGGGGCTGAACACGTTCATGGCTTCCTCGGCACGTTTGCGTCCGGCGACGGTCTGTGTTGCGCGTCCTCTCATAGGACAAGCGCTGCGTGCAAGGCTATGCAAGCGCTCCGCCGTCATTCGGGACATGCGTTTTGCAGCAGTCTGCCTCCCTGCCACAGCGAGCCTGGGCCAATGCCTATCTGCTGCTGACGCTGACCACGCTGCTGTGGGCCGGCAATGCCGTCGCCAGCCGGCTCGCGGTCGGCGAGATCGCGCCGATGACGCTGACGGCACTGCGCTGGGTGCTGGTCTGCGCCGTCATGCCCTACATGTTCCGGCAGGGCCTGCGCGAGCACTGGCCGGCGCTGAAGGCGAATTGGCTCAAGGTCGTCCTGCTCGGCGCCTTCGGCTTCACCGCTTTCAACACGCTGATGTACATCGCCGCCTATTCGACAACGGCGATCAATATCGGCATTCTGCAGGGCTCGATCCCGGTCTTCGTGCTGCTCGGTGCCTTCTTCGCCTTCCGCACGCCGATCGGCGGGTTGCAGGCGCTCGGCGTCGCCGTGACGATCGTCGGCGTCCTGGTCACGGCCAGCCGCGGCGACTGGCACGTCCTCTCGCAACTCAGCTTCGTGCCGGGCGATCTCTGGATGATGATCGCCTGCATTTTCTACGCGGGGTACACGGTCGGCATCCGCACGCGCCCCGCGATGCCCGGGCTGATCTTCTTCACGGCGATGGCGATCGTCGCCTGCCTGGTCTCATTGCCGCTGCTCGGCGTCGAGATCGCCAGCGGCAAGGCCTTCTGGCCGACACTCAAGGGCTGGCTGATCCTGATCTATGTGGTGATCGGCCCCTCGATCCTGTCGCAGCTTTTCTTCATGCGGGCGATCGAGCTGATCGGCCCCGGCCGCGCCGGCGTCTTCGTCAATCTGGTGCCGGTGTTCGCGCCGGTGCTCGCCGTCGCAATCCTTGGCGAGCAGATCGCGCTCTATCATGGCCTCGCGCTCGCTCTGGTGCTGGGCGGCATCTGGATCGCCGAGCGGAAGATTTGAGGTTCCCGCCCAGGGCACCCGCTACTTGGCTGCCGCCACTTTGGCGCGACGAGCTTTGGGCACCTTGACCGGTGCGTTCTTCGCCGCTTGGGCGGCGGCTTCAGCGTCCGCCGCCTCCTTGGCGAGCCGTAACGCGCGCAACCTCGCGGTCTTCTCGGCGACGGCACGCCTCTCGGCCTGCACCGCCTCCATGGCGTTCTCGGCATCCTGCCGTCGCTGCTCGGTCTTGGCGAAGTTCCGTTCCGCGCGCAGCTTGGCCTGCTCGGCGGTCAGTCCTTTTGTTGCCATGGCAGCGGCTCCTCTGATCAGTATCAGGACGCGACGGCTGCCGGACGCGGCGGCCGGGCCGGACGCGGCTTCGGCTTGGGCGCGGCGATCAGGCCCTCGCGCTGCGCCTGCTTGCGGGCGAGCTTGCGGGCACGGCGGATGGCGTCTGCCTTCTCGCGGACGCGCCTCTCCGAAGGCTTCTCATAAGCAGAACGCCGCTTCATCTCGCGAAACACGCCTTCACGCTGCAATTTCTTCTTCAGGACGCGGATGGCTTGCTCGACATTGTTGTCGCGGACGAGAACCTGCATTCGGACTTCCTTCTGGTCTAACCAGCTCTTAGAAATAAAAAGGGCCGGGCTGATCCCGACCCTTCCTCAGCTATCCTGCCTGGAGTGGGCCTGGCGCCGGTACATCCGCGGTCGCCTGTCCCTGATCTCTCACGCTGGACAGCGTATCAGCTCATTCGGCGCGCAGATTGTCGGCCGACATCTTGCCAGAACGCTTGTCCTGGACGAGCTCGTACGAGATCTTCTGGCCGTCGCGCAGATCGCGCAGACCGGCGCGCTCGACAGCGCTGATGTGGACGAACACGTCCTGGCCGCCATCATCCGGCTGGATGAAGCCAAAACCCTTGGTGCCGTTGAACCATTTCACGGTGCCGTTGGCCATGCCATGCCCCTTTGTCGCAAGTGATCGTTCACGCATGGCGACCGCCATGCGTGTTTCGATGAGGAGAATGTCGTCAGCAAAGCGCACAAAGGCGCGGGCCAATTCGTTCGGCCTAGATCGAGCTAACACAAATGGGGGCTTGTCCCCGATTTGTCAACGCAACTTTGCCGTGCACTGCTGGCGGCTGCGGCAAAAGCTGCCGCGCAAGGGCAATCTAGCGCAGGCTCTCCACCGCCAAGCGCGCCACCGCGGCATGGGCGGCTTCGCGCTCCTTTTCGCCGACCTGCGCGCCGGCGAGATAGACCGCGATGGCAAAGCGGCGGCCGTCCGGCAAGGTGACGATGCCGATGTCGTTGGTGGCGTGGTTGAGCCCGTCGGCGCTCGGACCAAGGCCGGTCTTGTGGGCGAAGCGCGCCCCGGCCGGCAGCCCGGCCTTGATCCGGTTCGGGCCGGTCTTTGCTTCCAGCATCATCTTGTCGAGCAGCGCGGCGTTCGCGGGCTCGCGCAGCCAGGTGCCCTTGGCGAGGCCTTCGAGGAAGGCGATCGAGGCCTCGGGCGAGGCGGCGTCGCGCTTGTCGGTCAATGTCGCCGCGAGGCGCTTCTTGCGCTCGGCAGCAGGGATCGCCTTGATCGCGGCGTAGAACTTGGCGGTGTCGATCTGCCGGTCCCAAGCGTAGCCGGGCAGGCCGAGAATCTCGGGCTGAAAGACGCGCTCATAGCGGTCGATCGAGATGCCGGTGACGCCGCCATCCTTCAGGATCGCCGTCAGCGCCTGTGGGCCGCCTATCAGCCGCAGCAAGAGGTCGGCGGCGGTGTTGTCGCTCTCGGCCGTCGAGCGGGCCAGAAGCTCGCGCAGCGGATACTCGTTGCGCTCGCCCTTGAAGGCCTTGGCGAGCGGGCTGTGATAGAGCGAGAGATCGTTGCGGGTGACGGTGATCTTCTGGTCGAGCTTCAGCTTGCCCGCCTCGACCGCCTGCAGCACGCCGATCGCGAGCGGCAGCTTGAACACGCTCTGCAGCGGGAATGGCTCGCCCCCGCGATAGGACCAGCTCTTGCGATCCTTGAGGTCGATCAGGCCGACGCCGAGGCGGCCCTTCGTGCTCTGCTCGATGGTCTTGATGCCGCTGTCGAGCTTGGCCTTGTCCCAGTCGGCGAAGGCGGGGGAGGCGGCGAGGACGGCGAGGGCAGTGGTGCAGGCGTAAGCGAAGGCGCGGCGGGTCGGCATGAAAAATCCCCTGTGGTGGCGCCACAGGGGAGGGTGATTGCGGCGCGGGTAGGGCTGCCTCGTGCCGTCATTGCGAGGAGCAAAGCGACGAAGCAATCCAGGGGTGCGTAGAGCTCTGCCGCCTGGATTGCTTCGCTGTGCTCGCAATGACGAAAGGCTTCAGAACTTCAGCCTTCTCGCCCGCTTGACCATCGGGATCTCGTGGATCTTGGCGAGCAATTCGTCCGAGACCGGCTCGTCGACGGCGACATAGCAGATCGCGTCGCCGCCCGGCTTGTCGCGGCCGAGATTGAAGGTCGCGACGTTGACGCCGGCGGCGCCGAGCAGCGAACCGAACTGGCCGATGAAGCCCGGCTTGTCGGCATTGCGGACATAGAGCATGTGCGGCGCGAACTCGGCGTCGACCTGGATGTCGCGGATCTCGATGATGCGCGGCTTGCCGTCATGGAAGACCGTGCCCGAGGCATGGCGCGGCATGTCCTCGGCCTCGACCACGATGCGGATGACGCTTTCGAGATTGCCGGCGACCTCGCGGGTCAATTCCTCGACGACGATGCCCTTCTCCTTTGCGACCATGGCCGAGTTGACCATGTTGATCTCGGGCAGGAAGGGGCGCAGCACGCCGGTGATCGCTGCGGCCGAGATCGCCTTCAGGTTCAGGCTCGCGACCGCGCCCTCGTACTCGATGCGGATGCCCTTGACCGGCGCCTCGGTGAGCTGGCCGAGGAAGGAGCCGAGCTTCTCGGCGAGATCGACGAAGGGCTTGATCCGCGGCGCCTCTTCCGCCGAGATCGACGGGAAGTTCACCGCATTGGTGATCGCGCCCTTCAAGAGGTAGTCGCTCATCTGCTCGGCGACCTGCAGCGCGACGTTCTCCTGCGCCTCATTGGTCGAGGCGCCCAGATGCGGGGTGCAGACGACGTTGTCGAGGCCGAAGAGCGGGTTCTGCTCGGCCGGCTCCTGGGAGAAGACGTCGAAGGCGGCGCCGGCGACATGGCCGGACTTGATCAGCTCCGCCAGCGCGGCCTCGTCGACCAGCCCGCCGCGGGCGCAGTTGATGATGCGCACGCCCTTCTTGGTCTTGGCGAGGTTCTCGGCCGAGAGGATGTTCTTCGTCTTCTCGGTCATCGGCACATGCAAGGTGATGAAGTCGGCGCGCTTCAGCAGGTCTTCCAGCTCGACCTTCTCGACGCCCAGCTGCACCGCCCGCTCCGGCGAGAGATAGGGGTCGAAGGCGATGACGCGCATCCGAAGGCCGATGCCGCGCTCGGCGACGATCGAGCCGATATTGCCGCAGCCGATCAGGCCGAGCGTCTTGGCCGTGATCTCGACGCCCATGAAGCGGTTCTTCTCCCACTTCCCGGCCTGGGTCGACGCATCCGCCGACGGGATCTGCCGGGCGAGCGCGAACATCATCGCGATGGCGTGCTCGGCGGTGGTGATCGAGTTGCCGAAGGGCGTGTTCATCACGATCACGCCGCGGCTGGTCGCGGCGGGGATCTCGACATTGTCGACGCCGATGCCGGCGCGGCCGATCACCTTGAGGTTCTTGGCCTGCTCCAGCAGCTTGGCGGTCGCCTTGGTCGCCGAGCGGATGGCGAGGCCGTCATAGTCGCCGATGATCGCGGCGAGCTTGTCCTTGTCCTTGCCGAGGTTCGGATCGAAGGTCACGTCGATGCCGCGATCCTTGAAGATCTGGACGGCGGCGGGGGATAGGGCGTCGGAAATCAGGACTTTGGGTGCGGGCATGGGGATGGCTCCGGCTGCGCGCCGCGGGGCGGATCGCGCGCGTGAAAAGGGGGCGGGTGGCTACGTCGTCATTGCGAGCGAAGCGAAGCAATCCAGGGGCGGAAGAGCGCTACGTCTTCCTGGATTGCTTCGTCGCTCCGCTCCTCGCAATGACGGTTGAAGGCCAAGCAAAAGCTCCGAAGACGCGGGCGAAAGCCCGCGCCCCGGAATGACAGGGCAAAGCGCCTTAGGCCGCCTTCTTGCCGAGCGAGGCCTTCGCCTCGTTGAAGGCATACGCGATCCACGGCAGCAGCGCCTTGAGGTCGCGGCTCTGCACGGTCGCGCCGCACCAGATGCGCAGGCCGGGAGGGGCGTCGCGGTAATGGCCAAGATCGTAGCCGGCGCCGGCCTTCTCGATGATCGAGACGACCTGCTTGGCGAAGGCCGCCTGCGCATCGGCCGGCAGCGCCGTCACCGCCGGGTCGGTGAACTTCAGGCACACCGAGGTGTTCGAGCGCGTCTTCGGCTTGACCGCGAGGAAGTCGATCCAGTCGTTCTCGCGCACGAACTTGGCGATGACGCGGGCATTGCCGTCGGCGCGCTTCACGAGGCCGTCGAGCCCGCCGACCTTCTTCGCCCAGGCGAGCGCATCGAGATAATCCTCGACCGCGAGCATGGACGGCGTGTTGATCGTCTCGCCGGCAAAAATGCCCTCGGAGAGCTTGCCGCCCGAGGTCATGCGGAAGATCTTCGGCAGCGGCCAGGCCGGCTTGTAGGTGAGCAGCCGCTCGACCGCGCGGGGCGAGAGCACGATCATGCCATGCGCGGCCTCGCCGCCGAGCACCTTCTGCCAGGAGAAGGTGACGACATCGAGCTTGGGCCAATCGAGGCGCTGGGCGAAGGCGGCCGAGGTGGCGTCGCAGATCGTCAGGCCTTCGCGGTCATCGGCGATCCAGCTGGCATCGGCGACGCGCACGCCCGAAGTGGTGCCGTTCCAGGTGAAGACGACGTCGCGATTCCTGGTGTCGACCTTCCTGAGGTTCGGCAGTTCGCCATAGGGGGCGGTGAAGGTGCGGACATCCGCCAGCTTGAGCTGCTTGGCGACATCGGTGACCCAGCCCTCGCCGAAGCTTTCCCAGGCGACCATGTCGACGCCGCGGGCGCCCAACAAACTCCACATCGCCATCTCGACGGCGCCGGTGTCGGAGGCCGGCACGATGCCGATGCGATAATCGGCCGGGACCTGCAGCACCTCGCGGGTCAGGTCGATCGCGAGCTTGAGCTTGTCCTTGCCGATCTTGGCGCGATGCGAGCGGCCGAGCGCCGCGTCACTGAGGGCTTTGAGGGTCCAGCCGGGGCGCTTGGCGCAGGGGCCGGACGAGAAATGCGGCACGCGCGGGCGCGCTGCCGGAATCGTATTCGCCATCGATGTCTCCATCCTTGCAGATGGGCGCGCCGCGTTGGGGCGGCGTGTCCCGTCGATGGGCGTAGGATGGGAGGGGGAGGGGAGTCAAGCGGGGTGTGTCTTGTGAAACGAACAATCACATGGCAATGGCGTAGGGAGGCGGGACGATCCTGGACGACGCGGGATGTCGTGGGACGTGACCTTTGAAATCAAGACCTTAGGAGCGGCATAGGTGGCGGCCGGTGAGGCATTCATTGCCATTTGATTGTTCGTCGATTTCAGGGCCGGAAATCCAGAAAGCCAGAAAGCCAGAAATCTGGCCTGCCGCTAAGTGCTTGAAAACTCGTCTTGGTGCCTGCCAGAACTCGGAACAAAAGACGCTCTTAACACAAGCCGCTTCCGAGTTCCAAAAAATCGAGCAAATCCAATGGCCTATAACCAAAGAACGGGCATCATGCCCATTCTCTAACTCGGAAGCGGAATCAGTAGTTCAGCTTCCGCTCGTGCCCGGCCCGCACAGCGGGCCGCCGGGGAACTTCACCGGCTCGGGAATGCACACATCCTCCGGCGCCGGGCGTCCGCCGCACTTCTTGCAAACCAGGCGCTTGTGCAGCTCGTCGAGGCGATCGCCGTTGAGAACGCCGCGCATCAACCGCCAAGGGATATGATGGGTGACCCTGCAGGTCGCGCATCTGACCTCGAGCCGCTCGTGCCCGTCGGCCATTGCATCGTGCACTGTCACATAATCAGCCATCGCTTGACGAGCAGCCCGACAAGAACCCCTGAAAGACCGGCGATCACGAGCCAGAGCAAAAAGCGGACGCTTCTCTGACGCGCCTCTGCATTCCAATCCTGCTCTTCGGGTTCGCGCATCGCTCGACCGTTATCCATGGATTCCACAGCTGACAGAAACTGTCAAAAATGTTCTTGTTCTGTTCTCATATGCGCGCTTTGATTGAGCCAGCCTGGGCGGCTGAGACCTGGGCGATCAGGAGAGTGCTCATGCGTAACAGAAAGAAGCAGGAGACCGTCGAGAATCTGACGTACTACGTCGTCCAAACCTACCGGGTCGCGGGGCGCAACGGCATTTCCGCCGACGATCCGATGCCCGCCAGCGATCGCGGCCACGCCATGCGCCTGGTCGAGCGCTACAAGCCGTTGAGGGCCGGCGTGGTCGCCTTCTATCGCACCGGCAGCCCGGCCACCGGCGACTGGGAGGATGCCGTCATCATCGCCAGGCACGGCAAATTGCCGGCCGAGGTCGATGGGCTGCGTGACGAGGATGACGCCGATTTCGAGCGTCTCGATCTGGATGAGCGCGATTTGAAAGTGGCTTGAAGCTTGGCGGCGGCCGAGAGGCCGCCGTTTTCTCACTTCTCGCTGATGAGCGCGTTCAGCGCGGCGTTGCCAAGCCGGCGCGAACCGTGCCCTCAGGCCCGTACATCTCAGTCAGTTGTGAGCACGCGCTCTTACGTCTCTCGCGCTCGGATTTGCCGGCGTTGGCAGCGACGCCATCCATAATCTTTACAGTCTCGATCTGCTTAACCACTCTCGCCTTAAAAGCGGTGTCAGTGGTCATGTCGGTCTCTTGCAGCCCCTCGGCTTTCATAGTCCGCAGAATTGCTGCGCTCGGCATTTTTGCTGTCCCACAACGCTCGACCAAACCCATTACGGCGCCGATCTGGCCGGCGAGCTTGATTTGAGCGTCTGTATAGCTGCCTTGCGCATTCGCCGGCAGCGCGGCGGCCCAGCACATACAGAAAACCAGCCCGTAGAAGGCTCGCATCGCAGCATTCTCGCGAATGAATGGCACCAATTTCATAGCTTCCCTCCAGCCCAGACGATTTTTCCCGCGATCCGCAGCGCTTCCGCATCCGGTCCCGCCAGCGTTTCCGATTCATAGCGCTCATTGTCGCTGATCAGCACGATCTTGCCTTCCCACCCGCGTCCAATCCGCTTGATGCGGACATCCCTGCCGTCGATCAGCGCGTAGATGCCCTCCACACGTGGCGTCTGAAACCGGATGTCCAGCAGGCAAATCGAACGGTCGCGGATCGTCGGCTCCATGCTGTCGCCGCCCAGCTCGAGGAGGCGTGCCGAAAGCTCGGGCACCCCCAGCTCGTCGAGCCAGCGCTTTGGGAACGGCAGATGGTCTATCGTGTCAGGAAAAGGGTTCTCAATGCCCGGACCGGCGCTAGCAACGACGTCGAGCAGTGGGATGAAGACCACATCGCCGTCGACATCATGATCTGCCGAGGCCAGCGCCATCGGAATTGATGGATTCACCTCCCCAAAAATGAGGAAATCGCTCGTAACTCCGCAACCGCGCGCGATCTGCCCAAGTCGAGTTGCGGGCACGTCCGATTCTCCGCGGCAGTAGCGGTCGAGCGAAGGTAGCGGGATCCCGACCACCGGCACCGCAGCCTCCCGAGTTTTGAACCGCCGCTTGATCGCGTCGTCAATTCTGGCCGCCATTTCCGCGCGGTCATCCATCGCTTTCGATGCCTTTTTCCGCGTCATCGTCGAAATTGAGTTGACATCGCCTCTCATATCCGATGATAACATCACAAGTGCCGTCTACATGTGTGGTTAACACACCAAATCCGGCCTTGCGAGACAGGACACCTATGGCGAGCAATTGGACCAAGCAGGCGATCATTTTCGCGCTCAGAGAGCGGGGGACGACCGCTGCGCAGCTTGCAGAGAAAGCTGGGATTAGCCGTTTCACCGTGTATGGCGGCATGGAGCGACCATCTCCAAGGGTGCATACCCTCATTTCTGCAGCATTGGGTGTGCCGCGGCAGGAGATTTGGCCCCAGTTCTA
Organism: Allobosea eneae; assembly: GCF_042657265.1. Lineage (NCBI taxonomy): Bacteria > Pseudomonadati > Pseudomonadota > Alphaproteobacteria > Hyphomicrobiales > Alloboseaceae > Allobosea > Allobosea eneae. The sequence goes on from NZ_JBHSLW010000028.1 coordinate 195,348, forward strand.
CGACGAGGCCGGCAATCGCACCGGGCTGATCCGCGCCAAGAGGGCAGCCTGATGACTAGCGCACCAGGAAGCCCGCTTTTCCTTGCTGAGATCGCGGCGATCGACGCTTCCAAGCGGCTTCGACCGACGGATCCTGCTCGGGTCGAGGCGCTGGCAGCGTCAATGAATGAGGTTGGGCAGCAACAGCCTATCGTCGTGCGGCCGCGAACGGATGGGGCCAATGGGCTGACCTTGGTCGCGGGCGCCCATCGTCTCGAAGCCGCGGCCCTGCTCGGCTGGCCGGAGATCGCTGCGATCTGGGTCAATCCTTCCGAGGCTGAAGCGCGCCTGATCGAGATTGACGAGAATCTGATCCGCAATGAACTCAGCGAGATCGACCGCGCCGTTTCCCTCGCGGAGCGCAAGCGCATCTATGAGGCGCTCCATCCTGAAACGAAGCATGGCGGGAAGCGTCCGAAGGCCCTCAAGGATCAAGTCGTAAACTTTACGACTTGGTCGCGCTTCTCCAAGGATGCCGCCAAACGGATCGGCCTCTCCGAGAGCACAGTTCAGAAGGCGGTGCGGCTCGCCGTCGCGCTGTCGCCGGATGCGATTGCTCTCATCCGCGGAACTGCCCTCGCAGATAACGGCACGCATCTCAAAGAGCTGGCCGCTCTGCCGCCCGATCAACAGGTCAAGCTCGCCCGCGAGATCTCCGAAGGCCGCGCCTCCAATCTGGCAAAGGCCAGGGTCACCTCCGGCATGGTGCCGGAGGGCGGCGCCGTCCGCGAGGAGGAACGCCTCCTTGCGAAGATCGAGCCGATGCTGCCGCGCATGTCGCTCGCCGACCTGCAGGCGCTCTCCGCCATGGTCGCCAGCCGCATTGCAGCGCTGACCCTGCCGGCCAAGCCCGCCCGCGCCAAGAAGGGCGGTGCGGCATGAACGCGCTCGCTCCCGAAATTCTGAAGGCTCGCCTAGATGTCGCGCTCAGTCTCTTCGAGGCCGGAGGGCTCGAGCGGTTCTTCGCATGGATCGAAGCCGAAGATCTCACCGGCTGCGCGGCAGAGCTTCTGCTCGTCGAAGCGATCCTTCAGGCTGTTTCCGAGGGCGGCGAGCTCACGGGCGTCATCGTATTGTTAGCGGATACCTTTCGCGACCGCCTCACGGAGGCGCGAGATGGCCTCGTTTGAGCCTGCCTTCGTCAGTTCGTCGCGGCCATCGGCATCCATCCCGATGCGATGGATCAGGTTGTCGACGCTGGTGTCCTTGCCGCTCTCGGCGACCTTGAGTACCGCGTGTGCGAGCACGTTGGCCCACATCAAGGCACCGCCTTTCGCGATCATCCTGGCATTTCCAGCGAGTATGCCGGCGGCGGTCTCTTCAGGCGTCTTCGTCATTCCGGTTTCCTCCGATGGGGTGAGTCGTGTCTCCCATCATGGCGGAAGCACGCGCGGCGGGGTCAATCCCCCCGGTCCCGCCGCGCGTCGCAGCCGTGGAGGTACGGCATGAAACCCGACCAGGTCGGCGACTTCTTGGTGCGCTTCCTGTCCGTCAGCCTGATGATGGATCAAGCGACAAAACCGGTTCCACGCGGCTCTGCGCCCCCAGCAGCCGGTGCGATCGAGGAGGCGCGCCGTAGCATGTTCGAGCTGCGCGGCGAAGCCCGCCAGCTCATCATTCGACTGAATGAAGAAGCCGCGGCTGCGGCCAATGGGCCCGTCGCCCAAGCTGCACCTGTCCTCAGTCATGGACGTAGACCGTCCTGGTGGCAGGATGGCGAAGTCCGGGATTTGGTCACCCGTCTCCATCGCCTACTGGAAATCGATCAGGCTGTAGCGCTGTGCCGGAAGCGCTTTGGGATCGAGCGCGCACCCAGCCGATCGTCGCTGAACCGCTACTGGATGAAGCTCGACAGCCTGGCGAGGGAGAGCCGCCGTTGAAGCTCTGGCTGACCTCCTCCGAGATCGCGGAACTGACGCTCCCCGGCCTGCCGGCGACTGATCGCGGCGTCCGAATGCTCGCCGAGCGCGAGGACTGGGCGCGCTTCTCGGCGCTGTGCCGTCAGCGAGCCGGCCGCGGCGGTGGGCTCGAATATCACGTCAACCTGCTGCCGGTCGGGGCGCGTATCGCCTATTTCGGTGCAGAGGCTCCCGCGCCGACAGCTGGCGAGGCGATCCAGGCGGCGCCCGAGCCCGCGCCGGGCACGACCGGCAGGGCCACGCTGCAGCTCGACGGGCGGCTTGCCGTGCTCGCCGCGCTGAAAGCCTTCATCCGCGCATCCGAGATGAAGCAGACGGTCGCGATCAGCTATTTCGTCGACCTCTACAACCTTGGAAAGATCGACGTTCCGACCTGGACGACGCAGCTGCTTCCGCGCCTCGCGACACGCACGGTGCTGCGCTGGCTGTCACTGTCCCGGGAGGGCGAGAGCGAGCGCCTGGCGGTCGACAAGGGCGCGGCAAGGCGTGGGCAGGGCGTGCTCGACAGCGCCTTTGACGGCGAGATCAAGCACTTCACGCTGGCGCTCTACAGCTACAACGACCTCTATACTGCCCGGCAGCTCTATGAGGCGGTGGACGGCAAGTTCGGCCCGCAATTGGCGGCCATCGGCCAGAAACTTCCCGGGCAGCGCGCCTTCGAGATCCGCTTCAACGCCTGGCGCGAGGAATACGCCGCCGGACTCCTGCAGATGACCGATCCGGACGCGTTCAGGTCGAGAATGCGCGTCTCCGGCTCCTACGATTACATGGCGCCGCATCTCAATGCCCTCTGGCAGATAGACGCCTCGCCGGTCGACGCGCTCTGCGTCGACGGCCGCCACTCGATCTATGTCTGCATCGACGTCTGGTCGCGCCGGCTGATCCTCTACATCTCGAAGACGCCGCGCTCCGAGGCCGTGCAGCTGCTGATGCGCAAGGCGATCCTCGTTTGGGGCCTGCCGGATGCCGTGAAGACCGATAACGGCTCGGATTTCGTCGCCAGAGCGACCGTGCGCCTCTTCGACAAGCTCCAGATCGAGGCTATCCGCTCGGATGCCTTCTCGCCGCACCAGAAGGGCTATGTGGAGCGGCATATCCGCACCTTCCAGACCGATTGCTCCCGCACGCTACCCGGTTTCATCGGTCACAGCGTCGCCGACCGAAAGCGGATCGAAGGCCGCAAGGCCTTCGCCCAGCGGCTCGGCCAGCAGCAGAACGACGCCTTCAGCGTCACAATGACCGGCGCCGAGCTGCAGGCCGAATGCGACGCCTGGGCGGAGCGGCTCTACGCCATGCGCGAGCATCGCGGCATCGGCAAGATGACGCCCTTCGCCCGTGCGGCCGCCTCGACGCGCACGATCCGGACCGTCGACCCCGACGCGCTCGCGACGCTGCTTATGCAGGCGCCGGACAAGGAAGGCATCCGCACCGTCGGCAAGAAGGGCGTGCAGATCGGCCAGTACCACTATCTGGCGCCAGGCCTGATCGTCGGCGAACGGGTCTTCGTCCGGCTCGATCCGCACGACGCGGGCGTGATCTGGCTGTTCGACCCCGAGAGTGATCGCCTGCTGGCGCGCGGCATCAACTCCGATCGCGAAGGTGTTGATCGGGCCGCGCTGGTCGCCGAGACGCGCGCCCTGCAGAAGCGCGCCATCGACGAGAAGATGAAAGAGGTTCGCGCCGCCAAGCGCAGCGTGACCGAGCGCACCGTGCTCGACCTGCGTCACCAGCGCGCGGCGGCACTGGCCGGCAATCTGGTCGCCTTCCCGCAGCGCGCCGAGTCCCATAGCACGCCAGCCCTGGACGCTGGCATGGAGGTCGCAGCCATGCGCCGCGGCGACGCGCCGAAGGCTCGGCCGCTCACCGAGGCCGAAAACCGCATCCAGGCGGAGCTCGAAGCTGCGGAGACCCCCGCACCCACTCAGCGCCCGTCGAATGTCCGGCGCCTGCGTCAGCAAGAAACGCCGCAGCAGCTCTATCGGAAATGGCTGGCGCTGCATGCGCGGCTTGAAGCGGCCGAACCGATCACGCCGGACGAGGCCGCCTTCTACGGCAGTTTCGCGGGCAGCTCGGCCAAGAAGTCCCTCGACCCTCTCTACCAAGAATACGGCGACGCGGCGTTGCGGTGAGCCGAGCCGACAAAAAAGGCCCCGAAAGCAGGGCCGCTCGACGAAATCAGGATGGAACGATGAACGCTCACACTGCTGAAATCAGACCCGACATTCCCATCGGCCGGCGCCCGCCGGCCCTGCTCAAGAACGTCATCGCCATGATGGGGCTCGTGCAGACTATGCGCGACCGCAGCCCCGATGACGATGTCTTCGGCTGCTTCTACGGTTATTCCGGCTACGGCAAGACCGAGGCGACCCGCTTCGCCCAGATCAAGACCGGCGGCGCCCATCTCGAAATCGGCGTGAGCTGGACCAAGAAGGACCTGGTCTCGAACATCCTGTTCGAGCTCGGGGTGCTGAAGCCGAAGGGCACGCTCTCGGAGCTGACCCGGCAGGCGATCGAGCTGCTTTCTCAGCCGGACCATCCGCCGATCTTCGTCGACGAGGCGGACAAGCTCGTCGACCGTGGCATGATCGAGAACCTGCGCGAGATCGCCGACAAGTCGAAAGCGCCCTTCATCTTCGTCGGCGAGGAGGCCCTGCCGGACAAGTTGAGCCGGGTCGAGCGGGTGTACGGCCGCGTTATCTCCTGGGTGCCGGCGCAGCCGGTCGACCTGGAAGATTGCCGCAAGCTCGCCCAGCGCGCCGGCGTCGTTGTCGATGACGAGGTACTGGAGACCATCCGGCGCGCCTCCGAAGGCCGGGCTCGCATCGTCGTCTCCAATCTCAACCTCGCCCGCCAGTTCTCGGCGGAACGCGGCTTGCCCGGGCTCGTCGCCGGCGGCGGCTTGCCTGACTTCATCAACGGCAAGCATCCGCCGCGCGTGCGGAGGTTCGGCTGATGGCCTCGACCGTGCCCAATCCCGAGGCCGGGCGGCTGGCCTATTGGCGGATCATGACCGGCCTGCAGACGCATTACGGTGATTTCACCTCGCGCGTGGTGGTCGATATCGCCGGCGTCGGCCACCGCAAGACGATCGAGAACTATCTCGCCTTCCTGCTGGCCGAGAAGGTCGTCCGGATCACCGGCAGCGATCAGCGCGGCGCCGCCGCGACGCATCGCTATCGCATCATCAACCACGGCGAGGCTCCGCCGCTGCGTCGCGGCGACAGCAGTCTTGGTCAGCGCCAGCAGGCGCTCTGGACGGCGATGCGCTCGCTGAGCCAGTTTCGGGCCTCGGTTCTTGCCGAGGCGGCCTCGACCGATACTTGCGTCATCGCCCGCGAGACCGCCTCGGGCTATGTCGCCGACCTCCTTCGGGCCGGCTATCTCGCGATTGCCGGCAGCGCCCCGGAGCGCAAGCAGACGCTGATCTATCGGCTTGTCCGCAACACCGGCCCCCGCGCTCCGATTGTGATGCGGCCGGAGAGCGCCTGCTTCGATCTCAACCTGATGCAGGTGGTTAACCTTAACACCCGCCTAGCAGCCGCGAGGGCGGCATGAGCGCCAAGCCCGATCAGGTCGCTCGCGCCCGCATCGCGTGGGGCGAGGCGATGCCGCCCGAAGTACTGGCGCTCGCACAGGCCTGCAAGGCGCAGACCTCGCGCGCCGTGGCCCGCCGTCTCGGCTACTCCGATGCCGTCATCAGCCATGTGCTGGCGAAGAAGTACCCCGGCGATGTCGCCAAGGTCTTCGTCACCATCCGCGGGTCGCTGATGGGCGAGACGGTCGACTGCCCCGAGCTCGGCGAGCTGCGCCGCGATCAATGCCTGCGCAACCAGGCCAAGCCCTTCTCCTCGAACAACTCCGCCAGCGCCCGGCTTTTCCACGCCTGCAAGACCTGCCTCAACCGCCAGCAGAAGGATGCCGCCTGATGATCCGCGCCGGAGCCAAGCTCGCTTTTCTCACCTTCGTTCCGCTCGGCGGCTTCATGGCCGGGGCGATGTTCCATATCGTCAAGCAGACCGAGGTCTATGCCTTCTTCCTGCTCTCCGGCGTCGCCATCAGCCTGGTCGGCTGCTTCGCCTTCGCCGGCCTGGAACGCGACGAGGCCGAGCGCCACGGCCGCAATCTGGGCCGGGCGCCGACCCTGCCGGGCCGGGAGGGCTGAGCCATGCAGGCAACGCCTCTCTCGGCCGATCTGCGCGAGCTGCGCGACCTGTTCCGGACCTATGTCGCCTCCCATCAGCGGCCGACGATCGATGCCTGCCGCGATCTCACGGTGTCGCTGTGCCTTCTCGCCGAAAAGGCTGAGCGCCTCGAGAAGCGCGCGGCCGACGCCGACGAGATGGAGGCGATCGCCCGCGATCTCGACGTCGTTGCCAGCGCGGCCGCCTCGCCCTCGCTGCAGCAGGCGCTGAGGGCGCAGCAAGCCGAGATCCAGCGCCAGCTGGACGGTGGCAGGCCGGTCCATGTCGCGCGTCCCGGCCTTGCCGCCCTGGCCATTGCGATCGGCGACAGCAACGTCGTCAGCTTCCCGCGCGCCCCGCGCCCGGCCGGCCGCGACGACGGAGGCCACGCGGCATGAGCGAGCGCCACGTCACCTTCGACATCATCGTCGAGGCGGTCAGCGCGGTCTCGGGACTGTCGCGTCGAGAGATGATGGCGGAAGGCCGAACCACAAGCGAGCGCGCCCAGGCCCGATACGCCTGCTGGTGGCTGGTCGAGAAGATGACCGAGCTGGGGCCCGGCACCATCGGCCGCCTGTCCGGCAACCGCGATCACGCGACAATCGTCGCCGGCCAGCGACGGGCCGAGGAGTTGCGCGCGTCAAGCCCGGATTTCCGGGCTTCGACCGATGCTCTCCTGGCGACGCTGCTGGCGCTCGAAGGTGCCGGCATGCTGCGCCTTGCCGAAACGGCCGACCCGATCGCCGCCGCGCGCCGCGTCCTCGCGGCTCCGGAACGCGAGGCCGTCCGCGTCTCGACGTTCGAGATCATCGCCATGTCCCGGCTCATCGTCGACCAGGCCCATGGCGACCCTTCCCAGCCTTCAACCCAGGAGACCGTCGATGTCTGAGACCACGCCTGCCCTGTCCTCCATCGCCAGCGGCATCGTCGATGTCGGTGGGCATCCGCACATGCGCGACGCGAAGGGCCGCCTCGTCCCGGTCGAGCTGGTGAAGCCGGCCGACAAGCTCGAAGACGAGATGGTGCGCAAAGTCATGGCCTTCGCGCTCGATCTCTCGGCCCAGGTCGCCCGCTTCAAGGAACATACCTTCGCCGATCTCAACGGCTTCCAGCAGCTGCTCGAGCAGGAGTATGGCGCCCGCGCCGGCGGCGAGAAGGGCAACGTCACCTTTCAGACGGTCGACGGCCTGATGCAGGTCAAGGTCCAGATCGCCAACCTGATCGAATTCGGGCCGCAGTTGCAGCAGGCGAAGTCGTTGATCGACGAATGCTTGCTCGAATGGGGAGCCGACGCCCGCCCCGAGATCAAAGCCATCGTCACCAGCGCCTTCTCGGTCGAGAAGGAAGGCCAGATCAACCAGGCCAACCTGTTCCTGCTGCTCAAGCTCGATATCGTCGAAGAGCGCTGGACCCGAGCCATGACGGCGATCCGCGACGCGATCCGGATCACTGGCACGAAAGAGTACGTGCGCTTTTACCGGCGCCGGCGCCCGCAAGATCGCTTCGAGACGGTCACGATCGACCTAGCGGCGGCGTGAGGGAGGCAGGCGTGGCACCTTTTCGCGCATATTGCTGGCGTGGCGGCGTCATCGAATTCGGCCGCCGGATCCCGGAAGGCGCTTTGCCTGTCGATCAGGGTAGCGAACGCTCGGTTCGTCGCCGCGTCGAGCCCTTGGCTCGGCATGCCTATGACGGCAAGACGCTGCTCGTGCCCGGTATTCCCGAGGCCGAGGACGATGACGCGGCCCTGGCGGCCTATGAGCGCTTTAAGCGCATTCTGGACCGTAAGCGGGCAAATGTCCGCCTACCGCGCACCCGGCGCATCTCGATCTTCGCCGAGGCCGGCTGACATGACCGTCCTCCTCTCCCGCGCCCGTGAAGGTCAGTGCCGCTGGATCGTCTGCGACGGCGCTCCAGCCGCTCGCGGCGAGCCGCGCGACATCTTCGGCGGTCGCCGTGTCTGCGGCGCTGCGGCCTCCCTGCCGACCTCCTACTGCGCCGAGCACCGCCTGCGCGTCTACGACCGCGCGCCGGAGATCAGGATCGGCAGCGACTTCACCAGCCGCCGCGCCCCGCCGGCGCTCGACCAGCAGCCGGAGTTGACGGAGATCTTCGGATGAGGGCGCTCATCGCCTGCGAGCGCTCCGGTATCGTCCGGCGGGCCTTCGCCGCCCGCGGACACGATGCCTGGTCGTGCGATCTTGTCCCGGCGGATGACGGGAGCAATCGCCATTATGTTGGCGATGCCCGCGATCTGCTGGATGACCGCTGGGACCTGCTGATCGTCGCACATCCGCCTTGCACCCGGCTGTGCAACAGCGGCGTCCGCTGGCTCTCGGTGCCGCCCGCGGGCCGCACGCTCGATGACATGTGGCGCGACCTCGACGACGGCGCCGAGCTGTTCTCCGCCTTCTGGAATGCGCCGATCGAGCGCATCTGCGTCGAGAACCCGGTGATGCATCGCCATGCCAAGGCGAGGATTGCGAACTATCGCGAGCCGGCCCAGAGCGTGCAGCCCTGGCAGTTCGGCCATGGCGAGGTGAAGCGCACCTGCTTCTGGCTGAAAAACCTGCCGCCACTGGCGCCCACGCTGATCGTGCCCGGCCGCGAGGCGCGCGTGCATCGTCATACCGGCTGGGGCCAACGTGGCCTTGATCGCGCCCGCGAGCGCTCCCGCTTCTTCCCCGGCATCGCCGCCGCCATGGCCGAACAGTGGGGCGACCTCGACGGCCTCAGCCCCTTTCAACGCGAACTCTTTGAGGTGCCGACATGACCGCCTCCCGCTTCTCCTTCGATCAGCTCGCGACGGCTGCCGAGCGCGAAGTCCGCTTCCGCGAGCGTGTTTACGCCCATCAGGTGCAGATCAACCGCATGAGCCAAGCCAAAGCGGACGAGGAGATCGCCCTGATGAAGGCGATCGCCACGCACTTGCGCGAGCAGGCGCAGCGAGATGGCCTGTTCGGGAGCGCCGGCCAATGACCGAGAAGATCTCGCTGCGCCAGCAGATCGAGGCCGTGCGCTTCGCCGAGACGCGCCAGCGCACGATCATGGGCGGCGGCACGCTGCGGGAGCTCCGCCCTCCGCGCGAGGCAGAATACGACATGCAGCGCCTCGGCGCGGCAGCGCGCACGCTCGAATGGCTCCAGTCGCACGAGCCCGAGGTCCGCAAGCTGCTGGAGATCCCGGCCGAGCGCCGGAAGCTGCTCTGGGACCACATGACCGAGGTTGCCGAGCTGCTCGACAGCAAGGCGGTGAAGCCGGCCGGTGAGGAAGGGCAGCCCTGATGGTCGCCTACTCCTTCCAGAAGCGCTTCGCCCAGGCGATCGCCGGCGGGCATCCCGCCACCGGCATCGTCAAGCGCCAGACCATCCGGGCGCCCCGCAAGCGCCATGCCCGGCCGGGTGAGCCGCTGCAGCTCTACCAGGGCATGCGAACGAAGCACTGCCGCAAGATCATCGCGGATCCCGTCTGCGTCGAAGTGCGCCCGCTCGAGCTCTTCATCGCTCGCGGCTATGTCCGCTTCACGGATACCGGCGAGTCCTTCGGCATCACGGCGATGCTCGATGACTTCGCCCGCCAGGACGGCTTCCTGCACTGGGCGGACCTGCAGGCCTTCTGGCAGGCCGAGCATCCGCAGGCCTCCGACCCGGAGATGGCCTTCATGGGCGTGCTGATCCGCTGGGAGCCGGCGCGATGATGGGCCTGACGCCACGCCAAGCCGACTGCCTGGCCTTCATTCGCAAGCGCCTCAAGGCCGGCGCAGTCGCGCCGTCATACGAGGAGATCGCGGGCCATCTCTGCATCGTCAAGAGCAACGCGCATCGCATGGTCCATGCGCTGGCGGAGCGCGGGCATATCCGGATGATCCGCAATCGCGAGCGCTCGATCGCCTTGGTCGAGGATGGCATGACGAAGCCCATGGAGGCCGGGCTCGCCTTGCTTGCGCGCATCACCGGCAAGAGCCGCGACCAGCTCGTCGCCCAGGCGGTCGAGGAGTTCCTCGAGCGGCAGGTGCGGCGATGACCTGGCGCTTTGGCGACCTCACTCCGATGTCGTTCGACTTCGTCATGGTGGACTTCCCATGGCGCTTCGAGGCGTGGAGCGAGGCCGGCAAAAAGCAAAAGGCACCGGAGGCGCACTACAAAACGCTGTCCATCGAGCAGTGCGGCCTTCCCGATCGCCGACCTCGGCCGCGGCGATGCCCTCTACTGGATCTGGGCCACGCACCCCATGATCGATCAGCAGATCAGCCTCTGTCGCCGGC
>NZ_JBHSLW010000029.1:0-38775 GCF_042657265.1 Allobosea eneae
GCTCAAGGGCCTCGTCGAAATCTACAAGGCCAATCCCGACCTGCTCTCGCGATCCGACGGTCCGACGTAGACGCACTGCGGCCTACGCCGCATGGTTACGCTTGAGCGTCGGATCGGCAAGTGGCAAAGGGAACGGGAGAAAAAACTCTTTGGTGACGCAGCACCGTCGCCCGCCTTTCTCCAGGCAAGATGCGCCGGCTAGGCAGCGACGCTGCACGCTGGGTAGTCGAACCCGTTGGCGTTAAGGCAATGTCCGCTGTCGACGCACCCCGCTTGCACCAACGTCCAGTGCTTCTGTCCCCTCTCAGCACCTCGAATGTGCGGTCTTCCGAATGATGTAGCCGAATCGATAGCCGACCCTCAGGGGCGCCGCCGTGCGAGTATTGAGGGCTCGCCAACCCCACAATCCTCAATGAAGAACGCTATCGGCACGCTTGAAAGGTGCCGTTCCGAGCTCGACATCAAAAGCAGGCGATTAATCGTATTGTCCTGGATGCCTCCGGGGGGCAAGAAGCAGGATATGCGGCCTTCCTTCGTGACGACGCCTGATTTCTTAATCGCGGCTTGAGATCCCGCATGGATCTTGGGGAACCGGCCCGCAAGCTGTGCTTCCCGGTTCGGCTTTGCTCCGCGTTCCTCTAGGTGAGAGAGATACCCAAACAGATCCCGGAATAAATCTGGGTATCCTCCGCAGGTCGTCCTCAGCGCGTGGTCGACGACATCCGTAACGTTCTGCGGGAAGGCGAATTTTGCTGCCTTCATCTCTTTTGAAAATTTAGCGAGCCCGGGCGTCTCTGTTATTACCCAACGCCGGATAGCCCGCTTCACCTCACTCCAGCGAAAAGGACTGTCGGTGACGATGCAGGCACCCGTCGCTTGAGCCAAGTACATTGTCATCTCGAAGTTTGGCGCGAGCTTGAACATGCTCATCTGGCCGCCCTCTTTGCCTTCCAATGAACCATCCTGAAGCACAGCCAGAGGATCGAGCTCACGCTTGCGCTCGGCGAACTGCATTGTGGCCTCAATTTCTTCGTCGCTCATCCCTGGATTGAGTTTGCGGAGTTGCCTGCGCAGCGCATCCGGCGGCATCAGCATCATGCTGCGCAGCGCGTCCGCCTCCATGTGTTTCTTCAGGCGAGGCTCTCTATCCGGATCCAACCGCATAAGGGTCGCTCGCGCTTCCGCCATGCTCAACATTTGCTCGCGGAGATGAAAATCGAAGTCGCAGGGATCGGGGATGAGACTGACCAAGCCGAGTTGCACGAGCGGCATGATCGTCATGAAGAACATGACGCTCTTCAGAAAGTCCTGCCGATAGCGCCTCGGATTTTCGGTCGGCCGGTACTTCTTCGCTATGACTCCCGAGTGGATGAACGGGTGCGCGACAATCAGCTCGCCGAAATACAGCGGAGCCGCCAACGCGAAGTCGACGATTGATGAAGGGTGGATTGAGCCCGTGTAGATTGCGCGAGGGAGACCGTCCGGCTTCGGCAACAGCGCGAGCAAATCGGTCTCTAGCGGCCAAAGAGCCTCGTATAGGAGATAGATCTTTTTGATCTTCTCATCGGTGAGTTCGCGCCGGATTTGAACCCAGTCTTTGTCCCCGCCGAGCCCCAGGATCCGTACGATCCCGTTTTGCAGCATGATGTTCCGCTCCCGGATGCTGCGCTCATTCCAAGAAGGGCGCAGCGCTTGGGGTTTGGCTTGACAACACGCCTTGAAGAAATTCCCCGATCCGCACCCGCAGACATCTCCCGGGCGCAGCTGCTGCTTCGGCGCCGCCTTGATCAAGAAGTCACGCGGCTTCTCGGTCCTGCCAAATTCATCCTGATAATGGACATGTCCACTCTCGTACTTCGCGAACATCTCGCCACCGAAGTGGAAAAGCTCGTCCTTTGGAGGCAGAAAGGTCTTCCTTAGGTCGGCCCAAGGCTGCGAGATCGCCTTTTCCGGGTACAGCCACTCCTTGCGGCCGCCGCCGATGTAGCGCCGCGCACGCGACTTCAGAACGAAGTTGAACTGCGTGACTTCCTCCGCGGTCAGCTTCCTAGTGCGAATAAACGCGTCGATCCGGGTCATGGACTGCCGGTAATTTCGCGCGAAGGTCCGCTTTTCGAGAGGGCCGGTGCTCGGATCCCTTGCGTACTCAAGGTTCGAGAGGATCAAGCACAGGTTGCGGTTCAGCGGGAAAATGGTTTGAGACGCCCTCAGTGCAATGCTGGGATCGAGCGGATACGCGCCCATCGCGTGCGTTGGGGAAATTGCATGGTTGTAAATCGTCACCGGGTGGTCGCTGAAGATGAACTTTACGTCGGAGTTTTCAGCGGAGACGATTTCGCGCACGCCACCGACCCAGATCGTGCAGTGCATCATGCGGATACCCTGCATCTCGTACATCAACTCATTCTGCGAGAGTTTGGGATACTGAGCCTTGAGCCAGTCCAGCCCCTTCGGCGTACGGATTTTTTGGATATCGAGGTACTCAAAAAACGTCTGAAAGTGCTTGTGCCATTCCGTTACGTCGGAGCCAGAAAATGCGCGTACCGCCTGAGAGCCCCTGCCATCGATGTCACCGAACAGGCGCCGCTCGATCTCGTCGTTGACCGACGTTCCAAAGAAGGTCGAATATAGATCCTTCTGAACGAACGCCTTCGAAGTCGGCGTATCGTTCCACGCGCCGTTTTGCGTGATCACGCGTCCATCCGGAAGGATCCTGCGGTCCGGCGTCATGTCCACAAAGGCAAGGGACAAACGGCCTGGCTCGAAGAAACCCTCCTGGTACCATTGCGGGACATAATGATTATTTCTTGTCTTAGACATTGCCGCTCTCGCAAGATCACAAATCAATGATGCCGACGCTGCTCCTGCATCTACCCAGTATGACTACTGAAATTCATGGGCGCTTAGATACGCTGCTTCTTAGGGGGCCTATCGTACACTCTCCATTGGCCTTGCTGCGCTGGTGAAACGCTCCCGCGAGGTCGCCCCTGCCGATCCATAGATTGTTAGCCCGCACTGGTGCTGATTCTGCTTCGCCACATCGCAGCGCAGTATGGGTGAAACTCCATGCTAGCCGCGCTGGAGGCGGTGCATGTCTGCAGCGCCTCGTCGCAGGAGAAATCCGGCAGTATGGGATCAATAGCTTGTGCCCGCGGATTGTCTGATTCCACGCAGTCCACCTATGTCATCTCCTGGCGCAACTTGGTCTCGGTGGGAAATAGCTGAGGGCGGCGTTACGGAGCGTTGCATACTCGCGCATAACGCTTCGGAGGTCAGATTTTGGAGGATCTGTAACGAAATTGATGGAGTTTAGCGCGCCATTCATGATAAAATTGCAGGCGCCTATGTGCTTGGAATAGCGTTCTAATTCTTGACCAGCTACCGTTTACAGCGGATACAGATTGCTCACATCGATTACATGGGTGTGCTCGATTGAATTTAGACGCTGCGCTTGTTGCGCGAGATGGTCAAGCGAAACGCCGACCTCTCGAAGGGCCCGGTCAATGCGTTCGCGGGCGATCCCGTTCGCGAGCAGCATCTGCAGGCAGTTGAAAAAGTTTGGACTGACCTCGCTCCGCTCGAACAGGATGTCCCCGACCGTAGGGGCATCGGCCTCCGACAAGGGCACCGTCACAGCGATCGCCCCCAAAGGAGACGCCTCATAGGCTAGCCTGCGAACAGCGAGATGGTCGTGCATGTTCTCTATTTCACGCCGGCCAATCGGATCGATTGCGAGCATCTCCCGCGTCGCATCATGCAACGTCGAAAACAGCGCCAGCAAGCTCTCCCGGCGATCTAAAAAACCTGCCCGATATCGTGCGTCCTGTAGGTAGTCGAGCAAGTTGATGCCCAGAGAAATGACGAAGCGGATTGTCTCGGAAGCCCTTCTGGCGCGGTCATCGTAGCTACCATCGTCAGCCCGAAAGGCGTAGTTGTGTTCGGCGATCTCGCGCAAGATCAGCGTGCGGCGCCATAGTTCTGCGAACGCCTCCGCTACGTCTGTATCGAACAGGGCGGCTGCAAGGACCCGCGTGCCGAAGGCATCGGGTCGTTTCCCCCATACCGTAAACAGAGACGGCAGCTCTCGCATATGCGCGCCGCTGCTTTCCTCAAGGAACTGCTCAGGTTCCTCCGGGAGCATCTGGAACAGAATATCTCTGCCTGGCACGGGCCGATCGTGTTCGTGGGCTGCGAGCATGCGCACGGCCTCCACACAAAGCTGGTCGGCACTCGGCACATCGTTCGGCTGAAGCTCCAACCAGCCGATTGACCCAGGCCAATGGAGTAGTGCCTCAATCATCAACCACGCAGGCCGGGCGCGACTGTTGGCGTCAACTGGATAGGGAATCCGCTCGTTGTCCAGTGCAGACATGATCGAGCGAAAGAGCCAGGCGCTCCAGCGCAGGGTTGCCGAACTCCCGTCTACTCTCTCTCGAACCGTCGTTGTGATGGCATCCGCAAGCTCCTGGAGTCGCGCGTCACGGCGATCTTCTTGGCTTAGCTCCATGCCGGAATGGGGAATACCGCCTCTCACCGCACTATGAGCAATATGCAAGAGGAGTGGCAGCAGAATTCGGCCGTTCCAGTCACCATGCTCATCAAAGGCTGGCAATGCGGCCTTGGTAAGCTTCGCCCATTGAGCAAAATATCGCCCAGGATCAGCGGCCCCGAGGTCGAGAATCATGGCGGGCTGAAATGGCGCCTTGTATTCCTCCATCAATCCGACAGCGTACTCGATATCTGTCTCGAACAATAAATCGAAGATATTCCAGTCGCCGCGAAACGGCGTGAGATACTGATTTGCTCTGACGCCAAACCATATCTCTTGCAGATTTGGCTTCGCGCTCCATTGGGTGTGCAATTCGGCAAGCGCCGCATTGTCGCTAGGACGGACGAGGCTCGCCGGATTCTTCGTGAAATCCCGAACCAGCTTGCCAGCGACTTCGCGGATCTGATCTCGAAGGCGTGGGCGGGTCTCCGTCCGATCTCGAACCACCTCCAGAAGCGTCATCAAAGCGATCAAATCACCGCCAATGATCCGCCCGACCATTTGCCATCGCGCGACATTGGGGCGGCTGCAGAACACCGCGCCAGCCGCCTCTGCAAGGACAGCTCCGATGAGCGACATGCCGGTCTGAGAATCGTCCGGTGCGACTTCCTGGATCGCCTCAGACAGACCGGCCATTTCCAATTGTTCACGCAATTGCTCCGCGGTGGGCGGGCGTGGTCTCCCTCTTGATGAGCGGGATTCCAACAAGCACTGCTCGATCAGAGGGCGCACGCACGAGACGGCCTTCTTCCTCCAGGGGGCGGTTCGATAACGCGAAAGCAGAGCGTCCGCATCGCGACGATATCGGCCGGAATATCCGTTTGCGCCCCGCTCCTCCTCGGGCCATTTCATACCGAAGCGTCCTTGAGATATTTCCAGAGGCGCAAGAAATACTCTTCTGCACCGGTCTCCCGCGACGACCAGCCGCGGCTATAGGCGTTCACCTCGTGATGAGTTCCGCCGACATTGGCTCCCCAGTGCCAAAGCTCGCTGTCGATCACGGCGAAACGATCGTGGGGCAGACGCACCGGGCTTTTCCCTTCGCGAACAGTTTGAATTTCGATGGCGAAAGAATCGCGTCGAGGCGGCTGGCGGCGCGCAGCCTCTAATTCGCGAAGGCTAGCGATCTGTTCGTGGTGTCCCGCCTTCGGTCCAATTATGAGACGGATGTCCTCGGCCCGGGTGCTGGCTAACGCCCTCTCGAACACCTGGAAGAAGGTGGCCTTGGCGCGCCCATCAGCCTTAAGCAGAAAGCCGTCGATCAACCATACGCGTTTCCGCGCGCGTTCGAGCGCAACCATGAATTCGTCGGACCATGCTTCGAACTCGCCAGCAGCATGGCGACGACGCTCCTCATCCCATCTGGGGAACCGGCCGAGATCGGCCGGTGCATTGCTTGAGTCGAGACTTGGCCAAGCAAGCTTCGGAACGAAGTTCGACGGGGGCCTGTGCGCTTCCGGCTCTGCGATCAGCGAGACAGGAATTCGTACGCTCAAGGTTTCATTTCCCCCAAATCGAGTCCTTCAGCAGTATCAAAAAGCCGCTGCAGGCGTGTGCGGACCTCTGCGGGATCGATGAGCTTCAACATCACACTGGCTCGCTCGCCGATCCTATTTAGCGAATTGCCGGACAACCAAACGTCGCCATCGACGACGAGAAAACGGTCATGGATCGGCGGGTTCTGGGCGCCGGCCAAGACCCTGATCTCAGGTTGGGGCAGGCCGCGCTCCCGAAACGTCCGCAGGACTTCAGCAAACCCCGCGCGCACGTTCTCCGCATTGTGAAAAGGCAGGCGAGACGTCAGAAGCCGCAGTATGACGTCGCTTCGCCCGATGAAATGCCCAAAGTTGAAAAGGTCCAGACCATCTGCATAGGGATCGACGATCATGACGGCGTCTTTGGCACGAGCAATCTGCTCGCGAATAAACCGTAAGGCGACAGAGCGTTGATCGAACCACTGCACCTGTTGCCTGTGAGCGAGGCGTTCTGCGTGGCGACGCTGAGAGCTTGCATAAAATCGCGAAGCAGCATCGCGGGAGCGGGGCAGGTCTGGATGAAGTTCGACGACGCTATTCGTTGACCAATCTGTTTCGCTCAGATCATGAACCGTCGGCTTGCTGCCTTTACGACGATCATCGCGCGTCTCCAGACGCACCCGCCGTTTCGTCAGCCCCATGTTAAATCCGATGGTTCGCAGATAGGGCAGAGCCTTCTGCTGATCGATCAAACCCCGCTCGGTGTGGGAGAGGGCATGACCTGCATGTTCGATCTGATCGCTGGCAGGTGCGATCATCAGCGCATCTCCGACCTCGAAGCTCTTGAAAAGATTCATCGCACCGAAGCGCTCCTCGAAGAGCGTCAGCGTGAGGCCGCGGAGCGAGCGGTGCAAGCGCGGGCGGACCTCGCCGACCATGTGCTCTCGGCCAGCCGCGTCGCGCGCCATAGAGGTTCGTACGACTCGAACATCGGGATCGGGAACGACGAGTACAGCGCCACCTAATAGCTCATCATGGCGAGCGACGTCGAAGTGAATACGTCGTAGCAGCCATCTCCGGGCTTCCTCATCTCCGAGAATCCGCTCCAACTGCGGGGTCAGAACCGCGAGTTGCCGATGCGCGCGAGCCGGATGAGAGCCTGGACCGGTGAAAGGCGTGGGGTAGAAATCATCACCGGAGCCGAACAACGAGGGATCGGCCAATGGCGTGGATAAGAACGGCCACGCCGGCTCATCCGCAAGAGAGGAAGCCTGGATCGCCGTTCCGTCATGCCTTCCTCGATCTGCGTCGGCGACCGGGATAGGGAGAGACGGCGCGGATTGCAGGGACCGATACCAAGTGACGGCCTCCGCGGCGCGCATCGAAACCCGTCGAAAGGCCAGATCGATTCCAATCGAACTGGCGCTGTGGACCTGCGGCACTCCTTTTGCGTTCACCCGCATGCTGTCAGGAACGGGGCGGCTCGGCGTGATGAGCTCGACACTGGCAAACAGGAGCTGCGGTCGCTCGCGCCTGCTGGGTTCGCGCAAAGTCGCGATACGGATAATCGGTAACCGTCCGGTCTCGGCCCTGTGAGCTTTAGCGCTCTCAGTTGAGACCGCAGCATTTTTTGTGTTTCTTGCCGGAGCCGCAGGGGCACGGGTCGTTTCGCCCGACCTTCTGAGCCGGAGCGGCGAAGGGGTTTGATCGGGTGGTCATGGTCGGCGCCGGGGCGGCGTTGGCGAGGCGCCAGTCGTTGAGTTCGATCACCCAGTCGGCGATCTTGTCGTGAGCGGTGGCGGTGATGGCGTCGATTTGCTCGTCGGAGAAGCGGGGATCGCGGCGGGCGACATCGGCGAGCATCATCAGGCCGGTCCAGGCCCTGGCGGCCTCGATATCGGCTGTGGCGAGGGGCACCCAGGCTTCGGGCTTCAGCTTGACGGCCTTTTCGAAGCCTTCGATCCAGATCTCCCACAGGATCTCGCCATTGCGCCTGTCGATGCTGACGATCGGACCATAGCGCTCGGGTTGGTCGAAGAGCGTGCGCGCGACGTCGTTGTAGTACGCCATCACCAGGCCCATCACCTTGTTGGCGTGGTCGAGGCTCTCGAACACCGGCTCGCCCTTTGCGTCGGCGCTGTTCCAGACCCATGGCAGCCAGGCGCTGGGAGGGATCATCTGCGGGCAGACGAGGAGGCCGGCAATGAAGCCGTCCAGTTCCTCGATCAGCATCGCCTCTTCATCGAGGTCCAGCAGCGCCTTCGACAACTGCTTCTGTTGGCGCGACAGTCCGGGCATGGCTCGTCCAGTTCCAGGGGGCGAGTTCACCGACGCGGTTGATGGGATGGTCGCCGATGCGGGCCAGAACATCCCGGAGATAGGCCTGGGGATCAAGGCCATTGAGCCTGGCGGTCCCGATCAGGGTGTAGATGACGGCGGCGCGCTCGCCGCCCTTGTCGGAACCGGCGAAGAGCCAGTTCTTGCGGCCGATGGCGAGCGGCCGGATCGCGCGCTCGGCGGCGTTGTTGTCGATCTCCAGATCGCCGCGGTCGGCATAGCGGGTGAGCGCGGGCCAGCGCGACAGGCCGTAGCGGATCGCCCTGGCGAGTTCACTCTTGCCCGACAGCTTGGGCAGGGTCGTGTCGAACCAGGTCCGCAGATTGGCGAGCCGTGGAACGGCGTGCTCCTGCCGCGATCGTCGCCGTTCGTCGGGCGGGCGGCCACGGACGGCGTCCTCGACCTGGTAGAGCTCCCCGATCCGGCGCAAGGCCTCGGCTGCGACCGGCGAGGCGTTGGCCTGGTGGATATCGAAGAACTTGCGCCGGACATGGGCCCAGCAGGCGACCTCGGCGATCGCGGCGCGCTTACCGGGGCTGCCGGCATAGAGCTTGTCGAAGCCGGCATATCCGTCGGCGTGGAGATATCCGGCGAAGCCCTGGAGATGGCCTTGCGGGCGCACGCCCTTCCGATCCGGCGTATAGCGATAGAGGACGGCTGGCGCGGCATCTCCGGCATGGGGGCGCTCGTCGCGGACATAGACCCAAAGGCGGCCCGTCGCGGTCTTGCCGAACCCGGGGGCGAGCACCGGCACGGGCGTGTCGTCGGCGTGAAGCGCGCGCCCGGCCATGGCATGCTTGCCGATCGCCTCGGCCAGGGGTGTCAGCAGCGCCGCCGCCGATCCGACCCAATCGGCCAGGGTGGAACGGTCGAGATCGACGCCTTCGCGGGCATAGACCTCGGACTGGCGGTACAGCGGCAGATGGTCGGCATACTTGGCCACCAGCACATGGGCGAGCAATCCAGGGCCCGGCCGCCCGCGCTCGATCGGCAGGGACGGCATCGGCGCCTGCACGATCGCTTCACACAGGCGGCAGACGATCTTGGGGCGGATATGCCGGACGACCTTGAACTGGGTGACGCGCTCCAGCACCTCGGTCTCGTCCTGGCCGAGCCGGCGCAACTGTCCGCCGCAAGCCTGGCAACCACAGCCGAGATCGCCATCGGCGATGCCCGCTGGCCAATGCACGATCTCCTCGCGCGGCAGATGATCGGGCAAGGGACGACGAACCGGATGCTGCCGGGCGTCGGGAGTTGCCGGCATGACCGCGCGCTCCAGAACCGTCCGCGCCGCCGTGCCCTCCTCGACATTCTCGAGCGCCAGCTCCAACTGGTGGATGGCGGCGTCGAGCTTCTCCGACGACTGCCCGAACTGCATCCGGCGCAGCTTCGCCAGTTGCGCCTTCAGCTTCTCGATCATGAGCAGATGGGCGGCCGTCTCGGCCCGTGCCGCGATCAGCAGCGCCTGAAGCGTCGCCACGTCGTCGGGAAGGTCTGCGGAGGCGCTCGCCATGGTCCTTTCGAGATTATCCCGAGGCCGGCGGCCAAGCCATTGAATCATGGTCGATCTTGACCGCGGACCACAGTCCTGAATCGGCTCGAAGCACCTCGCTTCACAGCGCCAGGCTGGGGCGATCGGTTCGAATCGGCGCGCGCCAATCGATCCCCTCCAGCAGCATGGAGAGCTGCGCCGGCGTCAGCCGCACCACGCCGTCGGTCGTCACCGGCCAGATGAAGCGGCCCTTCTCCAATCGCTTGGCGAACAGGCAGAAGCCTTGTCCATCCCAGTACAACACCTTCAGAAGATCGCCCCGGCGGCCACGAAAGACGAACAGGTGGCCGGAGAACGGATCCTGCTGCAGCGCCTGCTGCGCCAGAGCGGCCAGACCGTCGAAACCCTTGCGCATATCCGTCGGGCCCATCGCGAGATAGACCCGCATCCCGGCAGGGATCGCGATCATCGCCGGTCCAGCACGTCGAGCACCCGCCGCAGCGCGTCCGCGTCGACATCGCGGTCGACCCGCAGCCTGCGGCCAGAACCGAGCGCAATCTCGATGATGCCGGACAAACGACGGCTCCGGCGCGCGGGCTCTGTGCAGGCAACCTCGGACGCCGACGTGGGCGGGACGTCGGTCACGACAGGAGCCAGTTCGACGGGCAGCAGAAGCGGCGCCGGGCTGCAGCCGCCCAACTGCCCCAGCTTCGCCTGACGCCGCCACGTGAAAACCAGGCTTGCCGCGACCCCGTTGCGTCGCGCGACATCCGTCACCGTCACACCCGCCGAAAAACTCTCCTCGACGATCCGGACCTTGTCCTCATAGCGCCAGCGCCGCCGCCGCTCGATCGCGCCCAGAACCTCAGCCCGAACCATCGCCATGACCTTAAAGCTAGACTTAAGGTCACACCGTTCGGGAAATGCCGCCCACCGCGCAAGGCGGCCGAGACCGGACGGTTACGATAATCGCGCTGTGGTACGCGCTGAAATCGATCGATGGAAGTTGGCTGTTCATGGCTGCATCGGCGCTTTGTCAGGAATGTTGCACCGATTCAGGCGAGCCGGGTAGCTGCTGGATCAATCATACCGGTTCCGCTGCAATACCCCGCGCGGCAGCCAAGCCACGTGCGCGATTACATACAAGCGGAAAGTAGGTCAGCCCGCTCTGAGCGCGCGTGCGCTTAGATTCTTTCTCACTCCCAACGAGCAGTCCTACCATCCGAACGCCAGCAATTCATGAGTTTGCCGGGGTCCGCTTTCTGGCAAAGTGCTAATGTCCGGATGTGGCGCGATCGAGCCGACCAGAGAGGGACTGACGATGCCAGCTCCCCACCTCGTTGCGGACGTTCCAGTTGCCCCTTGAGATGGCACTCGTTCGGGAAAATGCCAACATCTCAAGCCCGCTCATGCGATGCTTCGCGCCTCTCGTTCAGGACAGCGCGTCAGCGACGTAGTACTGTACTTCAAGCATTGTGCAGCCACTTTCCGACCGGAACGGTCCATGAGGCGTTCCCGGCGGTCGGCAGGAATACATCATCGCATCTGGGGTAGCAGCACCGCCGCCGATGGGCCCGATCGCACCCTTGATGACGAAAACCTCCTCCCAATAGTCGTGGACGAGGGGCTCGGTCGTCGCGACGCCTGGAGCAAAGCGGACGAGGCGGGTTCGAGCGCCCGTCTTGTTCTCCTCGTCCAGGTCATCGGCCAGCATTTTCACCTCAAGCCCCGCCGGAAACCCCGGCAAGGGCAGCCAGCCGTCGTCGTCATCGAACGGCAGCATTTCGATGTGCCGACGGGGCGCTTTCGACATCCTGTGCTCCATGCGCTGACTAGCACCTGCTCTGCGGTCGCTCGGCTCCGCCGCCCCCTCAGCCCCGCGCCAGCTCTTGCACGACCTCAGGCAGTAGCGTGAAGAGATCGCCGACGAGGCCGTAATCGGCGACCTGGAAGATCGGGGCTTCCTCGTCCTTGTTGATGGCGACGATGACCTTGGAGTCCTTCATGCCGGCCAGATGCTGGATCGCGCCGGAGATGCCGACGGCGATGTAGAGTTCGGGAGCAACCACCTTGCCGGTCTGGCCAACCTGCCAGTCGTTGGGGGCGTAGCCGGCATCGACCGCGGCGCGCGAGGCACCCATCGCGGCGCCGAGCTTGTCGGCGACGGGCTCGATCACCTTGGTGAAGTTCTCGGCCGAGGCCAGAGCGCGGCCGCCCGAAATGATGATCTTGGCCGAGGCGAGCTCTGGACGATCCGACTTCGCCACCTCCTCGCCCTTGAAGCTGGAGGAGCCGTGGTTCTCGACAGTACTGACGCTCTCGACCGCGGCCGAGCCGCCTTCGCCCGCAGCCGCGAAGGACGCGGTGCGGATGGTCAGCAGCTTCTTGGCGTCGGTCGACTGCACGGTCTGGATCGCGTTGCCGGCATAGACCGGGCGCTCGAAGGTGTCGGCCGAGACGATCTTGCTGACGTCCGAGACCTGCATCACGTCGAGCAGGGCGGCGACGCGCGGCAGCACATTCTTGCCGATGGTGGTCGAGGGCGCGACGATGGCGTCGTAGCCCTCTGCGAGCTTGACGATCAGCGCCGCGAGCGGCTCGGCCAGCGCGTGGCCATAAGCGGCGTCATCGGCGAGCAGCACCTTTTCGACGCCGGCGAGCTTGGCCGCGGCATCGGCCGCGCCCTTGGCGCCCTGGCCGGCGACGAGGACATGCACCGGGCCGCCGAGCTTGGCGGCAGCCGTCAACGCCTTGGCGGTGGCGTCCTTGATCGAGGCGTTGTCGTGTTCGGCGATCAGCAGCGTGGTCATCAGATCACCCCGGCGGTCTTGAGCTTGGAGACGAGTTCGGCGGCATTGGCCACCTTGACGCCGGCGGAGCGGCCGGCAGGCTCGGCCGTCTTCAGAACCTTGAGGCGGGGCGCGACATCGACGCCGAGCGCTTCGGCCGTGGTCTCGTCGAGCGGCTTCTTCTTCGCCTTCATGATGTTGGGCAGCGAGGCGTAGCGCGGCTCGTTCAGGCGCAGATCCGTGGTGACGATCGCCGGCAGCTTGAGCGCCACCGTCTGAAGACCGCCATCGACCTCGCGGGTGACATCGACGCAATCCGCGCCGAGTTCGACCTTGGACGCGAACGTGCCCTGTGGCCAACCCAGCAGCGCGGCGAGCATCTGGCCAGTCTGGTTGCAATCGTCGTCGATCGCCTGCTTGCCGAGGATGACGAGGTCGGGGCCTTCCTGCTCGACGACCTTCTTGAGGAGCTTGGCGACCGCCAGCGGCTCGACAGTGCCGTCGACCTTGACGAGGATGCCGCGGTCGGCACCCATCGCAAGACCCGTGCGGATCGTCTCCGCGGCCTGCGCCGGGCCGATCGATACGACGATCACCTCGGTCGCCTTGCCCGCTTCCTTCAGCCGCAGCGCCTCTTCGACGGCGATCTCGTCGAAGGGATTCATCGACATCTTCACATTGGCGAGCTCGACGCCCGACCCGTCCGCCTTCACGCGGATCTTCACATTGTAGTCGACCACCCGCTTTACAGGCACGAGGATTTTCATGTCGGAACCTCTTACTGAGATGTCGAGAGGGATGCGTCGAAAACTGCGGCCGGGGCGCTTGGCACCCACTTCAGAATTGATCGCGCTCGGATGCGAACGGGCTCGTCGACCATCGCGCCGTCGATAGCCACTGCGCCGTCGCCGCTGGCCATGACCTTACGAGCCCAGAGGACCTCGGCCTCATCCGGAGCGAAGCCCGCCTGGATCGCGGCTACCTGGCGAGGATGGATGCAGAGCTTTCCAGTGAACCCGAGATCTCGCGCATGGCGCGCATCGCTCGCGATCAACGGGGCGTCGTCGATTGCTGTCGTCACTCCATCGATAGGCTGCGGCAGGCCAGCCAGCCGGGAGGCAACGACAAGCTCAGAACGGGCCAGGAGCAGCGCTTCCCGCGTATGGGCGCATCCAAGATCGGCACTGAAGTCGATGCTCCCGAAAGCGATGCGTGCGACGTTGCATGTGATTGCGATCCGGCGCGCATCGGCAAGCCCCCGCACGCTTTCGATCAAGACGACGACGGGCAGGTCGAGTTGCTCACAGAGCGTCTCAAACTCGGGACCAAACTCCGCTTTCGGAAGGACGACCGCGCTGAAGCCATGCCCTCTCAGCGCCGCGATGTCCCGGTCGTGCCAGGGCGTACCGATCCCGTTGACCCGCACCAGGACCGGCTTGTCGGTGAAGTCACGCTTCAGGGCGGCCCGTGCCTGGTCCTTCCCGTCAGCAGCGACGGCGTCCTCGAGGTCGATGATGATCGCATCGGCGTCGGTCGAAGCCGCTTTCACAAAGCGCTCAGGCCGGTCTCCCGGAACGAAGAGCGCGACGGTGATGTCCGGCAACGCCGTCATTGCCACGACGCCTCGGCTACCATGCACTCTGGACCGTCCTGCCTGGCGGTCCAGAGCTTCAACCCATCGCCCTCGTCGCGCGCGTTGAGTGCGAAGGCGGCATCGTCGAACAGCGGCGACTGGCCACGAAAGCGGAAACGGCTCGGCGGCGAGCCGCGCAGTTCAGTGGCGTAGTTCAGGAGCATCGCAGCCTGCATCGGCCCGTGGACGACGAGAGCCGGATATCCCTCGACCTCCGTCGAGTAGCGCCGGTCGTAATGGATGCGATGGGCGTTGAAGGTCAGCGCCGAATAGCGAAGCAGCAGCGGAGGCTCAATTTTCATCGGACGCCGATATGTGCCCGCTTCAGCCGGTGGCGGCGTCTTCGGTGTGGCTCCGGTAGCCTCCAGATTCCGATAGACGATGTCCTGCCGCTCTTCGAGCACGAGCCGTCCGTTCCCCTCGATCTGATGCTGCACGGTGACGAAGCAAAGCGCCCCTGTCCGCCCTTCCTTGTAGACAACGTCCGCGATGCGGGAGATCCGCCTCACCTCGTCGCCAACCCGCAGATCGCCGTGGAAGCTCTGACTGCTGCCTGCCCACATGCGACGCGGCAAGGGCACCGGTGGAAGGAAGCCACCGCGTTCGGGATGGCCGTCCGGTCCGAGCTGTGCAGTCGGGACCGCAGGCTGGGCCAGGCAGACATGGATCATTCGGGGCGCAATCTTGCCGCGCTTCGGCGCTTCTCCGGGAAGGTCGAAGGTCGCGTGATACTTTCGCGCGAGGTCCTCGGTCAGGACGTCCGAGCCAAGATCCTCGCGGCCTATCCAGTTTCGAAGATGGTCGATATCGACAGTAAGCGCTTCGACCGCGGTCATCAGTATGACCTCGGCATGCCGAGCACATGCTCCGCGAGAAACGAGAGGATCAGGTTCGTTGAGATCGGTGCGACCTGATAGAGGCGCGTCTCGCGGAACTTGCGCTCGACGTCATACTCTTCGGCGAACCCGAAGCCGCCATGGGTCTGGATGCAGGCATTGGCGGCCTCGAAAGACGCATCTGCCGCGAGCATCTTGGCCATGTTGGCCTCGGCGCCCGGATTGGCTCCGGCCTCGTAGAGCCGGATCGCCTCGCGCACCATCAGCTCCGCGGCGCGCATGTTGGCGTAGGCCTTGGCGATCGGAAACTGGATGCCCTGGTTCTGACCGATCGGTCGTCCGAAGACGTGGCGCTCCTTGGCGTAGTTCGACGCCTTGTCGATGAACCATTTCGCGTCACCGACGCACTCCGACGCGATCAGGATGCGTTCTGCGTTCATGCCCGACAGGATGTAGCGGAAGCCCTTGCCCTCCTCGCCGACGAGGTTTGCGGCCGGGACCTTCACATTGTCGAAGAAGACCTCGGTGGTGGCGTGGTTCATCATCGTGCGGATTGGCCGGATGGTCAGGCCGTCCTTCAGCGCTTCTCGCATGTCGAGAATGAAGACCGAGAGCCCATCGGTGCGCTTCGCCACCTGGTCTCGCGGGGTGGTGCGAGCCAGAAGCAGCATCAGGTCAGACTGCTCGGCGCGGCTCGTCCAGATCTTCTGGCCGTTCACGACGTAATGGTCGCCCTCGCGACGGGCAGTCGTCCTCAGTGCCGTCGTGTCCGTGCCACTGGTTGGCTCGGTAACGCCGAAGGCCTGAAGGCGAAGCTCGCCCGAGGCGACCTTGGGGAGATAGCGCTGCTTCTGGTCCTCAGTGCCATGTCGCAGCACCGTGCCCATCACATACATCTGGGCATGGCAGGCGGCGCCATTGCAGCCCTGTCGCTGGATCTCCTCCATGATGACGGCCGCCGCCGATAGCGGCAGACCGGCCCCGCCGTATTCCTCGGGGATGAGCGCCGACAGGAAGCCGCTTTCCGTCAGAGCCGAAACGAACTCCGTCGGATAGGCCATCTCCCGGTCGTGCTTGCGCCAGTACTCGCCCGGAAAATCGGAGCAGAGCTTCGCGACGGCGTCGCGGATCTCTGAGTGATCGGAAGCATGCTGCATGATGGCCTCAGGACTGTCGTGGGGCGGTCGCGACCGCGCGCCAGGTCTGGAATGTTTCGTCGCCAACCCCATCGAGCACCGCTTGCAGGGCGCTCGTCATCGGGAGGGGGCCGGCGGCTTCCCCGATCGAAAGCGCAAGGTCGATGTCCTTGCGCAGGATGGCTTGGAGGGAATCGAAATCCGCGCGGGTTGCCGTCCAGGCGTCATAAGCCTCGCCTGCATCGTTCGGGCGGACGGTGAAGAAGTTGCGCCCTGTGCTGGCTTCGAATACCGGAATAGCATCCGGCAGCGCGATGCCGTTTTCGCCGGCAATGCGATAGGCTTCGGCCGCGATCATCAGCGTGGTGATGCCCACAAGATTGTTGACGATCTTGGTCGCCTGCCCCGCTCCAAGTGGGCCGCAATGGAAGATGCTGCTGCCCATGGACTGCATCAGGGGGCGCAGTTCCGCGCAATCCTCAGCACGCCCTCCCATGATGATGGCGAGGGTCCCATCGCGAGCCTTCAAGGCTCCGCCGCTGATGGGGGCATCGACGACCCGCACGCCGTCAGGTTCAAGTTCCTGCGCGAGCTCGCGCATGGTTTCGGGAGCGATCGTCCCCATGATGACGAGGATCGGCTTGCGGCCGTTGAGCCCGCTGCGCAGGCCGCCTTCCCCCAGCACGACGGAGCGAGCCTGCTCGGGGGTCGCGACCAGGATGATGGCTGCGTCGCAGCCAGCGCAGTCGGCGGCGCGTTCAACGCAGTTGACGCCCAGCGCGGCGAACGGCGCGCGGGCTGCTTCGCTGCGGTCGCAGACCGTAAGGGCGAAGCCCGCCTTATGGATGTTCATGGCCATCGGAGCACCCATGGCTCCGACGCCGATGACGGCGACTGAATTGATCATGGGTTGCGCCTCAGGAAATGGTCACGCCGCTGTCGACAGAGATGACCTGGCCCGTGACCACGCGGGCTTCATCACTGCCGAGGTAGACCGCCATGTCGGCGATATCGAGCGGCCGACAGGGGCCGAGAAGGTGCTGGCCGGCGAGACGCCGCAACTCCTCTCGCTCCTGCAACAGCGCTTCGGCACGCGGTGTCAGAACGAGGCCGGGCGCAATCGCGTTCACGCGAATGTTGTCAGGCGCGTATTCGACGGCCATCGAACGGGTCATCGCCGCGACGCCACCTTTGGCCGCGGTGTAACAATCGCGCTCCGGCAGAGCCATCAAGGCGACCATCGACGAGAGATTGACCACGGCGCCGCCGCCCGAACGAACCATCTCGGGGATCGCATATTTGGAGCACAAGAACGTGCCGTAGAGATCGAGCTTGATGACGCGCCAGAACTCCTCGTCCGGCGCCTCCGTCACACGCGCATCGGCTGAGCTGGATCCGCCGGCGATGTTGCAGAGGATGTCGAGCCTGCCGAACTCCGACACGGTCTTCGCCATCGCGGCCTTGACCTGTTCGGGGTCGGTGATGTCGCACACGAGCGCTAGCCCATTCTCGCCCGCCACGGCCTCTTCCAAGGTTTCATCGAGTGCAGGCCCGCTGATATCGGCCGCGACGATGCGGGCCCCCTCGGCAATGTAGCGGGCGCAAGTCGAGCGTCCGATGCCGCCAGCAGCACCGGTAATGAAAGCAACTTTGCCGGACAGCCTTGCCATGTCGTCCTCCTGTTCAGACCATCCAGCCGGCGCGTTCGCCGTCGAGAATGGCGATGTCCACCTGACGCGGGGCCACGGCATCACCGACGAGCTGGATTTCCAGGTCATTCCCCGCCAGTTCCGAAGCTAGGCTGGCGTTCGCGCTATTGCCCATGGCGAGGATGATCGGGCCGGCATGCTCGATTTCACTGACCGCACCGCCGAAGCGGTCCTCGCAGATCAGTCGCCGTTCCTCGATCGCTGTAACGAAGCGTGTCGGCAGAACCTCGATCCCGAGAGCAGCCAGGCGCCGGTAAAGCGCGGGGGCATGATGGACGGGCAAATCCGCGCCGGCATGCATGTGCGGTGTGACGATGGTGACGGCATGCCCCAGCTCGGCCAACTTCTCCGCGGCCGCTGTTCCGGAGAGATGGGGATCGTCCTCGATCACAATGACTGGGCCGTCGAAGCTCTCAGGTTGAAGAAATGCGTCCCAGACGGTTCGGACGCGCGGGAGTTCGGCGCCGGGAATGCCGGAAGCCCCGGGCCTCAGCGAACTGTACCCGTCGCGGCGTGGCGACGAGCCTGTCGCAAGGACAACGGCTTCGAAAGCGCCGCTCGCCAAAGTCGCCCGGTCCGCCTCGGCATTCAAACGGATGTCGACCTGAAGCCTCTCCAGCATCTTGATTTGCCAGCGGTGAATCTCTGCGAAGCCGCGCCGCGACGTGATCTCGCTGGTCATCAGGTTCTGACCTCCGAGGCGCGCGCCGCGCTCGAAGAGCGTCACGCGATGACCGCGCTCGGCGGCAACACGCGCGGCTGCCAGTCCTGCAGGACCACCGCCCACAACCGCCACGCGTTTGGATCGCGGCGCAGGACGCATGGTCCCGATTCCAATTTGAGCTTCGCGACCGACTGCGGGGTTGTGGACGCAGCCGACGCCACGTCCGCGATCAAGGCCGACGATGCAGGACTGGTTCGAGTAGGTGCAGATGCGGATGCTCTCGCGGTCCCCTCTGGCCGCCTTCAGCGGCAACTCGGGATCAGAGATCAGCGCGCGGGCCATGCCGATGAAGTCGGCGCGGCCGGATGCCAGCACTGCCTCGGCCGCTTCCGGCGTCGCGATACGGGAACTGACGCAAACCGGGAGGCCCTCCACGGCCTGTCGAATGGCTCCCGCCTCGTCAGCAAACTGAGCTTCCGGCGCAGTGATGTCTGCGATCCAGCCGGGATAATGGAGGGAGGTCAGCCCGCTGACATTCAGATAGCTGATGCCTTCCGTCCGAAGACGCGCGGCGATCGCGGTGGCATCGGCAAGCTGAAGTCCACCCGGAACATCATCCCTGCCGTTTACCCGGGCGCCGATAAGGAAATTCGGGCCGACCGCGGCTCGGATTGCTCGAAGCCCTTCGAGCAGGAAGCGCATGCGGTTTTCGAGGGAGCCGCCGTAGTGGTCTGTCCGCTTGTTGGTCGCCGGCGACAGGAATTCGTGCAGCAGGTAGCCTTGAGCCGCAAAAAGCTCGACGCCGTCGGCGCCTGCCTCCTGCATGTTCAGGGCAGCCTCGACCATGGTCGCAACGTATTCAGCGATGTCCTCTTCGCTCATCTCCTTTGGGATCTCTCCGGTTCGCGGACACGGCAGCGGCGATGGAGCGAAGAGCGGGATGCCGAACTGGGTTGTGCCTGGTGACCGCAATTGGCGGCCGCTCATGTTGAGCTGCGAGACGAAGCAGGCTCCCTCGGATTTAATCGCCGAGATCATGCGTTGGTAATGCGGCTGCAGACCGCGATCGTTGGCCAGGTCCAGCCCACCGAGTGCCGTCGTTTCGAGCGCGCCGCCCCAACTCGCGGTTTGGCGCCAGGACGGCGGCATCAGAAAGTTGGACATGACAATGAGGCCGGCGCCGCCCTTCGCGCGCTCGACATGGTAGGCGATCGTGCGCTCGATCGCGGAGCCGTAGCCGGCGCCGAACATCACCGCATGCGGCATCATCGCAATGCGATTGCGCAACGTGACGTGGCCGAGAGCGAGCGGGCTCAGCAGCCTCTCGTAGCCGGCGGCGGGCATCTCAGAACGGCGCCTTCTTCGGGAAGTTGGGCGCTCTCCGCTCGCGGAAGGAGTCCAGCCCCTCCTGCGGGTCGGGACCTGAGAAGCCAAGCATCTCCAATGCGAGCGAGGCATCGAAGGTCGGGCCGGCCATCCGCAGCCAGTTGTTCAGGGCATATTTGGTCCACTGGATCGCGGAAGGCGCGCCTTCGGCAAGCCTCGTGGCCACGGCGAGCGCCTTCTCCTGCAGCTCTTCTTCGTCGACTGCGAGCGCGACGAGCCCCAGTTGCTCGGCCTTCTCGCCGCTCACGGGTTCGTTGAGCAGGAGGTGATACTTGGCCTTGGCCATGCCGCAGAGCAGCGGCCAGATGATTGCGGCATGGTCGCCCGCAGCAACGCCAAGCCGAACATGGCCGTCCACGAGCTTGGCATTCTTGGCCGCGATCGGAATGTCGGAAACCAGGGCGGCGGCAAGACCGGCGCCGACTGCCGCTCCTTGAATGGCCGAAACGATCGGCTTCGAGCAGTTGACGATGTTGTAGACGAGGTCTCTCGCCTCCCGCCACATGTTGGCGCGTTCCTCGAAGCTCTGAGTCAGCTTTTTCACGACCTCGAAGTCGCCGCCGGCAGAGAACGCCTTGCCCTTGGCGCAGAGCAGAACGGCCAGCGTTTCGCGATCTCGATCGACAACGCGCCAGATGTCGGCCAGCTCGCGATGGGCGTCGGCGCCGAGCGAGTTCAAGCTTTCCGGGCGGTTCAGCGTCAGCCGCAGAACGCCTGGAGCGGGCCGATCGCAGAGGATCGATGGAAAGGCGGAATAGGCTTCGAGTGTCATGCTGCCTCCGGTCAGATCGAGCGGCGCGAGGTGATGCCGCCATCGACGGTGATGATGGTGCCGGACGTGTAGGCGGAGCGCGGCGAGGCGAGGAAGGCGAAGAGGTCAGCCACCTCGCGCACGCTCGCTGCGCGGCCAAGCGGATAGGCCGCCAGCAGTTCGACGTAGCGGCTCTCGTCGTCCCACTGCTCGCGAGCGCGCTTCTTCATGATGTTGACGATCCGGTCCGTGGCGACTGGGCCCGGATTGATGCCGAGGACGCGAATGCCGTCATCGAGGCTGCGGCCACCGAGCGCCCGGGAGAAAGCCATCAGGGCAGCGTTGCCGGTCGAACCTGCGATGTAGCGGAAATCGGTGTTCTCGCCGCCATTGCCGATATTGTTGAGGATGACGCCGCCTCCGGCCGCCTTCATCGCTGCGTAGAATTCCCGGCAGAGGTCGATATAGCCGAAGACCTTGACCTCCCAGCCCTCGCGCCAGCGCTCTCCGTCTACCTGCCAGAGATCGCCGCCTGGAATGGCTCCGGCATTGTTGACCAGCACATCGACGCGTCCGGCTGCCTTGCCGATGGCCTCGGCAGCTCCCTTCGCGGCAATGTCCTGCTCCTGAACCACCACCGTGATGCCGTGCTGATCGCGCAGGCGTTCGGCAAGCCTGGTGAGCTTGTCGCCCGAACGCGCGACGAGATGCACGTTGCAACCCTCCTCTGCGAAGACCTCGGCCAGCCCTTCGCCGATGCCCTGCGAGGCACCGGTGATCACGACTTTCTGGCCGCGCAATTGCAGATCCATGGCTTCAGGCTCCTTGGCGGACGATGCGCTCGATGTCGGCGATCGCTTCCGGGTTGACGAGAGAGGAGAGGTCTCCCGCGGGGGAGCCGGAATAGACGCTGCGGATCACGCGACGCATGATCTTGGAGCTGCGGGTCTTCGGCAGTTGAGGCACGACGAAGACAGCCCGGGGCGCAAATGGCTTGCCCAGCCTTTCCTGGATTCGTGCTGTTGCGAGCTTGAGGATGTCGTCGGCCGGCCCTGAGCACGTGAGGAAGGCAATGAGCGCCTGGCCCTTGACCGGATCCTCGGCGCCGATCACCGCGGCTTCGATGACACCTTCGATCTCGACCAGGATTTCCTCGACCTCAGCTGGGCCGACGCGCTTTCCCGCGACCTTGATGGTGTCGTCCGAACGCCCGAGGAGGAGATAGTGTCCCTCCCCGGCTCGCATCGCGAGGTCACCGTGGATCCAGACGCCGGGCACAGTGCTCCAATAAGTTTCGAGATATCGCTGCTCGTCCTGCCAGAAGCTCGCAGTCATGCCCACGAAGGGCGCGAGCACCGCGAGCTCTCCAATCGCGCCGGTCAGAGGTTGACCTGCGGGATCGAGCACATCGACCGCAACCCCTGGCGAGCGTGTGTTGAAGCCCGCGGGTACTATCGGCTTGGTCACGACGCTGGAAAGCAGGCAGCCCGAGACTTCCGTTCCGCCCGTATAGTTGATCAGCGGGCACTCACTCCGCCCGAAAGCCCGTTCGAACCAGACGAAATGTTCGGCGGCGATGCTTTCGCCGGCTGTAATCAGAAGACGAAGCGATGACAGATCGGGCGCGGTGCTGACCGCCTCGTTCGAAGCCAGGCCGCGGATCAGTGTCGGCGCGGAGCCGTAGTGAGTGACGCGATAGGTCTCAATCAACCGGCCCATCCGCGACCAGTCGGGGTAGTCAGGGGCGCCGTCGTAGCAAACCAGGGTCGCGCCGCGGAGAAGCGCCGAACCAAGAATGAGCGAGCCCGCGATCCAGCCCATGTCAGCCGGCCAACAAAAGACGTCGCCTGCTCCCACGTCGAAGTGAACCGCAGAGTCGTGTGCGATCTTGATTGGGAAGCCGCCATGCACATGGACGGCTCCCTTGGGCTTCCCAGTCGTCCCCGAGGTGAAGATCACCATGAAAGGGTCGTTCGGCGACATCCGTGCAGACGGCGGCGCACTGTGCGGGCTTTGCCGCACCAATTGCCAATCGAGGTAATCCGCATCGGCATCCGTCGGAGCAGTATCCTCGGGGGACCGCTTCAACGCGACGAGCTCCAGGTTCGGCAGCTCCTTCCTGACGGACGCAATGGTGTCGCGCGTCGAGATAAACCGTCCGCGCCGCTGAAAGCCGGTCGTAGCCAGCAGCGCCCTGGCTCCGCAGGATCCGAGACGGGCCACAATGGCATCGGTTCCGAAGCCGCTAAAGAGCGGAACGACGATTGCGCCAATATACGAGACGGCAAGCAGCGAGACCGAGGCCTCGATGCCGTTCTCCATCAGCAGACCAACGCGGTCACCACGCTTCAGCCCAAGGCGGAGCAACCCGGCAGCAAGGCTGCGGACTTCATCCTTCAATTCCTGGTAAGTGACCTCGCGGACCGAGCCATCCTCGCGCTCTGCGATGATAGCCGTCCGGGCCGCCCATTCGGGATTGTCCAGGATCGTGTCGACCCAGTTGAGCTCACCGCCGACGAACCAGGCAGGGAACGGAGCGCCACGAGACAGGTCGCAGTAGCGGTCGTAGTCGCGGCTCCAGCGGATATTGCAGAAGCTCGTAACCTCGCGCCAATACCGCTCCGGTTCGGCCAGCGACAAATCATAGAGTGCGTCGATGTCCGTCGCGCCAAGGCGTTTGGATAGGGCGGTCACCTGAGCACGGTCGATATAGTCGGCGGTAGGCTGCCAGATGTCGTTGCTGTCGAGCGCCATGGTCAGATTCCCAGATAGGCCCGTTGCACCTCAGGGCTCTGCGCGAGCACGCTCGCGGAGTCCTCGGCGGTGATTGCGCCGCCCTCGAGGATGTAGGCGCGGTCGGCGATGGCGAGCGCGGTTTCCGCGTTCTGTTCAACGAGCAGGATGTTCACGCCGGTTTCGGCAACCGTTTTGATCATATCCGCGATGCGGTCGACGATCGCCGGGGCGAGCCCGATTGTCGGCTCGTCCAGGAGCAGGATGCGCGGGGCGCTCATCAAGGCACGAGCCACCGCAATCATCTGCTGCTGGCCACCGCTGAAGGTCGAGGCCTGCGTCGCGAGCCGATCCCTCAGTTCCGGAAAGAGCGAAATCACGCGGTCGAGATCGCGCTTCACCGCTGCGGTGTCGTTGCGCGCGAAGGAGCCCAGCTCCAGGTTCTCAAGCATCGTCATCTCGCCGAAGAGGCGCCGCCCCTCCGGCACCACGGACAATCCTTTCCGCACGAGACGGTCCGGGGACATGCCGGTGACGTTCTCCCCGAAGAGATGGACGCTCCCGGCGCTGGGGCGCACTAGGCCGCAGATCGTCTTGATCAGCGTCGACTTGCCCGCACCGTTCGCGCCGATCAGCGTGACGATCTCGCCGATGCCGACAGTGATGGTGACGTCGTTCAATGCGGGAACAACGCCATAGCGAGCCGAGAGGCCCGCGACCTTGAGGGGAAGCGCTTCAGTGCTCATGGCGATGCCCTAGATAGGCCTCGATGACCTTTTGATCGGCGCGGATCTCCGATGGCGTGCCGGTTGCGAGATGCTGGCCGTGATGCAGCACGACGATGCGGTCACAGACACGCATCACCGCCTTCATGTTGTGCTCGACGAGCAGGACCGAGCAGCTGAATTCGTCCCGAATGCGTTCCAGAACGGCCAGCGTATTGGCGACCTCTGTCTGGTTCAGACCCGTCAGAGGTTCGTCGAGGCAGAGCAGCTTGGGGCGTGCCGCAAAGGCGATGCCGATGGAGACGAGGCGCTGCAGGCCGTGAGGGAGATTGCCGGCCTCCTCCGCGAGATAAGCGGTGAGCCCCAGCATCTCGGCGGTTTCCGCCACGCGCGCACGCCGTTGGGCACTTCCGCGGACGCCGTGAATGGTGCCCAGCAGAATGTTGTCGCCGACCGTCATGCTGCGCATGAGGCTGCCGTGCTGGAAGGTCCGAACCAGGCCAAGGCGGCTGATAGCCAGAGGCGACCGACCGGTGCAGTTCTCACCAAAGACAAAGAGCTCGCCGGCTGACGGCTTATAGAAGCCGCTGATCAAATTGAAGGTCGTGCTCTTGCCAGCACCGTTGGGGCCAATGAGTCCGAGAATCTCACGGGGGCGAATCTCCAGATCGAGATCGGAGACCGCGACCAGGCCGCCGAAGCGGCGTGTCAGACCCTTGGTGCGCAGCAGGGGTTGTTGCTCTGCCAGCATCTCAGTGTCCCCCTCCGGCTTGGGGCCGCTTACCGCTCACTAGTCCGGTGACGCCGTGGGGCAGCAGCAGGACCGCCAGCACGATCGCCGCGCCGTAGAAGATGTGCTCCCCTCCTCCGAGGCCGAGCGCATAGCTGCCGAGCACGACGAGCAGCGCGGTTCCCAAGAGCGGGCCGATGATGCTGCCCTCTCCGCCGACCTTGACGTACGCCAGGGCGAATGCCGCAACGAGGAAGCTGAAATCGCCGGGGCTGATCACATTGTTGGCGAAGGCGTGCAGGCTTCCGGCCATGCCGGCTGCGGCAGAGGCCGTTGCGAAGCAGGCGATCTTCACCAGCAGGATGTTGAGGCCGACCGTCCTGGCAACATTTTCGTTGTCGCGGATCGCGGTCAGGATCTTCCCGAAGTCAGAACGCTCCAGAGCATAGAGCCCGAGGATAAGCAGGGCTGCGACCGCGACGATAAAGGTGGGCATCCAGCCATCCAGGATCATCGGCGGAAAGATCCCGACCATCCCGGAGGTGCCGCCGAGCGCGATGCTCTTTGAGTAGAGAATGCGGACAGCTTCAGTGAACGCGAAGCCGATCAGGAGAAAGTAAGGCCCCTTGGTCCGGAGTGTGATGTAGCCGAAGAGGATCGAGACGAGGCCGGCCATGACGCCGCCGGCCAGCAGGGCGAGCAGGAACGGCCAGTTCAGGATTGTGAGCGTTGCCCCGGTGGTATAGGCGCCGATGCCGACGAACGCTGCGGTGGCGAAGTTCAGTTCGCCCATCAACATGACGAAGCGCAGGCTGACCGCCGTTAGCGCACCGATTGCGATGAGATTGGCCACGCTCGCAATATAGGGATCGCGAACAAAAGCGGTGCCCGCGAGGACGATAGCGATCCCGCCCAGCCAGTAAGGAAGCTTCACATCAACCATGGCCGAGAAGCCCCTTCGGCCGCACCAGCAGAACGGCGATGACGAGGAGGAAAATGGCAACTGTGGCGGAGCTCGGGTCGAAGTAGAAGCTGCCGAAGGTCTCGATCCCGGCGACGAACAACCCGCCAAGGATCGCACCTGGAACACTGCCGAGCCCGCCTACGATGACCGCGATGAAGCCCTTGATCAGATAGTCGGCGCCGATCACCGGCGAGACGATGGTCACCGGGGCGATCAGTGCCCCGGCAAGGGCTGCGAGACCGGATGCAATCATGAAGCCGGCGAGCGCCATGCGGTTGTAGGGGACGCCCTGCAGCATGGCAGCCTCGTGGTCGATCGAGACAGCTCTCAGGGCCTTGCCAAGCTTGGTTCGCGTGAGCGCCCAGTAGAGCGAGGCGGTGATCAGGATCGCTGCGATGCACAAGGCAAAGCGCTGATTAGTGATAGCCGCCCCGAAGATGGAGATGTTGCCAGGAAAAATCTCCGGCACGGGCCTCACCGCCCCGCCGAAGACTTTGAGCAGCACGCCGTCGAGCAGCAGAACGAGGCCGATCGACAGGATGAAAGACCCAACCATGTCGCGTTGGAAAAACCGGAAACCGGTCACGTACATCAGAAGCCCGAGCGCCATAGCGATCGCGATGCCCCCCACCGCTGCCAGCAGATAAGCTGGCAGGATGGGGAGACCATTGCCTGCCAGCCAAGGCACCGCCCAGGCCACCGCCAACGCAGAGACGGCGAACAGGTGCCCATGGGCGAAGTTCACGATCCGCATGACCCCGAAAATCAGGGTCAGGCCGAGCGAGAACAGGATGTAGACGGCGCCGATCTGCAGGCTCGTCAGGGTGAGCTGTATCGCGGTTTGCATGGTGGGCGTGCCTGGCTTGGTCTGGAGGTCACTTGCCCGAGGGCACGAGACGGGTCTTTTCGACCAGGTTGCCGTCTTTCACCTGAGTGATCGTCACGGGCAGGCGCATCTGCTGGCGGGACCCGTAGGTGTCCGTGCCGTAGAAATCGACCTTGCTGCCGTAGAACGAGGTGAAGGAGACATCGGCCATCACGGCCGCGACCTTCTTGGGATCGATCGACTGCGCCTTCTCGATGCCCGCCTTCAGAGCGTAGACGGAGTCGTAGAAGCCGATCTGAATCGAGTTGAGCGACTCACCAAGGACGCCCCGAGCCTCTTCGTTCGTGGCCTTCTGCTGGCCGGTCATGGCCGGGCTGTCGAAGGTGATGGCCGCACCCATGTAGACGTCTTCGATCGCCTTACCGCCAGTCGCCTTGAGACCGTCGATACCGGTGCCGACTGCGACGATCTTGACGCCCTTCCAGCCGAGAACATCCAGTTCGCGCAGGACGGCCCCGGCATCGGCCGGCGGCATCGAGGCCAGATCGACCATGTCAGGCTTGAGAGAGGCGATGCGAGCCGCGATCGGCTGGAACTCGGTCGTCCCGCGCTCGTAGAAGTCGCTCGACAGAATCTTGATGTTGTTGCCGACCCAGGCCCTGTTAGCGACGCCTTCGGTTTCGCGACCGGTCGCGTCATTCGGGTTGAGCATCACGACCGACTTGGCCTGCGGATGCTGCTCAAGAACGTACTTGAACATCGGCGGAATGATCTCGAACGCCGTATTCATCTGGGTGTAGGTCAGCGGGAACTTCGGGCCCTTGATGCTGAAGCCCCAGGCGGTCGTGAACATCAGCACGCCCTGCCGCTCGGCGAGCGACTGCAGCGCCTGCACGGGAGCTGTTCCAAGGCTGCCGCCGATGAACTTCACGCCGTCGCGGTTGAGGAGCGTCTGCGCGACGCGCGTGCCCTCGGCAGCGTTGTACTTGTTGTCATAGGCGAGGCATTCGAAGTTGTAGGTCTTGCCCTCGGCTTTGACGCCGCCGGCTTGCGCGATCTCCTGCGCCGCCTTCTTGCACATGAACTCCGACCCCTTGCCCCAGATCGCTCCAGAGCCCGACAGGGGAACGGAAAGTCCAAGCTTGATCGTCTCCTGAGCCTGCACTCCGCCGAGGCTGGCGAGCAGCCCAAGCGAGGTCCCCAGTCCGAGAAGCTTCATCCGTGCCGTAAACGTCATTTCCTCTCCTCCACTTCCGAGCTTCGGTTGATTCCGTGCCCGCTATCGATGTGTCGTGCTGCCAGTCGCTAAGCCCGTGAGGCCGGTAATTTCGTCCGGTTCGTAGCCGAGCGAGGCCAAGAGCTCTGCTGAATCGGCGCCAAGCTTCGGCGCAGGCCGGTGCTCGGGCCGCAGCGCAGCTGTTCGGACAGCGTTTGCGACGATTGGTATCTGGCTCGCGCCGTCCGGCGCCGGCTCCAATGAAAAGAAGCCGCCATTGGCATTCTCGGGAGCCACGAGAGCCTCGGCCGGGGTCAGGGCCCGGCAGGCCGGAATCTTGGCGGCTTCAAGCTCTGCCAGACATTCATCGGACGAGCGCGACGAGCACCAGTCAGCCATGACCGCACTCAGAGCCTCGCCGTTCTCGCCCCGGCCGATATCGGAGGTGAAACGCGGGTCCGCCAGCAAGTCAGGGCGGCCGACGAACTGCACCCAGCGGCGAAACATGCCGTCACCGATGACCTGGATCATCAGCCAGCCGTCGCGAGTCTGGAAAAGATCAGATGGGCCAGCGATCGGGCTGCGGTTGCCGATCGGCTTGCGGCTGCGCGCGCCGGCCGCCTCCTCGATCAGCATCGGATTGGTCATCGTCAGCGCCGTTCCCAGCAGCGATGCCTGGACATGCTGGCCTCGCCCGGTGCCACGCCGCTCATACAGCGCCGACAAGGTCGCAAAGGCAGCTGACATTCCGGTGGCGTAATCGACATACGAGACAGCGGCCCGGATGGGACGCTCACCAGTCCCGCTCAAAGCCATAGCGCCGCTGAGCGCTTGTCCCGTGCCGTCGAAGCCGATGCGGTCGCGACTGTCTCCCTCCGGCCCGTAGGCACTGATCGTGCAGAGCACGATGTCGGGGCGGATAGCCTTTAGAGTATCGTAGTCCAGGCGCGCGCGGCGCAAGGCGGCCGGCGGCAGATTGACAATGACGGCGTCCGCGGTTGCGACCAGCTTCTCGAATGCCGCCCTCCCGCTCTCGGTATCGAGGTCGAGCGCGAGCGACTTCTTGTTGCGATTCATCTGAAGATACAGCGCACCCCGACCCGGCTGGCCGATCGGCATCACTTCGCGATCGGGAGCGCCGGTGGGCGGCTCGATGCGGATAACCTCCGCCCCGTGATCGGCCAGCAATGCTGCGCAGAACGGCCCCGCGATATAGCGACCGAGATCGAGCACGCGCAGGCCCGAAAGGCCCGCTTCCACGCCAGATGCGCCGTTAACGCCTATCGGGAGTTCGGTCCCGTCCACCACTTTCCTCACCCTTATTTTCTGCGAAGGGGGCTTTCCATCGCTTGCTTTGACGTGTTAGTCATTCTCTATGCTGAATGACATTCACAGTTTCTTGAAAGCCATTCATACATGAGTGCAAGCCCTGATCAAGACCTCTCGCCAAAAATCGTCGGAGCCGTCGCCAACGCGGTTTCCATCCTCCGATCGCTTGCTCAGATGAGTGAGCCGGCGGGTGTAGCGGTCATCGCGCGCGATACCGGCGTGAGCGTCAGCACCTGCTTCAACATCCTGCGGACGCTCTCCACGGAGCGGCTGGTGGACTTCGATGCGGAGGCGAAGACCTACCGGATCGGCCTCGGTGTTCTGGAGCTCTCGTTGCCGCTTCTTGGCGCCAACCAGGCCGATCTGATCCGGCCGGAGCTCGCGCGGCTCTCCGGCGAGCACAAGAGCCTGCTCTGCCTCTGGCAGGTGACTGATGGCGAGCGCATCGTTCTCGTCGACCGTGTTTCAACAGCGAAGACGGTCAGAGTCGACATGTCCGACGGCTCGCGCCTCCCGACCTTCGTGGGTGCGGTTGGTCGTTGCTACGCCGCCTTGCGCAACCTGCCGCGCGACGAACTGAAACTCCGCTTCGACGCGCTGCAATGGCAGGCCCCGCCGAGCTTTGAGGATTACGCGGCCGACGTCGAGAAGGCTCGGCGTGATGGCTACGCGTTTGACCTGGGGCAGCTCTTCAAAGGCCTGGAGATCGCGGCCGCTGTCGTAACCGATGCGGAAGGCCGGCCGCGGCTCGGGATCAGCGGGATCAGCATTGCAGGTCAACTGTCCCGTGAGGACATCGAGCGCCTGGGCGTCGATCTACGCGATTCCGCCGACTGGATCAGTGAAGCACTTTTCGGCGTCTCTCGCGGTGTGCGGCAGTCCGAGCGGAGGCTGGCCGGTGGGCGGGCGGCACCGCAAGGCCGTGGAGGACAGCGGTGAGCGGCGCGCAAACCGATCTCCCTGTTTGGGTCTTCGATGATTTCAGCCCTGGCCAGCCGCTGGGGAATTTTGCCATCACGCTCGACGATGCGCACCTGGACAACTGGACCGCCATCTATGGCGAGCGGAAGTCAAAGGAGAGCGTGCCGGCCGGGATGCTCGTCGCAGCGATGATGGAAGCCTACCTGAACGCGGCCCAGCCTCGACCGCCCGGCAACATCCACGCCAGCCAGAAGCTCGTCTTCGGTCGCTCGGCGAAGGCCGGCGATAAACTCGAAGCGCAGGTCAGCTGCCTGTCAAAAGAGCGCCGCAAGGAACGCGGCTGGGTGACGTTTGGCGTCGTCCTGAGTGTCGAAGGACAGGATGTCCTCAACGGCGAGATCCGAACGATCTGGGCGCGATGACACAGGGCCCGGCAATACGCGCTCCACGGAGATAATGCGGAATGGGAACGCTAGAGACTGCGGCGCTGCCGCGTGAACTCGCCATCGTCGAGATGATCACGGACCTGGACGCGGTCGCGCGCTACGCGGCGCTGACAGCCGACTACAACCCGATTCATCTCGATCCAGTCTTTGCCGCCAAGACCGCATTCGGTCGCCCGATTGTACACGGCACGCTCGGCCTCAACCTGGTGATCGAGGCGATCGAGCGCACCTTCGGCGGAGTTCCAGAAAAGCTGGCCCTGGATACACGCTTCATCCGACCGCTGCCGGTCGGTTCATCCATCCGAGCGGGCGGCGTCCTCAGGGACGACGCGGCGGGTACCTACGACATTTTCGTCGAGACAATGGCAGGGGAACGAGCAGTCGAAGGAACCTGCACCGTCCTCCCTGCCGCAGAACATTCCAACAAGGGACGTGACGCATGAGTGAGCCGGCAGTCGACGACGAAACCTTCCAGCATCTCAAGGCGACCGTCGAGCGCTTCGTAGCGGAACGCCTCGTCCCCAACGAGAT
Organism: Allobosea eneae; assembly: GCF_042657265.1. Taxonomy (NCBI): domain Bacteria; kingdom Pseudomonadati; phylum Pseudomonadota; class Alphaproteobacteria; order Hyphomicrobiales; family Alloboseaceae; genus Allobosea; species Allobosea eneae. The sequence goes on from NZ_JBHSLW010000029.1 coordinate 31,179, forward strand.
GCGGCTGGAGATTGAGGACGAGGTCCCCGAGGAGATCGTCGCCGAGATGCGGGAGCTCGGTCTCTTCGGTCTGACAATCCCGCCGGAGTACGGCGGCATCGGACTGACCGCCAGCCAGGAAAGCCAGCTCGCCATGATCTTTGGCGGGACAGCGCTCGCCTTCCGTTCGCTGCTGGCGACCAATATCGGCATTGGCGCGCGCGGGCTCATCTTCGAGGGCACAGAGGAGCAGAAGCAGGCCTATTTGCCACGAATGGCGAGCGGCGAACTGATCTCGGCCTTCGCCCTGACCGAGCCGGACACGGGTTCGGATCCTGCCAATTTGACGACGCGTGCCGTACGGGACGGCGACGACTACCTGATCAGCGGGACCAAGCGCTACATCACCAATGCCCAGCGCGCCGGCGTCTTCACTGTCATGGTGCGAACCGAATTCGACAAGCCGGGCGCAGATGCGATCTCGGCCTTCCTGGTTCCGAGCGACTCCCCTGGCCTGACGATCGGCAAGAAGGATCGCAAGATGGGTCAGCGCGGCACGACGACGTCCGACGTGATGTTCGACAATGTCCGTGTGCCCGCCAGCGCGATCATCGGCCTCAAGCCCGGCCGAGGATTCCGCCTGGCAATGCGTGTGCTTGACCGCGGCCGCATTCATATCGCGGCTCTCGCAACTGGCGCCTGCAAGCGGCTCATCGCGGAAATGACCGGCTTTGCCAAGGAGCGCCGGCAGTTCGGGAAGCCGATCGCCGAGTACCAGCTCATTCAGGCGATGATTGCCGACAGCTACACCGAATACCTCGCCTCCCGGGCGCTGGTGGAGCAGACCGCGGCGATCTACGACCGCGAAGGCGCTGCCCGAACCGAAGCTTCGGCTGCGAAGTATTTCGCGACCGAGGCGGTTGGTCGGGTCGCCGACCGAGCCGTGCAGGTCCATGGGGGCGCTGGCTATATGAGCGAGTACGCGGTCGAGCGCTTCTATCGCGACGTGCGCTTGATGCGGATCTACGAGGGCACGAGCCAGATCCAGCAGCTCCTCATCGCCCGCCAAATCCTGAAGGAAGCCTGATCATGAGCGTGTCTCACATGCTCGACGGCAAGGTCGTCGTCGTCACGGGCGCTGGCGGGGGAATTGGGCGAGATATCGCCCTGATGGCGGGTGCGAATGGCGCACGGGTCGTCGTCAACGATATTGGGGCAGGTCTCGACGGGAGCGGCCAGGATGACGGGCCGGCAGCGCGCGTGGTCGCCGAGATCAAGGCGGCCGGCGGCGAGGCTGTCGCCAGCCTCGACAGCGTCGCGGATGCCAAAGGCGCGCAACGCATCGTGCAGACCGCCCTCGACGCCTTTGGGCGACTGGATGGCGTCGTCAACAATGCCGGCATCCTGCGCGACACCTTCTTCCACAAGATGACGGAAGAGGAGTGGGACCGGGTTGTGAAAGTGCACCTGTACGGCAGCTTTCACGTCAGCCGCGCTGCGGCCCCGGTCTTCAAGCAGCAGCAGTCGGGCAGCCTGGTGCACATGACCTCGACCTCGGGGCTCATCGGCAATCTCGCCCAGGCGAACTATTCGGCAGCCAAGCTCGGCATCGTTGGGCTGTCGAAATCAATCGCCCTCGATATGCAGCGCTTCGGTGTCCGCTCGAACTGCATCGCGCCCTTCGCCTGGAGCCGGATGATCAGCTCGATCAAAGTCGACTCGCCGGAGCAGGAAGCACGCGTCGCTCGCCTGCAACAGATGACACCTGCCAAGATCGCGCCACTCGCCGTCTACCTGCTCTCGGAGCGCGCGACCTCGGTCAGCGGCCAGATATTCTGTGTCCGCAACAACGAAATCCTCCTCTTTAACCAGCCACGCCCAGTTCGCTCGGTGCAGCGCGAGGGCGGTTGGACGCCGGAACAGATCGCCGAGCACGCGATGCCGGTGCTGTCGGCGAGCTTCCACGGCCTCGACGTGTCGTCGGACGTTTTTACCTGGGATCCGGCCTGAGGCCGAAGGAGCTGCCGCATGCGTCGCGCCGCGATCGTAACCCCTCTCCGCACGCCGGTGGGCCGCTTTGGCGGCGCGCTCAAGGACGTTCCCGTGGAACGGCTGGGAGCCACGGTGGTCAATGCCGTATTGGACCGGACCGGTCTCGACCCCGCCCTGGTCGATGACGTTGTCTTCGCTCAGTCCTATGCCAACTCCGAGACGCCGTGCGTTGGCCGTTGGATCGCCTTGGAGGCCGGGTTGCCGGTCCATGTTCCCGGCATGCAGCTCGACCGGCGCTGCGGTGGCGGCCTCCAATCGATCGCAACCGCAGCCATGATGGTGCAGTCGGGTGCCTGCGACGTCGTCATCGCAGGCGGTGTCGAAAGCATGAGCAACATCGAGCACTACACCACGGGTGTGCGTTGGGGCACGCGTTCGGGTTCGCCCGTGCTCTATGACCGCCTCGACCGCGGCCGCGAGCGGTCTCAGCCCGAACATCGCTTCGGCCACATCTCCGGCATGATCGAGACGGCCGAGAACCTCGCCCGCAAGTACTCGATCTCACGCGAAGCTGCCGACGCATATGCCGTGCGCAGCCAGCACCGGGCAGCCGCGGCCTGGTCCGAGGGCCGCATGGCGGCCGAGGTCGTTCCGGTCAGCGTGCCGCAAAAGCGCGGAGACCCGATTGTCGTCGCGCAGGACGAGGGCATTCGCGCGGATACCACGCTGGAGAGCCTTGCGAAGCTACGTGCAATCCAACGCGATGGCACCGTGACAGCCGGGAATGCTGCGCAGCAAAACGATGCGGCGGCCGCCTGCTTGGTGGTGGCAGAGGACAGATTGGCCGACCTGGGTCTGACCCCGGATGCGTTCCTGGTGGGCTGGGCTGCTGCTGGTTGCGAGCCCGCTGAGATGGGGATCGGCCCGGTTCCAGCGGCGGCGCGGCTGATGAAGCGGCTCGGGCTCGCGGTCGACGACATGGATCTCGTCGAGATCAACGAGGCGTTCGCCTGCCAGGTGCTGTCGGTTCTGCAGGCGTGGCCGAGCGTAGATCTCGAACGGGTGAACGTCAACGGGTCGGGCATTTCGCTGGGACACCCGATTGGGGCCACCGGCGTAAGGATCATGACGACGCTGCTCCACGAAATGAAGCGTCGCAACGTGCGCTACGGTCTTGAGACCATGTGCATTGGCGGCGGGCAGGGAATGGCCGCGGTGTTCGAACTGGCCTAAGCTGACGATGGCTCCACTCACGACCTCCCTCGAGGCTCTCGACTTTGCCGCGATCGTTCGCCCCGGTGAGATGATTTGCTGGGGTCAGGCGTGCGGCGAACCAGTCGCGCTGACTGGTCGGCTGATGGAGCAGCGCGCCCAGGTCGGGGGGATCTCCGCCTTCGTCGGCATCGGCCTCGGAGACGCGGTCGATCCAGCTCACGCTGACCATGTCCGCTTTACGTCCTTCTGCGGAACGGGTACCAACCGAAAGCTCGCCGCAGCCGGTGCGCTCGACATCCTGCCGATGCATTACTCGGACCTGCCGAAGACGTTGGCGGGCGAGGTCGACGTGCTCCTTCTGCAGCTGGCTGAGCACCCCCATGACGGCAGACTGAGCCTCTCTTGCACCAGCGACTACGTCGAGGGTCTGATCAAGACGGCTCGCGTCGTGGTGGCCGAAATCAACCGTCAGGCCCCGTTTACTAGCGCATTGATCGATGCGGACGATGTCGATGTCGCCATACGAACAGACCGGCCAGTCCTCGCGCTCGCCCGCGGCATGCCCAGCGCCGTTGACCAGGCTGTTGCGGCCAACGTCGCTTCCTTGGTCGAGGACGGCGCAACGCTGCAGCTCGGCTTGGGTGCCCTACCGGATTGCATCGCAGACCTTCTCGTTGACCGACGAGATCTCGGCCTGCACTCGGGTCTGATTGGTGACGGGGCGATGCGGCTGATCCAATCCGGCGCGGTGACAAACGCAGCCAAGCCCGTTGACCGCGGCCTGTCGGTGACCGGAACGCTCCTTGGAAGCCGCGAACTGCTCGATTTTGCGCATCTCAATCCATCGATCGAGGTTCGCCCGATCGCCGAAACCCATGCGCTTTCGAAACTCGCCGCTCTGCCTCGCTTCACGGCGATTAACTCTGCCCTCGAGGTGGATCTGTCAGGCCAGGCCAACACGGAGATAGCCGGCGGTCGCTATGTCGGCGCCATCGGAGGCGCTCTTGATTTCCTCCGTGGGGCACGCGCATCGCAGGGAGGAGTGCCGATCCTTGCCCTCCCCTCTACCGCCGAGGTGAAGGGACAGCTGAGCAGCCGAATCGTCGCCCATCTGTCGGGGCCGGCCACCATCGGCAGGGCGGACGCCAGCATTGTCGTTACGGAGTACGGAGTTGCCGACCTTCGTCGCCTGTCCCTCGCTGAGCGCCTCCCGAAGATGATCGCAATCGCCCATCCGGACTTTCGCGATACGCTTGGCCGCACGGCGCCCTAAGCCTCGCAATTAACTTGAGCGATTCAGATAGGTACTCCCCGGAGGAAAGCCGCATTATCGCTTACGCCCATCCAGTATCCAGTATCCGCAAAATTGGCGTATCCGAGGATCCTGGTCGCATAACGCTTAGGCTGGGATAACCGTCCACGCTCGAAAATCTGCACTCAAACCAATTTTCCTGTTCGATGGCTAGCAGAAGGTCTGGGCCCTGGCGTCCCGAGCCCCACAAAGATGAAAAGCCAAATTCTTACGCGGCGCTTCTGAGCCGCTCTCAACAGGGCTGCGGCAATCCCTGGCACCAAGCGGCCGGTTGCATCCCGCATCAAATTGCCGTCGATCGTGCAAATTGCGATGTGATCGCCTTCGTCTGCCCGATCGATACGATCGACCATCGCTCCATCGCACTTCCACTCCGGCTGCCGAACATTCCCTTTGGCATCAACTATGCGCTCTTCAAGCACTAGCTCGATCGGCCAAGTCACCTTTTGCAGGTCGAAAGCCGTTGGCGGATCGCGCGCGCATTGGCGAGTGCCCGCTCGCTTGGGCCAATGCGAGACGTTGTTGCCCGGCTTCTGGGGCCAGTCCGCCAACGTCCGCTTTCTGGCAATCAGCCAATGTCTGGAAGTGGCGCGAGGCAGCAACAGGGACCGCCAGGCCGGCGCCGCCACGGCACCGGCCCAACATATCGACTGTCGCCGATGCTACTCAGCTGCGGCTTGCTTCGAGGCTGTTCGCGCCCTCATAGGCTGTTCGCGCCCTCATAGCCAAGTTCTTCTGGAAGAACGGCGCCAGCACCGAGACGGCTTCAGTGACGAAGGGCTTGCCGTCATAGAGGTCCATGTGGTTGGCGCCCTCGACGACATGCATGGCCTTGTCCTTGCTGGCGGCGCGGGCGAGCAGATCGTCGCTCATCCATTTGCTGCCGGCGATGGAGCCCGCGACGGCCAGGATCGGCTGCGTCAGGAAGGCCTCGGCCTTGTGATAGGCGTCGTAGGTGATGATCTGGTTCAGGCTGCGCGCGGTGGCGAAGCCCGGTGCGGTCGGGCATTCCGCGCGCGGCGTATGGTAATACTCCCAGGCCTGACGCAGCTCCTCGTTGGGCGCGTCGCTCTCCTTTTCCGGCGCCAGTGGCATGCGCGCTTTCGCAGCACCGGCGGCATCGGCCGTGCGGGCGTTCGAGCCGGCCTCGGTATAGGGCAGCGCGTCGGCGTCCTTCGCATTGTTCTCCCAGCCATTGCGGAACATGGAGCCGATATTGACGGCGCTGACCGTGCCGAGCGCCTTGATGCGACGGTCCTGCAGCGCGGCATTGGCCGAGTAGCCGGCACCGGCACAGATGCCCATCGCGCCGATGCGCTCGTTGTCGACGTAAGCCAGCGTCGTCAGATAATCGACGACAGCGCTGACATCTTCGGTTCGGATATGCGGGTTTTCGAGCTGGCGCGGCTCGCCGCCGCTCTCGCCCTGATAGGAGGCGTCATAGGCGATGGCGACGAAGCCGGCCTTTGCCAACTCGGCAGCATAGGTGCCGGCGGTCTGTTCCTTCACGCCGCCGCCGGGATGCGAGACGATAATCGCCGGATAGCTTGCCGTCTCTTCAAAGCCCTCGGGAACATGAATAACGGCCGACATCGTGATCGTCGGGTTGTTGCTGTTCTGGAAGCTGATCTTGCGAGCCATCGTCGTCTCCTCCGTTGCGGTGTCGTAGGGCGCCAGAGCGGCGCGACACCGAGAACTTAGGCTCGCCCCAATCATCAGACTATGGCAGTAGTCTGATTGAACTTATCACTGAGGTGATGAATGCGTCGCGAGGACATGGCCGATCTGGCGGCCTTCGCCGTTGTGGTGGAAGAACGCAACTACACCCGCGCCGCCACCAGGCTCGGCCTGTCGCAGTCGGCGCTGAGCCAGATCATCAAGCGGCTGGAAGAGCGGCTCAGTGTGCCACTGGTCGCCCGCACCACACGCAGCGTCGCCCCGACGCCGGCGGGCGAACGGCTCTGGCAGACGCTGGCGCCGATGCTGCGCGATCTCGATCAGAGCCTGATCGCGCTGGGTGAGTTCCGCGACAAGCCGTCGGGGACGATCAGGATCACCAGCGTCGAGCACGCGGCTAAGACGATCCTGCTGCCAGCCTTAGCGAAGCTCGTTGCCGACTATCCCGACATCAATGTCGAGATAGTCGCGACCTATGAGCTCTCCGATGTTGTCGCCGAGGGCTTCGATGCAGGTGTGCGCCTCGGCGAGCATGTGTCGAAGGACATGGTCGCGGTTCGCATGGGCCCGGATATCCCGATGGCGATCGTGGCAGCGCCCAGCTACCTGCGCGAGCGACCGGCTCCGGCAACACCACACGACCTCGCCAGCCATCGCGGGGTTAATCTGCGGCTGCCGACGCCGGGCACGGTCAACGCCTGGCGTCTGGTTCATGACGATCGCGAAATCCGCGTTCGCGTCGAGGGCCCGCTCGTCTTCAACACGATCGAGCTCATTCTCGACGCTGCGCTCGCAGGCCTCGGGATCGCCTATCTGCCGCTCGATCAGGTCGATGCCCATCTGCGCGAAGGTAAGCTCGTCCGAATGCTGGGCGAATGGACGCCGCCGCTGCCGGGATATCACCTCTACTATGCCAGCCGCCTTCAGACCTCGCAGGCGTTCCGCCTGCTGCTCAATTGTCCGTCGTCAGATGATTTGAGACTGTCTCGGCGTCTCAGGAACGGAGGCTCTGGCTCATCTGGGTTTGAGGTTATGCGGCCTGCAGCTGATGCTGCAAGCGTCTCTGTTGGATGGTCTGGCGCTTGATCCTTTCGCGTTCGGTGAGGATGGCCTGCCCGCGGCCGAAGTAGACATCGGCGGGCGTCAGGTTGCCGAGGCTCTCGTGGTAGCGGGCATGGTTGTAATGCTCGACGAAGGCCGCGACCTGCCGTTCGAGGTCACTGGGCAGATAGTAATTTTCGAGCAGGATGCGGTTCTTCAGGGTCTGGTGCCAGCGCTCGATCTTGCCCTGTGTCTGAGGGTGATAGGGCGCGCCGCGTACGTGCTGCATGCCCTTGCCGTCGAGCCAGGTTGCGAGGTCGGCCGAGATGTATGAGGCGCCGTTATCGCTCAAGAGCCTCGGCCGATGCGCGACCGTGATTT
>NZ_JBHSLW010000029.1:38907-59242 GCF_042657265.1 Allobosea eneae
GTCGGCCCGCATCGTGGCGCAGAGCTTCCAGGCGACGATGAAGCGGGAGAAGTCGTCCAGCACGGTCGAGAGATAGTACCAGCCCCATCCGGTGATCTTCAGATAGGTGAAGTCGGTCTGCCAGAGCTGGTTGGGCGCCGTCGTCTTGTCCTTGAACTCGGACGCCGCCTTGATGACGATGTAGGCCGGGCTGGTGATCAGATCATGCGCTTTCAGGAGCCGATAGACCGATGCCTCCGAGACGAAGTAACTCTTCTCGTCGGTGAAGCGCACTGCCAGCTCGCGCGGGCTGAAATCCGTTTCGCGCAGCGCCAGCTCGACGATCTCGGCCCGGATCGGGTCGGGAATCCGGTTCCAGACACGATCCGGCCGCGAGCGATGATCGGCCAGCGCCTCGATCCCGCCGGTGAGAAAGCGATCGTACCAGCGATAGAACGTGGCGCGCGGGATGCCGAGCTTGTCCAGGGTGCGCCGCGCCGGCAGATGCGATCCCTCGACCAAGCGAATGATCTCGGCCTTCTCGGATGCGGGGTATCTCATGTGTCGTCTTCCCCATCCGCGAGCATGCTTTTTTTAAGCAGGCGGTTTTCCAGGGTCAGATCGGCCACGGCCTCCTTCAGCGCCTGCGCCTCCCGACGCAGTTCCTTCACCTCGTCGGAGGTCGCCGCACGCGCCGTGTCGCCGGCGAGCCGGCGCTTGCCGGCGTCGAGGAACTCCTTCGACCAGCCGTAATACATCGACGAAGCGATCCCCTCGCGCCGGCACAGCTCGGCGATGCTCTCCTCGCCGCGTACGCCTTCCAGCACGATGCGGATCTTCTCTTCGGCCGAGAACTGCCGCCGCGTCGCTCGGCGGATGTCCTTCACGACCTGCTCTGCCGGTGCTTTCTCCGGCCCGGATTTCTGTCTCATCTGCGCTCCTGAATGGCTGCGATGATCCAGAAATCCTCCCTTCCCGAAAACCCCTAAATGGTCTCAAGAGCGCTGACGGCAGACACTGCTCAATGCCGTGCGATATCGGCCATGATCCTTACGTCCGCTAATGGGGCGGCAGCCAATGTCAGGAAGTGGCGCAGCGCAGCTCAACATCATTCGTGATAATATCAATCCGGATGCGGCCTCCAAAGGAGGACACGCTATGCCGATCGAACATCAGCAACGTGACGAGCGTCCCGCCTGGAACGCGGGTCGCCTTATCGGGCCCAAGCCGCCGCTGAAACCTCGCCATATTTGGGCGATCCGAACGCGACTGCAGCATGATCAGCGCGTACGAGACCTCGCCATGTTCAATCTGGCGATCGACAGCAAGTTGCGAGGCTGCGATCTCGTTCGATTGCGGATCAGCGATGTCGTGCTGGGCGGCACGGTCAGACTGCGGACCTCGATCATCCAGCAGAAGACAGGTCGGCCAGTGCCCTTCGAGCTGACCGACCCGACGCGGGAGGCCTTGACCGCTTGGCTCAGGCGTCGACCATCCGGCGATGCTGACTGGCTCTTTCCTAGCCGGAGCCATAAAGGCGATCACGTCACCACCCGCCAATATGGGCGCCTGCTCGACGACTGGGTTTCGCTGATCGGGCTCGACCCCGCTCTGTATGGGACCCATAGCCTGAGACGGACCAAAGTCGCGCTGATCTATAAGCGGACCGGCAACTTGCGAGCATGCCAGCTCCTGCTCGGCCATTCGAAGTTGGAGAGCACGGTCAGATACCTCGGCATCGAGGTCGACGACGCCTTGATTCTCTCTGAACAGACCGACCTTTGAAGAGGCGCCTGGCGGCAGGGCTCACGCAGCCGCTGGGCGCGCCTTCGTGCTAAACGAGCCCGTTGGAGTGAATCTGCTTGAGCAACAGATCCGTCGTGACAGCGGCGCGGCGACTGGATTCCGGCGCAATGCCGAGCAATTCCGCACTACCTTTCGATGCACTAAATTCTTTCGTGAAACTGGGGCCGGCCGGCGCGCCGAGGACAGCAAGGAGAGAGCTTCCGATGCTCAATTTGATCCTGCTTCTCGCGTTGGTCGCATCGGTATCCGTTGTGATTGCTGTGCTCGTCGTCCGCTCCTTTCCGAGTGGGTCCGAAGTCCGCCGTCGTTTGGGCGCACTGTCGTTCATGATCATACCCTGGGGTCTTATGATCCTCTCGGGCCCTTTCATGATCGACCATCATGCGGCCGGCACGGAAATCCGCGGATGGATGATAACCGGCCAGTTCACGTCCATGGCGCTTCTTTGTGGAATTGCGGCAATCGGCATCGTTCGGGCGCGGGGTGCGAGGCGGTTCGCATCGGTGATCGGCGGCGCCAATATCATCCTGGTCTTCCTGTTGGTCTGCGTCAGCGTCACGATCATCGAGCCCGGTTCCGAGCAAGGCCCGACGGCAATCAGAGAACAGAGCGCCGTCCACTCACAGCAGCCGGAGCCGATCCGAAGGCCATAGCGCACAGGGTCATGATCGATCGCGCACGGCAGGATGCCGATCGCAATGCGATGCAATCGGCATCAATTGCCTGGGCCGGCACCGGCACGGCATGCTGGCCGCTCAAGGAGGCGGCGATGAGCGTTTGGAGTGATTGGCTCGACAGGTTGCATCCCATCGTCCAACGCCTTCGGCAACCGAGGCCGACGGGCATGCCGGCGCCGGACCTTTACCCACCGGAGCCATACGATCCACCCCTCGGGCCGGACATCATCGCGCTCGCCTCCGTTCTCGATTGGCGATCGTCGGGCTTGCAGGCTGCTCTGCGCGGCGAGGATTGGCCCGAGGCGCCGGCTTCGTTCGGGGCGCTCCATGAGCGCGCGGAACGTTCCGATCGGTTTCGCGAGGCCTGTCAGGAGCATCGTCGGAGCCCCTCGCAGCTTCTCCTCGGCGCGCTGCATATGGTTGCCTTCGGCCGACTTCCGGATGCCTGGCGGGGGGAAACCAGCTCTCGACTTCCAGAGCGTCTGTTCCCCGTGGTCGGCCTGGACTGGGCTAATTTTGCTCGGACGAGGGCAACAGCTGGACCAAGCATGTCACCCGGTCCGCTTCTGTTGACGCTGGCTCCTCAACTCGACTGGAGCGATCCGAAGTTGCGGCGAGGGCTGGTCGATCAGGTTTGGACACCGACGCCGGTGCTGCGCGAACTGATCGAGCAGGCGCGCGAGCGTGCCAACGCGACTCTCCTTTACGAACTCGGCGTGGCGCTGCCGACGCATACGCTTGTGCTCGGCTGTCTAGCCCTGCTGCGCTCGCGCGACGATCCCGCCATCGGCGAATTGCCTTGCCCGGCGGCCGGCGGATCGGTTCGGGATTTCCCGACTGCCGTCCAGACGGCAATGTTCCTACTCTTCGACCTCAAATGGCCGCCCGAGACGCCGGGCGACCCGGTTGGCTTGGTTTAGGTCGGCTCCGGCTGGCTTCCGGGTTCAGCTGGCATGCGCCAGGCCTGCCATGCTCCGGCGAGCGCCGGGTAAAGCGTCCGCCCGTCTTCGGCCTTCGCAGCGGCCGGCAAACGCAGTGGGTGGCGCTCGCCGATGTCGACGGTAAAGTCGTTTTCGCCGGGGAGCGGCGGCTCTATGCTTCGAACCTCCGGCCAGGCGACGCGGCGACTGCGGCCTTCGAGATCGCCGAAGAGGTCACCTGCCGCATTCGGCAGGGCGGTAGCGGTGAAGCCGTCCGCCTCGATCGTCGCGACCGGCCAGGTGATGTGTTGGCCTCGGGCGCGCCAAGCCCCGAAAGCGGCGGCGACGATCGCAAAGGCGAAGAACGCGATGATCCCGCTCCAGCCCAGCAGCGTGAGAAAGGCCTTGAGGTCGAGATTGGCGCTCTTCGTCGCCGCGGCTGTCGCGGTCAGCAGGAGAGCGAAGACGGCCGCGCCCGCGAGCAGCACGCCGCCACCGAGCACGCGCCAGATCGGCGGCGCCGCCCTTACGACCGGAACGAGGAACGTCCCCGTCGCGGCCCGGGCCGCGGATGAAAGCCCGGCCAGATAGCGCTGCCGAGCGGCGAGGAGCGTGGCGTACGGCGTCGCACCGGCCTCGCTGCGCGCCTCTTCGGGGATTTCGTAGACGGTCTTCTGAACCCCGTCCTTCTCCGCCACCGTCACGGGAAACAGGCCCGTTTCCTTGACCGGCCCGATCGCGGCGACGTCCCGCCAGGGCACGAAGCGGCGGCGGCGCGCTCCCAGAGGTCCGGGACCGGCATAGGGATAGGGGTCGATGAAGATCCCGCCGGCCGTGACGACGAGAGGCGTGATCCGCCTTGCGGTGGCATCCGGATCACGCCCGGCCCACCATGCGTTGAGATGCATGGCGGTAAAGCCGAGGCCGGCCGCGAGCCCGATCAGTCCTCCGACGCCGCCGAAGAGCAGCGGGACGGCGTTCGACGGCGTCAAAGGCCTGGTCACGAGTTGCAACAGGCAGAGAATGGCGCCCGCGAGAGCGCAGATGCCGAAGATGGAAAACACGCCGATCGGGCTGCGAAAGGTTTTGCCCTCGACACTGAAGGCGACGCTTGGTTCGTCCATGTCATACCCCGCATTCGTCGTGCAACGGGCGAGACATCACCGCCGCGCGCCCGGGTTTCGAGATTATCTTATGGTCAGCCCCACCGAAAAGTGGACCTGGCCGATCATCGCGGTGCGGGTGCCGCCGCCATCGCCGGATCAGCCTGCCGGAATCTCGGCGCAGGCCGGACGCCTCAGCTTGGCGTAGCGCCCCAGCGCGCCCAGAAGCGACATCTCCTGCCCGCGGCTCGACCAGCTCCCGTCCTTGAGCTCCAGCGTCACCGTGTAGATCGGCCCTGCGGGCTGCCACGGGCTCCAGGCGCCTCTGGTCCCGTCCTGGCCGACCGAGATCTGGCGCAGGGCGGCGGCGCTGTAGGCCAGCGTTCCGCGCCAGGCGATCCCGTTGCGGCGGTCGATATCGGTCGTGATCTCGCGCCCGTCGAGGCGGACATCGGCATAGGCGATATAGAGCGTATGGCCGGAGGACGCTCCGGGCACAGGCGTCCCCAGGGTCGTGGTGAAGCCGCCCCTCGGCGGCGGCGAGACGTCGGCGGCGACGACATAGTCCTTGCCGCAGCGGGCCCGAAACGTCTCGAACTGCGCATTGGCCTGGCGCTGGGCTTCGAGGCGCGGCGAGGGCACGGTCTGCGCCGAGGCCGCCAATACCAGGAGCGTGGCCAGCGCCGCGACCGAGGCCGCGGCGACGATGCGAATGCGAGAGAGCATGGGAACCTCCTCTTGCGGTGTCGGCGGCTCACCCGGCGAGCCGGGTGAGATATTTGTTCCAGAAGGCGAGCAGCGGGCCGGTCAGCTTGGCGCGCTCCAGCGCCGCGCAGTCGTAGCGGCCGAGCAGGGCGGCCGTGTCGGAGGCGCCGTTGTCGAGTTCGCCCAGCACCATGGCCTGCATCGCCGCGTCGATCTCGTTGCTTGCCTTCCTCGTCCGGTAGGCCCGCTCGAGCCGTTCCAGCCGCGCGCCGTCCTCGGCCGAGAGGATGGTGCAGGCCCGGTGCAGGCTGCGCGTCATGCCGATGGCGTAGGCGATGTTGCTCCGCTGGAAGATTTCGGGCTTGCCGACGATTTTGTCCTCCAGCTGCCCGCTGGTGATGGCGACGATCATGTCGCGGTTCTTGACGGCGACCTTCTGCTGGCTCTGCTGGGCCTGCGCGCCGGTCGCGGCGAGCAGGACGAAGGCGGCGAGGGCGAGGTGTTTCTTCATGGCTCAGTCTCCGTTCCATCGGGGCGATCCGATGGACGAAGGGATAGCCGCGACCCGGCGGCCGCGGTATTGCACCGACTTGCCCGGCCTTGCCGATGGATGCCGGCGCTCAGCGCGGCCTTCGTCGGTGCTTGTGGCGGAATTCCACAAGCACCGGGCTCGTCCAGGGCTCGAAGCGGCCGTTGCGGGCGACATAGGCGACACCGGGCTCGATGCCGTCCCGCCCGACCAAGCCGTGAACCCAGCGCTTCGTCGCTTCGTCCCAGGCGACGAGCAACGCGCCGTCAAAGCCGCTGACCCGCCCCCGCTTTGCGACGACGACCGCATGCCCGCCACCATGGACCGCGACCTGCTCGCCCCCCGCGCCGATGGCGACACCCAAGTCCCCCGCCCGAGCCTGGCCCCCCGATGGTCCCCTGGCGATGGCGATGCCGCTCTCGCCGGCTATCGCGGTCGTACCGTTCCACTCCGCAATCGCGATGCCATGCTCGCCCGCGACAGCCTGTCCACCGTGGTCAAGTTCACCGGGGTAGGTCAGAGGAACACTCAAGGCGATCCCGGACTCGCCGGCGATCGCGCGGCCGTTCTCGCAGAGGGCGAGGCCATTGGCCCCGGCTCGCGCGACGCCCAGGCCGCGCGCACAGGCCACGCCGCGATCCCCGGCATGGGCCTCGCCGTCGCAGATGGCGAAACCCTCGTCTCCGGCCACGGCGAGGGAGGGATAGCGGCCGATGGTGCGGTCGCCGCGCAGAAGGTTGGACGGGGTCCCGTAATAGCGCTCCTCGATGTCGGCGGGATGCGGAGGCGGCAGCGGCACGGGGTCCATCCGCGACGCGACACGCGCGACGCCGCCAGGCCCGGCCAGCGCGATATGGCCGTCGAGCACCTTGTCGGCGCCAACGGCGCGGAGCGAGGCGACCGCGCCACGCAGGGTGCCGCGATAGAGTGCCGTCCCCTGTCGGAAGCCGACCATTTCGCCGCGTCCCTGCCCGAGCGCATGCTCGCCCTCAACCCTGACCAGACAGCATTGTGCCCCATCGCTCAGCGGCAGATCGCCCTGGCCCATGAGGGCGCCGAGCCACAATTTCCCGTCCTTACGCCCCGCCGCCAGCTCCGCTGCTGGAATATTGCCGCACAGAACGACGATCTCTCCCTCTCGTATCGGCTCTTGCAGGATTTCGGCCTCCGGATCGTGGTTCCGGGCGGCGACCCACCACGGCAAGCCCGAGGGAAAAGCCGGGGCGGGAGACTTGGAAAGAGACACCGCGTCGTCTTTCTCAGACTCCCACGGCTCGATATCGACGGAACCGAGTCGGTCGGTGGACTCCTCGTGGAGCTCGTCGTCCCAATAGCTATAGACCTTGGGCTCAAGGTTTCCGCCGCAGGTCGTGAACACTCTGACAACGCCCTCTGTCCGCCGGTGACGCATGATCAGCGTCGCTCGACGGCCCAGACGGAAACGGATCGCGCTTTCCAATCCCGCCGCGACGACGAGCGCATCGTCGGCGATGTCCAGCTGCTCCACATCCCCCTGCGCCACGCCGATCCCGCCACGGCCGACCGCCAGCCAGCGCGTGCTCTCGGTCGCCACGGCGACGCCTTGGGCCTCAACGGTCACGGACCCTTCACTCGCCTGCGAGATGGCGATGCCGCTGCCGCCGGCCTCGACGACGCTGAATTTGCCGAAGTGGCCACGAGCGATGCCGATTTTGCGGGGATGTCGGCGGGCGATCGCCACACCGCTATGTGCCGCCCGCGCATGGCCGCCACTCTCAACCACGGCAATCCCTTCCCTGCCGGCGGACGCATTACCACGCACGCCGGCCAGAGCCACGCCAAAGGCCCAGTATCCGGACCAGTCGACCTCTGCGAAAATATCAGAACTCCCGCGCCGCTCCGCCATTCCTGCCTGGGCGACGCCGCAGAAGCCAGCGCGCGCGAAGCCTTCATCGCCCGCGATCGCCACGCCGAAATCGCCGGCGGAGGCGACGCCGGTGCGATCCTGGAACGCCGACAGGGGCGTCTTCAAGGGCATGCCGCTCTTGTAAGCGGTGAATATGTTGAGCGCGGTCCGGCGCGGACCGCGGAACAGCACGAAACCGGAGGCAAAACAGACCAGACCGGGCTCGACCGTCCCGTCCTCGCGCTTAACCCAGTCGCAAGGATCGTCCCGATCGATCTGGACCACGGCCCATTCGGAATCGTGGAGATATGCCAGCGCGTGTGGTCCATCGAGGTCCAGCATTCCGGTGAAGCGGAGCGGCCGCGTGAAATCTCCCCGGGAATACATCGGCCACTCGATCCGCTCGAAGCGACCGAAGGCAGGCAGTGCCGGGCCGTAACCTTGGAAGGGGCCGCACAGCACGAAACAGGGAAAGGCATTCAACTTCCGCATCGGTCCCCTCCTTCTCTTCAGCCGGCGGCGGCTTGCGCGGCGCGGTACGTCGCCAGGCGTTCGCGGAGACGACCGGCGATGCTGTTGTGACGATCCTGCCCGTCCCAGAAGACGAGACGACCGCGTTCGTGGATCGGGCTCTTCAGCTCGATGACGAAGAAGAGCTTGCCCTCGAAGGCCGGCAGATCCATCGAGCGCAGCTCCTGCACCTGCGCCCAGGGCACGTGCACGGTCTTGATGTCGCCCTCCCGATAGCCGACGCCGTCTTGCGTCAGCTCGCGAATGACGACGAGCTCCCGGCCGAGGCGCCGCAACGGCCTTTCCTTGCGCAGATCCGCAATGGCCTCCGTCAGCGTGAAGGCTGCGAATAAGGCGACGACAATCGTCGCGACCGCGCCCATCACGATCGAAGAGAAGGCAGCGGATTCGCCCCGCAAGGACCGTGTTCCGAGCCCGGCCCACCATTCGTGGATCGCCGGGAGCCCGTTTTGCGGCACGAACGCGAACATGAGGTAGATCGCCGCGACGGCGGCGAAGGCGCCGAGGGCGAGGAACATCGCGATTTTCAACGGCTTGGTGGGCCGCTCGAGCGAACCGTCGAAAGCATCCCTGAAGGTCCCGCCGCCTTCGGCGACCGTCTGTCCTGTCATCGTGAATTCCCCCTGATCGAGCGATCGCCGTCACAGATCCGACGGGCGCTCGTCCCCCCGAACTCTTCCCTCGCGAAAACATAGCGCAACGAGGCCTGCATGACGCGTGCCTCCTCGCTGCCGGCGCCCTTCGCCACCAGCCGCGCGGCCGCTTCCTTGCCCCGCCTCCGGGCCGTGTTCAGCACCGCCGGCCTGATCTCGCCGAAGCCAGGCCGGGATACCGCGTCCCGCGCCCAGGCAAGTGCCGAGCGCATTCGCACGGCCTCCTCCGGCGTGAAGCAGCTCCAGGCTCGCTGCAAGGCGAGCCCGAGCGTCGCGTCATGGACCAGCGGGCCGAGCGCATCGAGCTGCGCCGAGAGCGGCTGCGCCGGCCGGCGCGGCCGGACGATCAGTGCGCCGCCACGCGGACCGCACGTCGCCTCCGCCGCGGCAACCGAGGACAGCAGCGGCAGGCTCAGCAGGGACAACAGGAAGCGGCGTGTTTGCATGAGGTCCCTCGAACTGCGGATCGAGACTTTCTGCTCCGGATCGGGCCCGCCGCGCCATTGCGCCGGCTTGCCGTGCATTGCCTCCTCTTGGCTGGCAATTCCGCCGACGCGGGAGGTCACCGGGCCTCTCCCATCAAGGGCGCAGGATCGATCCATCGCTCGTTTCGCCGCAGGGCGAGCGTGAAGGGCGACGAGGTCGTGCGGCCCAGTCTCGCGCCGGCCGCGACGCAGCGTCCGGCACGGACGCGGAGCTGCGACAGCGGACCGTAACGCAGCTCGCTCCCGTCGCGCTGCCGGACCCGGACGAAGCGGCCGATCCGCGTGGCTTCGACGGGCTCGACCCGGCCGCCTCGCACCGTCACCACGGCCTGGCCGCTGAGAGTGCGGAAGACCATGTTCGGCTGGAAGACCGCCATGCCGATGACGGGATGCAGGCGGTGCCCGAACCGGTGTTCGATCGGGGCCTTCACCGGAAGCGGCCGGGCCCTGCCCTCCGGGCAATCGGAAGCGTGCACCGGGACAGGCTGCAGGAGCAGCGGGCCGAGCACGGCGGCGAGACGGGGAGCGAGTCTCACGAGCCTGGTCCTTCCAGCGGATAAAGCTCCATCTCCACCGGCTCGTCGTCGCCGGGCACCCTCTGGAGACAGGGCACAGGGTTGCGCCCGGAGCCGCTCGCGCAAAGCAGGCTGTGGTTCGGCGCGCCGTTGGTGCAGGCGCTGAAGTCGATCTCGACCAGGGTCGGGCCGTTGCTCGTGCGGTAGGTCACCCGGCCGCAGCCGGCGACATCGCCGTAGAAGGAGCTTTCGCGGACACGGCCATAGCCGTCCCGGCGGAGGCACAAGACTTCGGCCGCATTGCCGCGTTCGGGCTTCTCGCCCTTGGGCAGCACCATCCAGCAGCCGCCGGCGGCTAGCGGCGCGCGGGGCTCGGCGCCGGCAGGCAAGGCCGGAACGAACAAGGTCGAAGCCACGAGCAAGACATAGGCGCAACGACGTCGCATCGAACGCTCCTGTTGGCAGTGATGTGCGGATCGCACGGCGTCGATCCTGCTTGCGTGCCGGGCTTGACGGAATTGCCGGGCCTTGCGCCGAGTTGCGCCGCCCGGCCTGCTGACGAGCGGGGCGCCTCCTTCACGTCGGCGCTGGTCGTTCATCCGCTCCTCGCGCGCAGACGCCGAGGTTGCGCGCGAGGAGCGCTTGGACGACGAGCGCGGGCATGTATCGGATATGATGGAAGTTCCTTGCGCTCAACGGTCCTAAGACCAATGTCCATGGAGGCCGAGCAGACGGGACGTTCGGCCGCTACACAAAGAGAGCGGGAGCCGTCACATTAAGGGAGAACGAAGGCTCATCACCGTGAAGCCTTTGCTGTTGGCGTGATGGCCAGCTTCGCCGTCGGCCACGGGATGAAGGAGAGCGAGATGTGCGTCCGGTTCGTGGGGCTCACGATGAGCGGGCTGCCGGAACCGCGACCGGGCGAGATCCCATGCGCCACGTAGTCCTCCTTCTCGTGCTGCTCGGCCTCGCCGTCCCAGCGGCGGCCAGCCCTCGCGACGATCTGGTCGCAGCTTTCGGACGCGGCGACCGCGGGGCAGCGCTGTGGCTGGCGAAACCCCTCGCCGAGCAGGACGACATGCTGGCCCAGTACATGCTCGGGACGCTCCTGCGTGACGACACGGGGACGCGTCAGGAGGCGGCCGTCTGGCTGCGGAAGGCGGCAGAGAAGGGCCATGTCGCGGCGCAGGGCGAACTCGGCTACCTCCTGTTCTTCGAGCTGAAATCGCGCGCGGAGGGCCGAAGCTGGATCGAGCGGGCGGTCCGGGCGAACTATCCGCCCTCCTTCAGGGACCTCGGCTGGATCCTGGAGAACGAAGGACGCGGTGCGGAGGGCCTGAAGGAGGCAGCCGAGCACTACCGGCGCGGCACGGAACTCAACGATCGCAACGCGACGTTGCTCTACGCAAACGCGCTGCTCAAGGGGCGCGGCGTTGCGAAGGACATCGCGGCGGCTGCCGCACTGTACTGCAGTCTCGGGCGCGCTTCCGGCGACCTGCAATGCGGCAAGCTGCTGCTTCAAGGCGCCGTCCCCGGGAAGACGGCGTCCGATGGCGTCGTCATGCTGCGGCGGCTGTCCGACCAGGGAAACGCCGACGCGCGCGTCGCCCTGGCCGAACACCTCCTCAACGCGCCGGCCGGGGCGAACGACGTCGACGATGCGGTGAAGCTCTTGCGCCTGGCGGCGGAGCAGGGCCATTCGGCCGCCCTTTTCGACCTCGGCGCGCTGGCGATCCGCGGGGTCGGCGGCCCGAAGGATCCGCGAGCGGCCTTCGAGTGGTACGGCAAGTCCGCTGCCGCGGGCTATGCCGCCGCCTACCAGCGCATGGGAGATATCGCAGTTGCGGGGCTCGACGGCAGACCGGACCCGGCCGAGGCGCTGCGGCTCTACCGGCTCGGCGCGGAAAAGGGCGATCCGTCGGCGCAGGAGAGCCTCGCGATCCGCCTCTACAACGACGAGGCGCCCACGCGCGACCGGGCGGCGGCGGCGGCGCTGTTTTGCGGCCTCGACACCGCGAGAGCGAATTACAACTGCGCTGCCGCGATTTTCGCCGGGTATGCCGCGGAGAAGGACAAGGCGGTCGCGGTACGCCTCGTCAGGAAGGCCGCGGCCGCCGGCCACCTCACGGCGATCGCCGAGCTCGGGAACCTGCTCATCACCGGGACGAATGTCGAGAAGGACATCGCGGAAGGCGTGCGGCTGACCAAGCAGGCGGCCGAGCACGGCTCGCCCGTCGCATATTTCAACATGGGCTATATCTGCGCCGCAGGCCTCGACGGGAGCCAGGACTATGCCGATGCTCTGCGATGGTACCGCAAGGCGGCGGACGCGGGAAACGCCGAAGCCCATGCGCGGATCGGCTGGCTGATGAGATACGGCCCGAGCGAGCTCCGCGACCCCGCAGCGGCCTATGCCCATTTCCGCAAGGGCGCCGAATTGGGGAGCACCGATGCACTCTTCCAGCAGGGGATGGCACTGCAGGACGGGTTCGGCGTCGCGCAGGACGAGACGGCGGCGGCCGGGATCTTCTGCCAGATGACGACGACGCTCGGCCGCTATCACTGCGCGCGGATGGCCATCGCCGGCAAGGCGCGCGGCCTCGACAAGGCCGCCGGCTTGGCATTGCTCGAAGCGCTCGTGAAGGAAGGCGACCGGGAGTCGATCCGGCTGCTGGCCTACTACAACCTCAACGGCATCGGGATCAGGAAAAATATCCCCGAGGGCCGGCGCCTCGTCGAGCTGGACGTGGCGCAGGGCGACGCCACCGCCATGGCCTGGAAGGGGGAGATGCTGGAGAAGGGCATCGGCTATGAGCGTTCCCTGGCCGAGGCTGTGCGCTGGTACGAGCGCGCCGCCGAGCAGGACCAGTCGGATGCGCTGCTGGCCCTCGGGCGGATCTACGAGAAGGGATTGCGCGGCAAAGCCGACCCCGATTCCGCGCTCAGATTCTACCGCCGGGCCTTGCAGGCGGGGAAGGCCGAGGCCGGCGCCGGGGTCAGCCGCCTGTCGCGGCGCCCGGATGCGTCGACGGTCCTCGATGTCCTGCCGCCGCAATAGCGCCGCACCGATGAGCCGGATCGAAGGCGATCGGCGAGGACGGAGAGTGCGGTCGCCATCGGACCGGCGAGGCCCAAATCGGAAGCGACTTCACCTCGAAGGGTCGCCATCACCCGAAGAAGGACGAGCCGCTGTCGGGGGGCATGTGCGATCGCCCAGTCTCGGCGGTGCGACTTTCCGATGAGAGAGCATCGCGTCACCGGACGCCTCACCGCGACGACGATCGCGCCGACGGTCAGGGAGGCCGACGAGGCCGCACTGCGGCGCGAGCAGATCGATGAGGTCTTCCGAATGGTGATCCCGGGTGTGGCCGGTGCCGGCCTCGCCGCGCTGATCCTCGCGGTGTTCCTGGTCGCGCTCGGCGCATCCGATCCCCGCACCGCCTCCATCTGGGCCGCCTGTGTCCTGACATGCGCCGTCGCGCATACGCTCCTCGCCCTTGGCTACCGGCGCGCCGATTGCGTTGTCAGGGCCGCATCGACATGGCCACTCGCCTTCACCGTCGTTGCGGGGCTGGAAGGAATCGCCTGGGGCTTCGCCCCCGTGGGCCTGACGCCTGACGCTCCCTTCGACATACGCTTCCTTCCTCTCGCCGTCACGCTCGGGGTGACGGCCGGCGCGATTCCCGCCTTCGGCCCGTGGCTGCCTGCCTTCCTCGCATTGTTCCTGCCCGCGACCTTGCCCTATGTGGCCGCGAATTTTTTCGCCCCGGCGCTCGTCGAGCGGGCGAGCGCGTTCCTGATGCTGATCTATGTCGTGGTCATGGGCGGCCTCGGCGTCCGCAGCCACCGCGCCTTCATCGAGATCGTCGGCTTGCGGCTGCGGAGCGAGGCGCTGGCGGAGGACCTGCGGCGGGAACGGGATACAGCCGATGCAGCAAATCGTGCCAAATCGAGCTTTCTGGCTGCGGCAAGCCATGACCTGCGCCAACCGGTGCATGCGCTCGGTCTGTTCGCGGGAGCGCTGCTTCGCCTGGACCTGCCCGGCGAGGCTCGTCTCCTCGTCGAGCGGATCGAGGCGTCCGCCGCTGCCATGGACGGCCTGTTCAACGCCATCCTCGACATCTCGCGGCTCGATGCCGGCGTGGTCGAGGTCGCGCCGCGAGCCTTCCGGGTCGGCCCCTACCTCGCCCGCATCTGCCGCGACCTCCGTCCCGAGGCGGAGGCCAAAGGGCTGCGGCTGCGCTGCCGCTCCTGCGACGAGGTGGCCTGGACGGACCCGTTTCTGCTCGAACGCGTGGTGCGCAACCTCGTCTCCAACGCGGTCCGCTATTCGGACCGGGGCGGCGTGCTCGTCGCGTGCCGTCGACGCGGCGGCCGCCTCGCGATCCAGGTCTTCGACACGGGTCCCGGCATCGCCGCGGGCGACCACGAGCGCATTTTCCAGGAATACGTTCAGATCGGAAATGTCGAGCGCGACCGCACCAAGGGCTTGGGCCTCGGATTGGCGATCGTGCGGCGGACCTGCGCGATCCTCGATATGCCCATCGCGCTGCGCTCCCGCATCGGCCGAGGCTCATGCTTCGAGGTTAAGATGGCACTCTCCGACGAGGCTGCCCTGGCGGAGGATTCCGTCGCGGCGGCGCCGGGGGCGCTCGCGGAGAGAAGCCTGATCGTCGTGATCGACGACGAGGCGTCCATCCGCGAGGCGATGGAGCGCCTGCTCGCGGGCTGGGGCCACGACGTCATCGCAGCGGGTTCCGGTGACGAAGCGGTCGCGCGGCTCGCATCGCACCCGACGCGGCCGGATCTGATCGTCTCCGATTATCGCCTGCGGGACGGCGAGACGGGAACCGAGGTGATCGAGCGCCTTCGCTCGGAATTCAACGAGACGATCCCGGCGTTGATCATCACCGGCGACACCGCGCCCGACAGGCTGATCGAGGCCCGGACGAGTGGCCTCGTACTCCTCCACAAACCTGTGCCGAACGGGAAACTGCGCGCCGCGATGCGCAATCTCATGGTGGGCGCGCGCGCATCCTCGGGCGAATGAGACCGCCTCAGATAAGGCCCGCCGCACGCGCCGCCGCAGCCGCCTGGGTGCGGTTGATGGCGCCCAGCACCTTGAAGATGGCGGTGACGTGCGCCTTCACGGTCTTCTCCGAGAGATCGAGTTCGTAGGCGATGATCTTGTTCGGCTGCCCGGAGCTCAGGCGGCGCAACACCTCGACCTGACGCGCGGTGAGCGCAGAGGCGGTGACGTCCGCCGGGCTCGGCGGCACCTTCTGAGGGAGCGCCGTTCCCGTCACCTCGGCGAGGATGAGGGGCGGCACATAGACCTCGCCATCCATCACGAGGCTGATCGCTGCGAGCAGCGTGTTGTGGCTCGCCGATTTCGGGACATAGCCGAGGGCACCACTGGCTAGGGCGCGGCGAGCGTCTTCCGCCTTCTCCGAAGAGGACAGGACGATCACCGGCACTTCCGGTCGCACGCGGCCGAACTCGCCGATCGCGCTGAGCCCGTCCATGCCGGGCAGGACCATGTCGAGAATGACCACGTCGAGATCGTCGTTCGCTTCGGCCAGACGCAGGGCCTCAGGCACCGTTCCGGCTTCGAGCATCGCCACCTCGGGTCCGGCCCGCCGGAGCAGGGCCGCGATGCCCTCGCGCAAAACGGGATGGTCATCGACGATCAGAAACTTCATCGCCGGAGTATTGCCCGACTCCGTGACGCCGGAAAGAGCGCGTAGGTCTCGCGACCAAAGTCCCATTCGTCTCGACTCCCGGCCGACCATCGGTCAGATTGTCCCACATTTCCAATATTGCAACGTATTCGCCATGACGGACACTTCAGCGACCGCAGGGGAAGGCACCGTGTTGGCTCTCGCGCAGGGCGGGCCGCATCCATGGCCGACGGTGCCGGCGGCCTGGCGCGTCCGGCTGACCGCGCTGGGGATCGCGGCCGTCGCCATCCTCGTGACCACCCTGATGACCGTCCCGGATTCCCCCACGGCCGCTCTTCTTCTCGACCGGCAGCGCTACAGCGTCTTTCCCTATCCCTTCACCATCCAAAACCTCATCTACCTCGCTCTCGCCTGGGCGATGGGTGAACTCTACCGACGCTGGCGCGCCGCACGACGCGAGCGCGCCTTCCTTCAGGCCGGCTTGTTGCCGGAAGACCCCAATTCTCTCCTCGAACTGCACGAACTCGGGCCGATCCGCCGCCGCGTTGCCGAACTGCACGATGCCGAAAGCGGCTTTCTTCCGGCCCTGATCGACCTGACGATCCTTCAGCTCCAGGCGAGCCGCTCGGTCGATCAGGCGATCAACGTGCTCACCAGCTCGCTGAACCTAATGAGCGACCAGGTCGACCTGCGCTACCAGATGCTGCGCTACATGGCGTGGCTCATCCCGACGATCGGCTTCCTCGGCACCGTCATCGGCCTGTCGCTCGCGCTGCACCTCATCGACCCTGCCAATATGGATCTCGGCAAGGTGGTCGGCGGCCTCTCGGTGTCGTTCTACACCACGCTCGTCGCGCTGATCGCCAGCGCGATGATGGCCTTCGTGCAGCATGCCGTTCAGGAACAGGAGGAGCTCGCGCTCAATGCCGCCGGGCAATACTGTCTCAAGAACCTGATCAACCGCGTCTATGTGGACCACGAGAGCGTGGTCGCGCGATGAGGACAGGGCCGGCGAGGCAGCCGCGATGAGGAGGCGAAGGCGGCAAGCCGAAACCAGCGAGGTCGCCTTGATGGCCGTGATGACGAAGGCGATGGGAGCCTTCCTCATCCTCATGGTCTTCGGGATGAAATATTACATTCCCGACTTCACCTCCGAACAGATCGCCGCAATCGTCCGGGCCTCTCTCGACGGCGTCCGCACGCAGCTCGAGGCTTCCAGCCGGAAGTTGAAATCCGGTGATTACACCAGGGAGGATCTCGATCGTCTCCAGCAGCAGATCGACGCGGCCGTAGCCAGCCTCGCCCAGAGCCAGCGCGACGTGTCGCGGCTCCAGACACGGCTCGATCAGGCGAGCTCCCAGCTGCACCGGGTCGAGGACGAGCGAAAGCGCCTCCAGACGGCGCTCGCCGATGCCGAGGCGCAGACGCGGCGGTTCGAGGCGGAGGCGGCGGCGCTCAGGGCGGAGGTCGAGCGCCTGAGGGCGGAGGACAGCGTGGCGCTGAAGGCACGCATCGCTCAGCTCGCTCGGGAGAACGCGGCGCTTGCGGCGCGGCGGACGGCGGTCGTTCAGTTGCGTTACAGCTGTTCGGATGCGGTGATCGTCGTCGGTGTCTCGCATCAGCAGGTGCGGGAGCTCGGCAAGCCCGAACCCGTGATACCCGCGGACGACTCGCCAGGTTACGGGCCCATCCTGCGCGGCCCGGACGAGATAGACCCGGGCGAGAGCCTGGACTTCAGCCCGCTGCGGGGCACGCGCGAGTTAGCCTCGACCTGGATCGGTCGAACGCTTCGCCCGGGCGATTCCCTGGCGGTCTATGCGAAATACCTGAATGCAGTCCCGGCGGGGGGCGGCCAGGGTCCTAGCTTGGCGGAGAGCTCTTGTGCCGTGTCGAGCTTTCTGTCTTCCGGCGGCCCTGCCGTGGGAGCGCCGCCCATCCGGATCGGCCCGCAGCAGCCCTTCGTCTTTATCGGCCTCGTGCGTCTCGATGGCGAGCAGCTCAAAGCGGTACCGCTCGACGAAGCACAGCAGCGCTGGTTCAGGGCGCGGTTGGACGACGCACCCTGCAGGGCGCCGATCTGCGACCCGTCGAGCGCCGCCGCCCGCACGGCGCTGCGCGGCTATCTCGCCGTTCTCTATGGCAGGCGCCTCGCCGACAAGCCCGCCGGTGTGCCTGGCAACGAAGGCGCCGCAGGGTCACTTTTGACGGATCTGCTCGACGGCTATGTCGCGGGTAGCATCGACCAGCCGGCGCTGACCCGTTGGATCGGTTTGATTGAGGCCGATTCCACGCAGGCGGCCGGCGCGCCGCCGGGCGCGCCCGACGCCCTCGCGCCCGAACTGCGTCCGCGTCTTTCGGCGGCGGGCGTGCCCCCGGGCGTGGCCGAAGCGTTCGTCCGGCGGGCCTCGCTCGGCTGGTGGAGCCCGGCGGAGCGGGAGGCGCGCTTGCGCCGCGCCGGCATCGCACCGATTCCCGGGGAATTCGAGGCGCGGGCGGCTGCGATACCCGCGCAGCCCGGCCATGTCGCACTGATAAAGCCGATGGTGGACGAGGGCGCGATGACGGCCGCCCAGGGCATCGAATGGCTGACACTCATCACCCGGGCCCGCGAAGCCGGACGCCCGGGCAGCACAGCCGGGCCGCCGCCATCCCCCAACCCGCCGCCGCAGCTCGACCGCCTCTCCGACGGCCTCACCGCAAAGGGATTCCCCGAGCAGATTCGCTCGATCGTCTGGGGCCTTGCCCAAGGCGGCACTCTCCGGGCCGCCGACGCCCTCGACCTCCTGTCACGCACGAAGGGACGCCAGAGACGATGAGCCGGCGTATGCTCCGCTGCCTCGATGGCCATCCCTATGATGCCAATGCCCACGAAGCTTGCCCGGTCTGCGGCGCGGCGCCCCGGCTCCAGGCGGAAACGAACCCACCCCCGCAACCGGAGGCGGAGGAGCAACAGCAAAGCGCATCCCTGCCGCCGAAACCCCGGTGGCGCGGGCCTGTCCTGGCCGTCCTGGGTCTCGCGCTCCTCGCCTGCGGCTGGTTCGCCTTCGAACAGTTGCGGCCGGCCGATTGCCGGCGGCCGGAGAACGCCGAACGCGGTCCATGCGCGGCCGAGGCCGGGCAGCGCCGGCAGGCCGAAGAGCGCGCGCGCCTGGCGGCGGAAGAGGGCCGAAAGGCAGCAGCCGCGCGACAGGAGGCCGAGAGCCACCGGCGCGGGGAGGAAGCGCAGCGGGTGGCGTCCGATGCCCGGTTCAAGAGCGAAGCGGAGCGCGCAGTCGCAGCCTTCCTCACCGAGCCCAGCGGTGCGGTGGCGCGCGTGCGCGCGGCCTATGCTCCGCTGGACCCAGCCGAGGTGGAGCCGCTGCTCGATACGCTCTCGCCGCTGCCCTTCGCCGAGGGGCAGTTGCGCCTCTCGCGCGCGCTTCGCCACGGCCTCGTGCTGACGCGCGCCTTACGCGCCTTCCGGGCCGGCCAGACGCCGACGGCCCGCGCCCTTCTCACGGGCCTCTCCAAGGCGACACCCCCGGAGCCGAACCGGCCCCTCGCCTACGCCTCCTTCGCCCTGGGCTTCATCCTCGCGACCGCGGGCACCGACCCCGGCGACGCGGCTGCGGCCGCCTTTCACCTGCGCACGGCGGCCGAACTGGGTCTCGTGGACGCGGTGGTCGAATTGCTGCGCCGGCCGAACCTCCTCACCGCAGCCGGGATCGATGAGCGAGGCGCCGCGCGTCTCCTCGAGACCGCCGCCATCCAGGCCGGCCAGTCGGCCGCGGTCGAAGACCTCTACAAGCGCCGCAACCTCAATCCGATGCCGGCCGCTCTCCTGATCAAGGCGTTTACCGATGCGCTGGCCGCGGGCGATTGGCCCGGCTTGATCGCCGCGTACAAGGCGATCGGCGAGCGGCGTGCGCCGCTCGTCGATGCGAACATGGCCTATGCCGTGAGCAGCGCCCGGGGACTCGACGGGCCCTATGACCGCCTTCTCGTCATGGCGGACGGGGGCGCAGCCGTCATGCACCCGCGGTCCCGCGGGGTCATCGGGTGGCTCTGTGAGACGGGGCGCGCCGGGCTCCCCAAGGATCTGCCGAACGCCGCTCTTTGGATTGCGCTCGCTCTCACGGGCATGAAGCCGGACGATGCGCTCTTCGCTGAGCTGAGCAAGCGCTATGCCGGGCTCAAGGACGCGTTGCCACCGGGCCAACGCGCGCTCGTCGAGCAGGTCGCAAAGGATATCGGGGTTCAGTGAGCCCTCCCGGCCGCCTGCTTCGGACTGGACCTCCATTTTCCGCTCGGCGCTGTTCTCGCTGCCATCGAACCGCGTTCGCCCGCTCATCGCGGGCGCTTGTGCCGCCTTGACCTGGAACGTGCTTCAGGACGAGCAGAACGCCTCCTTCACGGTGCACCGGCCCTTGTCGTCCTGCTCGCACTCCGCCAGGGCCGCACGGCGGGCGGCCGCGAGCGAACCGCGCCAATATGTCCACCAACGGCCGTTGCCCGCGGTCACGAGGGCGGCGCAGGCGTTGGAGAACCAGAGCCGTACCCGGCAGCCCGGAAGCCCTCCGGCGATGCAGTTTCGCATCGCCGCGGCTTCCGCGCGCCCGCGAGATTCGTAATCATAGGATGTTCCCCATCGCAGGGAGCCCTTGTCGCTGTCGGAGATCGCGATGGCGCCATAGCCGCCACCGGACCGGCCGGGACCGCTGCCGGGCGCCGCTCCAAAGGGCGAGAGGCCGTCATTCGATCCGGCACAGGCCCTGTAGCAGTCGTTATACATGCCGTTGCACATCATCGAGCACTGATTGTTCTGGGCCGCGGCCGGGAAGGCCAGCAGCAGCGCCGCAGCGACGGCCGCGCTCGCAAGACGAAAGC
>NZ_JBHSLW010000029.1:59252-182736 GCF_042657265.1 Allobosea eneae
TGGACATCGCGATACCCCCTGTAAGAAGCTGAAAAAACCAAGCGATCGGCCGGCGCGGAGATTCCGCGTCGAACCGGGAAAGAGGCCGTCAAGGCCCGAAGACACTCGCCGCGGCGTCCGCGACCTGTCGTTCCGGATACGCTCGGCAATAGGCGATGATCGCAGCGGCGATACCGTCTGGGCCCGCGAAGCGCCGGTGAGGCTCACCGGTGCCCGATTCCACACGCCCGGTGAGGTAGCCGAAGCTCCATTGCAGCGCGGCGTGCCCCTCCGGCAGACGCGCCTTGGGAGGCGAGTCCAGCACGCGGCAGGACAGGCCGCCCGCGCCGTTCAGGCGCGGCACCGCGCTCTTGGCTGGCGCCGTCGCGCAGAGGAGGCACAGCGCCAGTCCGGCTCGCGCCATCGATCGGTTGAGCGAAAGATGTCCTGGTGTGGTGATCGACATGGGTCCCTCGGCCGATCGAAGAAGATCTCGTTTACTTTTGCCACCGGGCCGGCATCTGTCGATTGCTTCCGGTTGCCGGGCCTTGCCGTTGGCGAGCCGCCTCAGCGGGCGCGGGCAAAGAGCATGGCGGCGTCAAAGAGGATGCGGCCACCCCTTCCTCGCGAATCCTGTCTCACGGCGAACCGCAACCCAGCGCAAGCAGGCGCAATCGTCGCCGAGCGATCAAAGCTGTATATTCGGAAAACAGATCAGAGGTCGCCACGGGCCACCCGGTACAGGACATCATCAGCGCGAAGGAGAACGTCATGGATCTTCAGCAGAACCCTGGGGCTGAGCCCCCCGCCGCGCAGAAGGAACTCGGCTGGACCGGGAACCTGCTGTTCATCGTCTGCGGCGCGATTTCGATGGCGGTGGGCCTCTGGATCGCCAGGGCGGCGACCGACTTCCTCTTCCCGGAACCGTGGCTGAAGCCCGGCGCCCCCTATCATCCCTCCGTCGCGTGGCTCGTGCGGGATTTCCCGGAGCCGCGGCCGCCACAGAACCACTGGGACATCGTGCAGGATGCCGGCTTCGCCGCGTCGTGGCTCGCCCACAAGCTCGCCACGACCGTCGCAAGCGTGGTGATGGTCTGGCCGGGCATCGTCTTCGGCAGTCTCATGCTCTTCACCGGCTTCCTATGCTTCTTCGTGACGTGGAGGCTCTTTGTGGAGCGGATCTACGATGGGCGGTGGCCGGCCGGCAGAGCATCGTGACCGGCACCTTCGATCTATGGCGTTGGGCCGCGCGATCCGACGCGCCTCGCCGGCGGCAGCTGGGCGAGGATGAGCCAGCGCAGTTCGTCCGCGGGAAGAGCATCGGCCTCCTCGCGCCTCTCGCCGCCGATGAATAGGACCGGCTGAGCCGTCAGCCCCGTCGCCACTATGATGTCGTCGTGCTGACGTTGGAGGGCCGCCCGAGCCGTACCGTTTCGAAGGCATGCATCGACATCGACGGGTGGGATGTCCCCCTCGCTGAGGACGTCAGCGAAGGCCCGTCTTCGCTGCGCTTCTTCGGCGATGCTCCCCCACCGGACGGCGGCGGCCACGAGCTTGCGAAACCGAGCGAAACGCGTCTCGGGGGCGGCGCAGACAGCGAGCAGCGAGGCCTCGACGCTCGCGTCGCCGGGAGCCCTGAGCGGCACGACCGAAAGATGCGCGTCGCCGCTCGCGACGAAGGGTTCGACGACCTGCATCAGCTTCTCGAGACCGCAACTCCCGCAGGACGGGGACATCGCGAGCGTCAATGACAGAGGCGCGTCCGGACGGCCGGCCGTGATGCCGAGCGAAGAATCGAGCACCCGCTCCAACGTTCGCTCTGTCGCGATCCGGTCGAGTTCACCGCGCGCATCGAGCCCGATCCGCGGTTCCGGCGTCGCTCTGGCGACATCGCGTAGCAGAGCCTCGGCCTTGGCCGGATCGCGCAGGGCGGGATCGCCGTAGAGGTAGAGCCGGGCGAGCGTAAAGCGGGCATGAAGGTTCTGCGCGACCTCAGGCCGCTGGAGGAGCGCCATCGCCTCCTTCTGCTGCGGGTTGACGATCTCGCGTCCGTCGGCGCCGGTTCGGCCATCGGCGAGGAGGAGGCCCAGCCTCAGGATCGGCTCAGGCTGACCAGCTTTCGCCGCCGCGCGCAGCATTTCGAGCGCCCGCTGCGGGTTTCGCCCGTCGCCCAGATAATAATCCGCGAGATCGAGTGTCGCAGGCTCGAATCCGGCCCTGGCCGCCTCGTCCGCGAGCGCAAGCGTGTCCGGCCCGATGCTGTGCTCGCGCCCGATGCGCTGGCGAGCCTGCCAGTAGCGGCCGGCGATATCGCCGCGTGACGCCAGAAGGCCGAGCAGGCGCGTGCGCTCCTCGGGCTCTAGCCGATAGGCCGGATCGGTTTCCGCACGCCGCACGATAACCGCGATGGCGGGCCGAAACCCGGCGGCGACCGCTTGCTGCAGCCAGGCACGTTCCCGTTCCGGCGAAAACAGAGCCGGCGAAAGACCGTTTCCGCTGAAATTCTGCGCAGCGTAATAGGCGACCTCACCGGTGCTGTCCTCTGCCGCCGCCTTGCGAAAGGCCGCCTCCACCTCGTCCAGCGCCTCGTACGGAATGCCTCCGATGCCGCCGCTGCGGAGCGTCGCCTCCGCGACCGGCGCGAGAATGGCCGCGACGAGGACACCCTTCGCCTCGGCGTCCCGCAGCGACCGGACGATAGCCGCCGGGCCGGCTTCGGCCGTATAGCGCAAGGGCGCGATCAGCATCGGCGCGATCACACCGAGCGGAAGATCGGTCTGTGCCGCCCTTTCGGCGAGAGCATAGGCCTCTCGCTCTCTCGTTTCCCGCGCTTGTAAATGGAGGGCGTCGGCATCCTGCGAGGCCCAGCCCGCGGCCAGCAGCACAGCCTTCGGATCGCCATCGCGGAGACCGGTCGCGACCTGCTCTTTGGCACCGGCTTGAGAAGCCGCCTTTTCGACCAGCATGCGCGGGATTAATTGACACCAGTCGCGGCGCGTCAGCCCATAGCGATCCGGCGCTCCGTCCCAGGGCCGGGCGCAGGTCAGATCATAGGCCGCCTTGTCGAGCAGGCCCGCGCGCAGCAGCCAGGTCGTGCGCGTTTCCGGATAGGCGGTCCACCACAGCGTTGCCGCCGCAACCATCGCCAGCGCCGCGACGCCGGTGGCCATGCGCTGCACGGCCTGCCGGCGCGAGAGCCGGAACGGCGGACGTTTGCTCCAGTCGCGCAGCCGCTGCTCGTCGGATTCCGTCAGGGACAAGGGCGGCATGAAGCCTTCGCGATAGACCGAGACCGTCTGCTCGTCCTTCGTCCAGAGGCCGACCTTGGTGGCGACGTCGTCGATCATGTCCTGCAGGCGGCGGCCGGGGACGAGCAGCCCCGGCAACTCCTCGGACAGAGCGAGCGCGAAAGGGCTGTGATCGCCCCATCCGTCGGCGGCGCGCGCCCGGGCCGCCGTCGAGAAGATGAGTTGCGAGGGGCGCGGCAGCTTGGCGCGCGCGAGCCCGGCCGTGACGCCGGCCGCATCCGCGGACATGTCGGTCACGACCTCGTCGCGGCAGGCGTCGATCGCGACGATGGTGGCGCGGCGGGGGCAGCGGGCCAGCTGCGCCACCGCGACGTCGAGCGGCAGCGATCGCGTTGCGAGATAATGCGGCGCCGGGATGCGCGCATCGACCGGCAGCAGGAAGTTGCCGCCCTCGTGCTGCACGCCGTGTCCCGCGAAATAGAGCAGCGCGATCGCGTTCGCGCCGGCCGCGTCGAGCTCTTCGCCGAAGGCGATGACCGCGTCCTGCATCGCAGCCAGCGTTGCGTTCTCGACCCGTCGCACGGAAAAGCCCATGCCTTCGAGAGTCCAGGCCAGCAGGCGCACGTCCCGGACCGGATTGGCGAGCGCAGCCGGGGAATAGGAGGCGTTGCCGATCAGCAGGGCGAAGCGCTGCTCCACACCGGATCCAGAAGGTCCATCGATCTCAGGAGCGGCGGCCGTGGAATCCGGCGGAGCGTTGGAATCCAAGGCACTGGCTGCGGTAGCGCAGCTCTCTCCCGATAGATCGAACCAGCGGCTGCGCATCTGCGTCGCTCCGTCAGATGGTCACGATGTACTCGGCGCTCGAAACCGTCACGGCGCCCGCGTTGCGCCGCTGCAGGCGGCGCAGATTGGTCAGGAAGCGGGCCGTCTCCTCCTCGTCTAGCGCGCCCGGCTCCGCATCCGCCCCCCGCGGATCGAGTAGTCGGCGACTGTCGGTATCCCAGAGCAGCGCCGTGGTCGCCAGGAACCGTCCGGGCTTGGGCTGCACGGGCGCCGCTTCAGGCATCAGCAGCAGCTTTCCCTCTACCAGGCGCGGGCGGGACGGGGACGGCAGCCAAAGGATCGTTTCGGCCCAGCTGAGTTCCCAACATCTGTGTCCGATCGGGCGCGTGTCGCGCGCAAGCAGCGTATAGGCCATGGCGGGCTCGCGATCGATGCCTTGCACCGCGATGCGGCCCTTGTGCCGGCCCGCCTCGAAGACCACGGGTCCGTCGCCGCCGGACGGCAAGAAGCCGTCGAAGCTGCGATCGGCCGCGAATTTCTCGATGACGAGCCGCACGGTTCCCTGCGGATTGACCCCAGGTGCCAAGTCGCCGAGCAGCGCGTCCTGCGCCCGGTCGAGCGTTTCGCCGTCCTCGATCCGCGCTGCCGACTGGATGCGACGGATGAAGTCGTAGAGCGGGAGTGTGAACTCGGACGGAGCCAGCGGCTCCGCCAGTCCGGGCAATCCACGCGCTCGCAGGCTGACGTCGAGACGCTTGTTGACGATCTCGGCGAGTTCGGTGGCGGTATCGAGGGAGAAGCCGTAATCGCCGTAAAGCAGCTTCGAGAATTTCGGCGCGCTGCTCTCCCAATTCGTCTCGCCGAACAGCCGAAAGGCAATCTCCGCCTCGGGCATCGGCATGCCGACGAGCTCCCGAAAAGCGCGCCATTTCAGATACAGGCCCGGAGTCGTCGCCATATGGTCCAACCACCTGCGATGCGGTTCAGCTTCATCATGATGCTGTGCCGCAGCCGCGAAGACAATTGCGGTGCCGAATGTCTGGTATCCAGCAAGCTCCCAATGTCGGGTTGTGGCGCAATCCATCCGCAAGAGAGAATCAGCGATAGCGGCCATTCGGCCCCGCTGCTCTGGCGTCCACTCCATCCCGACGACACCGATGCCGGTTACATCTCGGTTTGGGGTCGACCAGCGGCGCCGATGCGCCCCTTCAGGTCTGCCATCGCGGCGACCACGGATCGAAGTCCCTCGACGAACCCGGCGACCGCCGGATTTCGCAGTTCGCCGCTGCGGAAGGCGACGAAGATCCGCCGCGTGATCGTCGGGCGAATTTCCTTCAGGAGAAGTGTGCCGATGTAGTCACGGCCTCGAAGCCCCGGATTGATGGAGACCGAGCAGCCGGCCTCGACCATGGCCCGGACGACTTCGAAACTGTGGCAGCGGCCGTTGATGATCGGCTCGAACCCCGCCTCCTGACAAGCCGCGACGATGACGTCAGAGTAGGTCGCCGAGGTCGTGTCCAGTGCCCAGCGTTCCGTCGCGAGCTCCTGAAGCGAGATATGGGCCTGATCCGCGAGCCGATGATCGGGCGGCAACAGGACCTGCAACCGGTCGTCGAACAGATGCAGCGTCTCGACCTGCGCTTCGGCGAGGCCGGCCGAGGTCGTCAGATCGTCGATGATCGCGACATCCGTCTGCCAGGCACGCAGCGCGGCCAGGCTGTCGACCGGTTCGGATTCCTCGAACATCGCCACGAGATCGGGGAATCGCTGTGATAGCGCGCGAATTGTCGGCGGGATCAGGGAAGCCGCGACGGACGGAAAAGCGGCGACCCGCAACTCACCGGCGACAGTCTTCTTCAGTTCGGCGAGGTCGGTCTTCGCTTCCTCCAGGATGCCGATGACGCGGCCGGCATGCTCGACGAGGCGAAGACCGGCCGGCGTCAATCGCACCCCGCGGCCACGGCGCTCGACCAGTTCCACGCCCGCTTCGTCTTCCAGCAGCGCGATCTGCTGTGAAACCGCCGATGGCGAGATCAGCAGAGCCTCGGCCACCGATGCCATTGTTTTCCGCAATGACAGCTCACGGAGCGTGCGAAGCCGGCCCAGATCCATCGAAAGCTCCTCACTCTGCCTACGGGGTAATCATCCTCTTTTACTAATGTATATAGCAAAATTAATTAAGTAGACGCGAATGTTTTTCGAGCGCTAGCGTCCTCTTCAGGGAGCACGGCCGCTGTCCCGCGAGCGGGAGGAGCGTATCGACGAGACAGGCCTCGGCTCCCCCGGATGCTTGCCAGGGCAAAGGCTCGGCTGGAGCCGGTTCCGGCGCGAGGTGGCCATACGCTCGCCCTTGGTTTGCGATCCCGACGGCCTGTCACGACCAGATTCAACGACAACGAAAAGCAGGGGTGTTCACATGTTCCATTCGAAGTTTCTGGCCGTCGCGCTCACCGCGGCGGCATCGCTCTTGGCGACCGGCGCTTCGGCGACGGTGCTCGACGCCGTCAAGCAGCGCGGCATCCTGAATTGCGGGACGGACAATACCGCACCGGGCTTCGGCTACCTCAACACGAAGACCGGAAAGATCGAAGGGCTCGACGCCGATTTCTGCCGCGCCATCGCGGCGGCCGTGCTCGGCGACGCCGGCAAGGTCAACTTCGTCGTCGTCACCGACAAGAGCCGCTTCAACGCCTTGCAGACCGGCCAGGTCGACGTGGTCTTCGCACACACCACGGTGAAGCCGGTGCGCGAGTCCGCGATCGGCATCGACTTCCTGCCGATCAATTTCTACGACGGCACGGGTGTGATCTTGAAAGCCGCCTCGGGCGTAAAATCGGTCGCCGAGCTCGAAGGTGCCACGATCTGCACCACACAGGGCTCCGGCACCGAGAGCACGCTGGCCGGCGTGATCCGCCAGCGCGGCTTCAAGACGACGAAGGTCCTGACTTTCGAGAACCTGGAGAAACTCTTCGCCGCGCTCCAGGGCGATCGCTGCAATGCGATGTCGACGGACAAATCGGCTCTCGCCGCGTGGCGCGGCAATTCGGCCAACCCGTCCGACTATACGATCCTGTCGGAGACGCTCGACAAGTCGCCCTTCGCCGGCTTCGTCGTGGGGAACGACTCCAAATGGCGCAATCTGCTGCGCTGGGCGACCTATGCCCTGTTCCAGGCGGAGGAATGGGACATCACCTCCGCCAATCTCGGCGAGAAGCTGAAGGACGAGAGCCCCTTCATCCAGAAGTTCCTGGGAGTGAAGGGCGGCTTCGGCAAGGATTTCGGCGTCTTGGACGATTTCATCGCCGCGATGGTCAAGTCCGTCGGCAACTACGGCGAGATCTACGATCGCAACCTGGGGCCGAAGACGCCCTATTTCATCGACCGGACCGGCACGCCCAACGCCATGTGGTCCAAGGGCGGCGCCCAATATTCGCCGCCGTGGAACTGAGCCGCCTTTTCGGGGGCGAGCCAGACGGCTCGCCCCTCTCTCTGGAGAGCGGGTCATGACGATGCAGATCGCCGAATCCCATTCCATCGCGCCGGTTCGGCGACGCCGGCTCATCGCGTCGCGCTGGCTGCTGCAGGCCGCGATCGTCGCCGTGGTCGCAGGGCTCGCCATCTGGCTCGGCCTCGCCGTTCGTGAAGCGCTGGCCCGCAAGGGCATTCAGTTTTCGTTCGGCTATCTCGGGAACGCCGCCAATATCAGCCTGAGCGAGGGCTTGGTTCCGGTACTCGACGGGCTCTGGCCGGCGCTGGAGCCGTTCACGCCGTCGCACAGCAACGCGCAGGCCCTGCTCGCGGGCCTCTGGAACTCGCTCAAGGTCGCGCTCGCCGCGATCGTCCTGTGCACGGTGTTCGGCACGCTGATCGGGATCGGCCGCCTCTCGACGAACTGGCTGGTCCGCAATCTCTCCTTCGGGCTGGTGGAAGCCGTGCGGAACACACCGCTGCTGATCCAGA
The DNA here is from genome assembly GCF_042657265.1 of Allobosea eneae. Lineage (NCBI taxonomy): Bacteria > Pseudomonadati > Pseudomonadota > Alphaproteobacteria > Hyphomicrobiales > Alloboseaceae > Allobosea > Allobosea eneae. Next base: position 67,226 of record NZ_JBHSLW010000029.1, read on the forward strand.
TCGTCTTCTGGTATTTCGCGGTCGTCCTGCGCTTCCCACCGGCGAATGCCGCCTCGAACTGGTTCGGCGGGCTCCTCGCCAGCCGTTCCGGCGTCTTCCTGCCCGGCCTGACACTCTCCGAAGCGTCCAGCCCCGCCTCATGGATGCTGCTCACGGCCGCCATGGTCGCGCTGATCGCCGCCTGTGTCCTACGGGGGCGCGGACGGAAGCTGACTTGGCTCGCAGGAGCGGCCATCGCTCTCGCCGCATGCGCCTTCATCGGCTTTCCCCTCGCTCCAGACCTCCCCGTCGCCACCCGTTTCGGCGCCCGCGGCGGGATCGCACTTTCACCCGAGCTCACCGCGATCCTGCTCGCGATCACGGTCAACAGCTCGGCCTATGTCGCCGAGATCGTGCGTGGCGCGATCGATTCCCTGCCGAAGGGGCAGTGGGAAGCGGCCGCATCGCTCGGGCTCTCCCGCAGCCATACGCTGCGCGACATCATCCTCCCGCAGGTCTTCCGGATCGTCCTGCCGTCGCTCGCCAACCGCTACATCAGCCTGACCAAGGACACGTCGCTCGGCATCGCGATCGGCTTTCCCGACCTGTTCAACGTCTACGGCACCGTCTCGAACCAGACTGGCCGCAATCTCGAAGGCGTGGTCATCGTGATGCTGACCTATGTCGTCCTGAGCTGGATCATCAGCGCCTGCGTCAATGCACTCAATGCCCGCGTGAACGGGTCGGGAGGAGCGCGATGAGCACTGCAGCCCTGCGGTGGGCGCACCGCAACCTCTTCGCCAAGCCGTTCGACACCGCATTGTCGGTCGTCGTCATCCCGCTGCTCGGTTGGACGCTCTACGCCTTCGCGCATTGGGGGCTCGCCGAGGCCCGCTGGGAGGTGGTCGGCGGCAGCCTCAAGGTGCTGATGACGGGCATCTACCCCGCCGAACACCTCTGGCGGGCCTGGTTCTCCGCCGCGACGCTGTGCGCCATGTTCGGCTCCGGCCTCGGTCTGTCGGTTCGCCCGAGCCTCGTGGCGCTGACGGCGGTGACGTTGACCGGCCTCGCCGTCGCGATCATCGTCGCGACGAGTTCCGGAGCGGCGGCAGGCGCCGCGACCGCGGCCTGCGCCTCGCTGGGCATCGGCGCCTGGATCGCCGTCCATTCCTTCGCCCCCGTGCGACGCCTCGTCCTGCCGGGCCTTCCGCTCGGCGTGGCGGCGATCTTCGCAGTGCTGTCGCCGCCGGGCTTCGAAGCCTGGGGAGGATTGCTGCTCAGCGTCGTGCTCACCATCACGGTCTCGATCCTCACCATTCCCTTCGGCATAACGCTCGCTCTGGCGCGGCAAAGCCGGATCGCCAGCCTGCGCGTCATCGCGACCGCCTATATCGAGACGATGCGGTCTGTGCCGCTGATCCTCGTGGTCTACTGGATCTGGATCATCGTGCCGCTGCTCGTCCCGGACACGTCCGTGCCGAGTCTGCTGCGCGGCATGGCGGGCTATGCGCTGTTTTTCGCGGCCTACGTCGCCGAGTATGTCCGCAGCGGCCTGCAGGCCGTGCTGAAGGGACAGATCGAGGCGGCGCGGTCGCTCGGCATGAGCACCTGGTCGGTCAATGTCGATATCGTGCTGCCGCAGGCATTGCGCGTCGTGGTGCCTTCCCTCGTCGGGCAGATCCTCGACATCTTCAACGGTGCGACGCTGGTCTTCATCATCGGCCTGACCGACTTCCTGCGCGCCGGCCAGATGATCCTCGCCGATCCACAGAACAGCGGCCGGACCTACGAGATCTACGTTTTCCTGTTCGCCGTCTACTTCGCGATCGGCGGGGCCATCACCTACGCCTCACGCCGTCTCGAAGCCCATCTCGCAAGGGGATCGCGATGAGCGCCTTCCAGAGCACGACCACCGCCCCAGCCCGCGACGCGATCGTCAGCATCGCCCGGCTCAACAAGTCCTTCGGCTCGTTCCATGTCCTGAAAGACGTCGATCTCGATGTCGGCCGGGGCGAGGTGCTCGTCGTCATCGGCGCCAGCGGCTCGGGCAAATCCACGCTGATCCGCTGCGTCAACGGGCTGGAGATGTACCAGAGCGGCCGGCTGACGGTCGACGGCTTCCACATGCCGACCCAGGCCGACCGCGAGATCGGCGGCGACAGAGAGCTGGCCGAGATCCGCAAGGGGGTCGGCATGGTGTTCCAGCAGTTCAATCTGTTCCCCCATATGAGCGCGATCGACAATGTCGCCATCGCGCCCATCCGGGTGCGCGGCCGCAAGCCGCAGGACGCGAGGGACACCGCGTTGCGCCTGCTGGAGCGCGTCGGCCTGCGCGATCACGCGCACAAGTTTCCGGGGCAGCTCTCCGGCGGCCAGCAGCAGCGCGTCGCCATCGCCCGTTCGCTGGCGATGGAGCCGCGCATCATGCTGTTCGACGAGCCGACCTCGGCCCTCGACCCCGAAATGGTCGGCGAGGTGCTCGACGTCATGCGCGAACTCGCCCGCGAGGGCATGACCATGATGATCGTGACCCATGAAATGGGCTTCGCCCGCGAGGTCGCCGATCGCGTCGTCTACATCGATCACGGCTGCATCCTGGAAATGGGCGCACCGGCCGAGATTTTCGACCGGCCCGCCCATGAGCGGACCCGCACCTTCCTCTCCCGCGTGCTCAGGCACTGATCCTTCGACCGTCCATCGCGGTCGCGCGGAACGCGCGCCGCCTTTCCTTCACGAGGCTCATCATGTCGACATCTCCCGCTCCCCTCCAGACGCTCTCCAACGATGCCGGCTGGCATGATTTCTTCGATGCCGACGCCCGCCGGCTCGGCGCCGACGTCGTGGCGCTGATCGACCTCGACCGCGAGCGCGAGAAGCGTTCGCTCAACATGATCGCCTCCGCCTCCTATGCGCCGCTGGGCCTGCGCCAGATCGAGGGGACGCATCTCGTCAACCGGGCTCCGATGGGATTGCCGGGCCGGCGCAGCGTGGCGAATTGCGAGGAGCTCGACGCGATCGAGATGCTCGCCATCGAGCGGGCCAAGGCGATCTTCGGTTCCGAATACGTCAACGTCCAGGCCCTGTCCTCGACCATCGCCAACGTGGCTGCGCTGCGCGCGATCCTGCCGGCCGACGGCGCGCGGCTGCTCACCTTCGACGAACTCGCCGGCGGTCATGTCAGCCATGGCGCCCTGCGCCACATCACCGGTGCCGGCCGCGAGGTCGTCTCCTTCGGCGTGACCGCGACGGGCGCGCTCGATCTCGACCAGGCGCGCGATCTCGCCCGCAAGACGCGTCCGCATGTCCTGCTCGCCGGCCCGTCCTCCTATCCGCGGGAAATGGATTTCGCCGCGCTGAAGACGATCGCCGACGAAGTCGACGCCCTGCTCTTCACCGATATCGCCCATGTCTCGGGGCTGATCGCGGCCGGCCTCCACGCCAACCCGGTGCCGTTCTCGGACGTGTCCACGACCTCGACCCAGAAGACGCTGTGCGGGCCGCGCAACGGGGCCTTCGTCTTCGCCAAGGAGAGGTTCGGCGCCGCGATCGATGCCGCGGTCTTCCCCGGCCTCCAGGGCCCGGCCGCATCCAACATGATCGCGGCGCGCGCCGTGCAGATGGAGATGATCGCGCGCCCCGCCTTCGCGCAGCTCATGCGCGAGATCGTCGCCAATGCGAAGGCCTTCGGAGCGGGGCTCGAGGACGGCGGCATCGGACTTTATACCGGCGGCACCGACTCGCACATGATCATGGCCTATACGGGCGAGAGCTGGACCCAGCCGCAGCTCGTCGCGGGTCTCGCCGCCTACGGCATTCTCGGAAACGCGATGCGCGCGCCGGGAACGGCTGGAGAGCCGCGCACCGCCTTCCGTTTCGGCAGCGTCGCCCTGACGATCCGTGGCCTGAGCGAAACCGAGGCTGCAGTGCTCGGCCGCGAGGTCGCGGACATTCTGCGCGCCGGCCCGGAGGCAAGCGTCGATCCCGCTCGGCTGCGCCGCCTGAAGGACCTCGCCGCCGCCCATCCCATCCCGTCCTTCGTCGACTGACCTTTCCAACGCCGACGCACGCGAAGGAAGGCCGTCACGGCGGCCTTCTCGCGATCGGCCACGCCCGTCCGTTAGCTGCCGGAGCCCTCCATGAGCCGCCATTACGATGTCGAGGCGATCCGTCGCCAGTTCCCCGTGACGGAGCGCATGCTCTATCTCGATTCCGCCCATCAAACCCCGCTCGCCACGAGCGTGCGCGACGCGCTGATCGCGTTCTACCGTGAAGGCAGCGAGACGGCCGGTCCCAAGCCGGTTTGGCTTGACCGGGTCGAGGCGGTGCGCGGCCGCTTGGCGAAGCTGCTGAATGCGGCGCCGGCGGAGATCGCCTTCACCAAGAACACCTCCGAGGGGATGAACATCGCCGCCAACGCCTTGCCGCTGGTGGCGGGCGACAATGTGCTCTTGGTCGAGGGCGACCATCCCAACAACGCCTACGCCTTCCTCAACCTCCGCAGAAAGGGGGTCGAGGTGCGCTTCGTGCCGATGACGGGCGAGACGGCGCGGGCGGAGATGTTCGCTCCCCATATCGACGCCCGCACCCGCGCGATCTCGCTCTCCCACGTCACCTTCCATGCCGGGCACCGCTTCGACATCGCCGCGATCGGCGCTCTCTGCCGGCAGAACGAGCTTTATTTCGTCGTCGACGCCATGCAGTCGGTCGGCGTCGTGCCGATCGACGCGGCCGCGAGCGGGGCGAACCTGATCGGGGCCGGCTGCCATAAGGGACTCCTCGTTCCGCAAGGGCTCGGCATCCTCTATTGCCGCGCTGGGCAGGACGAATTGCAGCCGGCCTATATGGCGATGTCGAGCCTCGCTCACCCGCCGGCCGACTACATCGCCCGCGCCGACAACATGGCTCTGAGACCGGGCGCGGGACGTTTCGAGATCGGCAATCTCAACCTGCCCGACATCCATGCGCTCGACGCTTCGCTCTCCCTGATCGAGAGCGTCGGCACTCCCGCGATCGAGGCGCATCTCCACGATCTCGGCGACCGCCTGATCGAGCGTCTCGACGGTCTGGGCGTCGGCCTCGTGGGACCACGCGCACGGGCCGATCGCTCGCCGCACATCTATGTCCTCGATCTGCCGGTCGAGCCATGGCACGCCTTCCTGTCGAGCCGGCAGGTTCGCGTCTCCCCGGAGCGCGACGGCATCCGCGTGTCCTTCGGACTGTTCAACACCATCGACGATGTCGACCGCTTCGCCCGCATCCTGACGGAGCACGGCACGCTGCCGGCCCGGGCGAGCGCCGCCGCCTGATAACGCGAGGTCGCGCGCCATGAGACGGGATCGGAGCCGCGTCGCGGTGATCGGCACGGGCGGGACGATCAGCGCCATCGGCCGCGACGCCTTCGACCTGCACGACTATGACGCCCATGGCGTCATGCTCGATGCAGCCGAGCTGCTGGCACGCTGCCCCCGCGCCGAGAGCGATCCCGATCGTTACGCCGTGCCGTTCGGCACGGTGTCGAGCGTGCGGATCGGCTTCGAGGAATGGCGGCACCTCGCGATCCTGTGCCATGACATCGCCGACCGCGACCCCGATCTCGCCGGAATCGTCATTGCGCACGGCACGGCTACGCTCGAAGAGACGGCCTTCTTCCTGCACCTCGTGCTGAAGATCGAAGTTCCGGTCGTCGTGACCGGAGCGATGAGGCCCTGGAACGGGTTGTCGAGCGACGCGGCGGCCAATTTGCGCGACGCGATCCGCGTCGCGGCCGTCCCGGAAGCGAGAGGCCTCGGCGTCATGGTCGTCATGAACGGCGAGATTCATGCCGCGCGCGACGTGACCAAGACGTCGACCACGCGTCTCGACGCCTTTCGATCCCCGACGGCGGGCCCGCTGGGCGAGATGAGCGCGGACCGGATCCTCTTTCGCCGTCGCCCTTGGTCCGAGCCCGCAGGGGATCCGCTTTTCGCCATCGACGCGATTCCGGCCCTCCCGCGTGTCGACATCCTCCATGCCTATGCCGGAGGAGACGGCGCGCTGGCGCGGGCGGCGATCGCAGCCGGGGCGCGCGGCATCGTTTCAGCCGGTTTCGCACCGGGCGAGACGCATCCCGAGGAGGTGGCCGCCCTGCGCGCGGCGGCCAAAAACGGGGTCGTCATCGTCCAGTCGACGCATGCGGGTTCCGGTCGGGTGCCACCGGCCGCGCATCTGGCCGAGAATGGTTTCATCGGGGCGGAAGACCTTCCGCCTCACAAGGCCCGCATTCTCCTCGCGCTCGGCCTGACGCTGACGCGCGATCCCGAACGGATCGCCGCAATGTTTCAGGACTGTTGAGAAGCGGAATGGACCGGGCCCGACTGCAAACTCTGGACATGGCGGGAACCGGATGACGGACATCATGATTCTGGGCGCTGGCGTCGTCGGCATGACGAGCGCCTACGCGCTGGCGCGCAGGGGATATCGCGTCACGGTCGTCGACGAGGGGCCAGCCCCTGCGACGGCCGGCGCGAGCTTCGGCAACGGCGCACAGCTCAGCTACGCCTATAGCGATGCCATGGCCTCGCCGAGCCTCCTGCGCAATCTCCCGCGCTATCTGCTCGGCCGAGACGAAGCGTTTCGCTGGAAGCCGTCGCTCTCTCCGGCATCCTGGCTCTGGAACCTCCGCTTCCTCGCGAACGGAACCCGCTCGGCCTTTGAGCGCAACACGCTCGAGATCCTCTCGCTCGCGCTGGAGAGCCGGCAGGCTCTGGCCGCGCTTCTCGCACGCCATCCGATCGACTTCGATCACCGCAAGGCTGGAAAACTGCATATCCACGCTTCCTCAGAGACCCTGGAGCAGGCCCGACGGATCGGAGAGCTGAAAAGCGCGCTCGGCGTCGACCAGCAGGTCCTGAACGCAAAGGAGGCGACCGAGCGCGAGCCGGCGCTCGCTCATTACGGCGCGCCCTTCGCCGGAGCGATCTGGTCGCCGATCGACGAACTCGGCGATCCCGTGATGTTTTGCCGAGGCCTCCGTTCGATCCTGGAGGACCAATACGGAGCACGCTTCCTGTTCAGGACGCGCATCACCGGGCTTCGTCGGTCGGGACGGAGCATCGCGGCGGTCTCGACCTCGCAGGGAGACCTCGCGACGCCTCGCGTGGTGCTGGCGCTGGGGACCGGTAGCCTCCGCGTCGCCCAGTCGGTCGGCATCGCCCCGCCGATCTGGCCGATGCAGGGCTATTCTCTGACGCTTCCCGCCACTCCCGACGCGCCGACCGCCAGCATCACCGATGTGAAGCGCAAGTTCGTGCTCTGCCGGATCGGCGAGCGCCTGCGCGTCGCCGGCCTCGCCGATCTCGGGGGCGCAGACACACCGTTCAAGCCCGAGCGCGCCGCGACCCTCCTGCGTACGGTGGGGGCGATCTTCCCGAAAGCCGGCGATTACGACGAGCGACAGGAATGGACCGGCTTCCGCCCGCTGGCGCCGAACTCCCGACCGCGGATCGGCCCGACGCCGATCGAAGGCCTCTATCTCAACTGCGGCCACGGATCGCTCGGATGGACGCTTGCCTTGGGCTCAGCGGAGCGATTGGCTGTTTTGCTGAGATAACCAGTGGCAAATGACACCACCTAACCCCGTCATGTTTGCTAATGTCCGCTGCATGGCCAGACGCCAATGGCCGCCTCTGGCGCATCCTTCGAGTCCCCGGCTTCAAAGGCTGCCGCCCGCGTTTCAGAATTCCTGGGCCAGTTATGCCGCGAGACACACCGCCGCCGCGGCCTCGGCCACGACAGCCGTCGCTTTCGTCAGCGGCAGAAAGTACAGCTCCTTTGCCCGCACGATCCCATGAGCGAATCCCGTTACAGAAGGAAGATCGGTGAGCTGCTTACCGCGGGCCAACAGGTGAGTTCGGCCCTCCTCGGTCTCGGCCCAGCTGAGCACGGAATGCGCAGCGATTGCGTGGCGAAAGCGGCATTCAAATTGTCCGCGCGAGAGGTCGCGAGGCAGCGTGACAAACAAACACCCATCGCGAAGCTTGAGTCCGGGTGGCATCGCACGAGCGCCCCCCTTGAACGGGATGAGGCTATAGTCGTCGAAGCCGGCGCGATGGGATCCCGCCACCGTGTCATATCCACCGTATCGAATTTTCGAGAGATCATCGACTCGGTCCTGGGCAGACCGGCGCGTCGTCGTCCCAATCTTGTATATCGCCTTCCCGACGGCCTCGGCGCGTTGCCGCAGCCCCGGCGAGCCTGCGAGATAGATTCCGACCTCGACGCGCTGTGCGGCTATCGTAACGGCCGATGGGTATGTTGACGCTTCAGCCGGCCCGTTGGACGGGATACGCTCGAGCTCCTGGAGACGCCTGGATGCGAGATGGATCATACCGACGATTTCGAGCGCGCTTGCACTGTCGATCGTGGCTTTGAGAACGTCGTAAGAAAGCTTAGTCATTTCTTGGGGGTCCTTTACCGATAACTGGCAAAATCCCCGTCTGAATTGTAATGGCTCAAGATCGGCTGCCAAGATCGCAGGTGACAGCCAAAACGGTTGCCACAGCATTTCTGGCCGATGGTCACTTCTGAAGACGCGCGGCTCGCTGAAGGGCTTGCTTGAGGGCAGCCTGATAGACATGGCGGCCGAACTCCACGCGCGCTGGCGCATACACCCGGTCGGTTTGCGTCTGATCGGCGTGCTGCAGTTGTCGCCAGGCGACTTCGGCTCCGAGGCTTCGGTCTCCACGCGCCCAAACCGCCACCAGTCGCCGGAAACTGTGCGGATTGATCTTCTCGCCACACAGACGCTCGGTCAGTTTGCGAATTCGGGAATATGCGGTGGGATACGACAACGCCCCACCTTTGGCTCCTAAGAAGAGGTTCTTTGGCGAATTGGCGGAACACAGGATCGGCCTGACAAACTCAAGGTAGAGTCTGACGCAGCGGCCCAGTTCTTTGCCAAGCACGGCGTTGAAATCCTGACCGCCTTTCATCTCCTCACCGGGAATGTAGATAACGATGTCGGCCTCATGCACGATGAGCCGATTGCCAAGATCGAGCGAGAGGACGTTCTTGATCCGCAAAGGCAGCTGGGTCAGGAGCATCACGACCAAGGCCGTCAAAGCCTCGCTCGCAGCACGGCGCGCGCGGGCGCGTTCGCGCCAGCGCATTCCCAAGCGGCGGATTTCGCGAACGCGAACCAGGAAGAACGCCTTTGCCGAGCGATACACTTGCCGGGCACTAGCCCGCGGCGGCGGGATGTAGCCGCGCGTAGGGGAGCTTCCAGCGACTTCGGCGATGATGGCTGCAGCGTCCTTGAGATCGGCGCGGACACACAATGCCTTCAGGCGCTCCATCAAGGTCAGAACCGATCCGTCCTTGTTCGTCTTCGCGAGGTCGGCCATGAAGCCTTCGAGCGTCTGCCGGGTCAGGCTCTGCGCGAGGGGAAGATGTAGGGAAGCGGGATGGCAGCGGTCCAGGTAACCCAGAAAGAACCCTAGGACCTGCCGAAGATTCTGCTGTGTCGCAGGGCGCAATTCGGTCCGCTTCTCAAGGGGATCGTAAGACCCCTCGGAGGCGATCGCGACCACGCCGCGCTGCTCGGCTGACCAGCGATCCCTTTGAAGGGATCTCGGTTGCCTTTTGCGGTGTGCTTGCGATGGGGTCACGGCTGATCCCCGCGATCGCTTCGCGGCGCCTCGAAGCTGTCTTCGATGCGCTGGGTGCCATCCCGCCCCAACAGGGACCGGAAACGCGTTCTGAAATTTGACGCGAAGCGGAACCCATTGGCATCGGACAGCCAAGGAACGATTTTCTCGTTCTCGCGAATGGCCGCGATGTTCGCGCCGTCGCGCAGCAATTGCAGGGTTAGGCCGCCATGCCCGACCGCTGACAGGAACCTCTTGACGCCGGTCGAGAGAGCGCTGCCGCTGACCGGTCCCAGACGACCGGAGTCAAGGAACGCGTGAGGGGCGTGGCCGAGGCGATCGGTGATTGCCGCATGGTAGAGTTCAATAGCGGCACCGAACTCCTCGGGAAGTCCATGCTCCAGGTCGACGAGGGTGCGATTGCGCGGCCCCTCGAGATGCGGCCTGCCGCCGCCGTTCGGACGCGAAAAGGTCGCCTGCTCGATCGTGCCGCGAGGACAGAGGTTCCAGATTGCGAGCCCTACGGCGATGCACGCGCGCGCTCGGGCCAGGGCGTCATAGTCGGGAGAATTTGCCAGAACCCTTTCGAGCTCGACGACCACGGCATCCATGATCGAGGCGACAATCTGCGTTGTGAAATGACCGACCTTCTTCACCTGGTTGGCAGGGAGATCGATGCCGGCCGGCCTGTGCCGGAACCTGACTTTTCGGACGACTTTTATAAGGCCGGCCGCCTGCCCGCTCTTCTGGAGCGCCCGCTCGATCGCCTGCAGCGCCAGATCTCGTGCCTTGCTGCGGGCGGCCCCGGGGTAGAGGTTGTCGACCGCCGCCGTGAGCATCGGGTAATCGGCCAGGTCCGCTATCGAGCCGACCTGATGTCCGGACTTGGCCGCCGTCTCGGCGATCCGCACGATACGATTGCGCTCGTTGTAGAGGTTATGCTCGGCAGGACTTGCATTCGGATCGGGCGACCCGAACAACTGATCGAGCTCCTCCCAAAAGCGAGCTGGAAGAAGCTGACCTCGCAGGAGCCGTGCGGTCTCGCGTTTCCCGGCTCGGGACGTGAGGGCTTGCAGGTGGTTGAACGCCTGCAACGTGCGAAGCTCATTCCAAGCCCGGATCAAGCTCGAGATGAACGATTGCGGATCCTGGACACCCCAGTCCGCCAACTGGTCGCGGTACAGGTCAATCGTTTCGTCATCGATCTCAGACGCGGCGATGTGCTGGTCGCTGGCGTATTGGAGGAGCGGACTGATATAGGTCCTGAACCGCTTCGGCATCTCCTGATAGAGCGAGCCGATCTCGGGGCCGAAGCTGCTGGGCTTGGCGCGTGGCTTCAGCCGGCAGCGCTTGGCTGGAGCCTCGAATGAGGCGTCAGGCTTTTCATTCATGGGGGTGAATCTCCTTACGGTTGCTGCCCTTCTTTGCTGCTGGCGAATGCACCGCCGAGAGCTCCGGCTTGGAGTCGTTGACGACGAGCGTTTTCGCCGGATTTCGACGCAGGTTCGGCTGACGAGAGCTAGGGACCATCCGGATCATGCCTGCCCCCGGATGGCCGGCTCCCGCGCCTGGAGCGCGATCGCGTCGGCCAACGCGGAGCAGTTGCGGCGACGCAGAAAGGCAAGCGCCTTCGCAAGCGCCGCGGGTGCGATGTCGATGGGCTGGCGCCTCTCGCGCCTGGTCCTGTGCGGCGTCAGGTCGAACACTGCCGGCGGCATCTTGAAAGCCACGCGCTGCGTGATCGGCGTGAAGGCCAGCAAAAGGACGAGAGCGGCGGTGACGGTCGCGGGCGACGGGACGATCGGCTCGCCGGTAGCCGCGTGCGTGATCGTGAGCGACATGGACGAATGCGGCAGATCGAAAGGCCAGTGCCGGATGCTGATCTTGACCGTCACCGTGTTGGCGGGAAAGCTCCGCAAACGCGGATCGCTCGCCAGCACCGCGCGCAGACGGGACTCGAAATCCCATCGGCTCAGGCGACGACGAAGCCTGGCCCCTTCCAGTAAACAATGATGGATCCACCAGGCGGTCGTGCCGTCGGGATAATCGGTGGGCGACGCATAGGCGATCGCCTTTTCGATCGCCCGGACAGGACGCGTCGCCTCATCGGCTGGATGGCCAAGCACGCTGAGCGCGATGGCCGCCGCCTCCCGCGCCCGGATCGCGGCCGCGCAGTCGGACTCCGCAGCGCCAGCGAAGCGGAACAAGGCCGTCAGGGAGGACTTCCCGCGCAGGGTGATCTCCCGGAGGCCGCCCGCGTCGCCAAGCACGGCCGTGCCGGCTGCTGTGATCGGCTCAGGAGCGAGCGGTCCGAAATCGCCGCGACCGAAGGTGTCGTTCCGCCACCCCGGATACACGCCGATGATCCAGTCGAAATCGGCCGGAATCGCGAAGGTCTCCTGATCGCCCGCCAGCAGGGATCGGATGAATGCGGAGTGATCGTCCGGGATGCTGATCATGGGATCCACACATGTTCGGCGCTCCCCGATCGACTGTCGGGGACGCAAGTGGCACAGGGGCTGCCGGCTTCGACGCAGGTCGCACGGGCTAGCCCATGGGAGGACGACCCGAGCCGGCCGGGCAGGCTGAGTGCGCCGGAACGGCTGTCCCACGGGTTTGGTCGCGTTGCGCCGGGCGACGCCATCGCGGTCATGACGATCGAACCGCGGCGTTGGCTTGGGCGATGACCGCCAAGGCGAGATCGTTCAGTCCGATCCTGCGCAGGTACTGGATCGCCTTGCGATGGTTCAGCCACCGGCGCTCGGACGCGATGCGATCCGCCGCACGCAGCGTGGCCGAACTGCTCGGGCGCAGGGTCAGCGTGGCAGAGTGATCGACATACGCGTACCGCCGCCCGAAATTCCGGGTTCGGAGCAAGATGCACAGGATCGCCTGGGCGGTAGGCTCCGCGATTTCGATCGGCGTATCGTCGCGTTCGCGCCAGATCCCAAAGGCGGCGCGCGCCGAGCTTGCGAGTGCCGGGTTCCCATCTGGTGAAAATCCCGCCATCCATTGCGCATACACCGCCTGGCTTTCAGCAAGCGCCATGCGCACTTCCGGATCTGCCCGAATGACGGATTCGATCTGGGCGTTGGCAAACGCTTCGGGGATCGCCCTGACTGCTGCCACTTGCCGATCAAACCTGCCCCCTGCGGTCACCTCGCTTGATCGAAAGAAGGGCCTGCCCTTGACCAGCATCTCGTGAGGCCAGTGGACAGTATCTTTGAGCAGGTAGATCATCGGCGGCCGCACGCAGGAGCTGTCGGCCCACTCGACCATCACATGCGAGAATGAATCGCGCTCGTTTCGAGGCTGCCTGGTCGCGTATTCGATGACACCAAGCGCATTTTCAGCCGCCTGCTTCGTGTAACGTTCCGCCTCCTCTGCCGACCTGGCAAAACCGGCCCATAAAGAGTTCGCATTGTTTGCTGATCCTTCCACGAAGGTTGCTCCACGCCAGAGGGAGAGTTCTTCCGTGAAAATGTCGATCAGCTGGAGCTGTTCATAACCGTCCATTTGATCCATTGTCAGGTTCCTTTTCTCCGGGGGATATCCCGCCTCTTCCCACCCGACCTCTCGCCTCGCGCCGGTTCTGCTGCGCTCGATAAGGGCAGCATCCTTGCGACGCTGGCGGCACGCGTCGGTCTCCGCTGCCCCGGCCGGCCCGGCACTCAGTGACGATGACGGCGCGTCGACGATCCGCCGCTGTGAGGAGCGATCTCGACGTGGACGCCGAGACGGCGAAGTCGCGTGACGATCTCGCTCTGCTCCTCCGGATCGGGGCCGAAATCGCGCAGAGTGCTGATCACCACGCGATCGAAGCCGCCGCGAGCGGCGTCCTCCGTCAGCACAGTGAGCCGCGGACGCCGCACCGCCGGGACGCTGTCCTCGCGCTCGACATAGACGAGCGCCTGTCCGACCGAGACGCCTTTGCGGATGAGGGACTTCAGCGCGTGCTCGACCTGAGCCTGGATCACACCCTGGCCGACGCCTTCGCGATCGACCACGTAGACAGCAATGTTCATGATTTGTCCTTCGATACCCGGAGCTGGGGACGTAAGCAGCTGTTTCGCCGGGCGATTTTCGTCGCCAGACGATCCTGTGTGCGGAATAGCCTCAGTTCTGGAAGGCCGCGGCGCGACGTCCTCGCCACGTGATCATCTGGTGATCAGGGCATAGTCGGTCGCGTCGTTGCCGGTTGGCCTGGGGCCGGTGACGGGTTCAAGATCGCCGAGCGATCGAGCCGAAACAACGGACAAGTTGGGACAGTTCGTTGGCCAAGCTTGTGCCTTGACGGGCATTGACGACAAAAGGCCTTGCAGTGCCGCAGCGGCCCCGACCCGCTCTCGCAACACGGCCTGGCTTCGAATGCCTCTGCTCGTCATGGGATCGAGACGTTCTAGCCGGGAGGCGAAAGTATCCGCTGGGCGGGGCGCGCCACCGGTTCGAAGCCGCGACGACTGACAGATGCCATGTGCGGGCAATTCCCCTGCCCTCTCTGCATCGCTCACGATTTGAAGGAGGACGAGAAGACCAGCTGCCCGGAGGCCTGATGCGACGTGCGGTCCGTACGGAGCCGACAGCCGCTGAACGAAGCCCCTGGTTAGCGGGAGCCAAGGTGGGGTCAGGGAGGCCCTCTGCGTAGCTGAACGATCGTCCCGCGCCGCGGCAATCCGACCGGCGCGAAGAGCTGGGACCGCCCACGAGCGAATGACGCGAAAGGCACCGCGCGGCCGGCACGCATCGTGCTGCGTTAGGCCAATTTAAGCAGGATAGCTCTGAGATCAGCTTCTGAGCGGTCGCTCTCCAGTATTTCGATTAGCTTCTTGCGAGATCTTGAAAATGTCTTGAGGCTCGCTGCGTGTGTCTTTCCCGTTTCACTCTTAAGCTCGCTAAGATAACTTTGGTGCTGCGAAACAAGGCTATCCTTCAAAACGCCTGACAAATGCTGCCTTAGCTGCCACCTTAGCGCATTTATCTGCCCAAGTTTTCGAGACATCCCTGATATCAGCTGGTTGACCGAGTCATGGTCGACAGGCTGGGGAGCGATACTCGTGCCAAGTTTTGCCGCATGGATGGAGAACAGAAACTCCCCCGCCGGCGAGCGCGCAATTCCTCGATCCCGGTCTATCACATCGAAGGATCGCCAGACGTCGAGCGGCAGCACGGCGAAGTCGCCCCAAGCATGCTGCACACGTGCGACGATGGCGCAGCTGCCGACCGTCACCGCATTCTCAAACCATGTCTTGAGCGTCTGCCATGCCGTTTTGATCTCCTCGGCGGCGTGCACGGAAGCCGCGGCGTCAGCGCCGGTGCCGCTGGTCAACGCAGGGACCATTTCTGCGACCGTGCTGTTCGGGTCGATCTCGAGAAACCGATGGCCACTGGTTGGCTTGACGAGGAACACGCCCTCCTCAGCATCGAACAGCAACGTGCCAGGGAATGCGGCGTCGAAATCCATCATCGTGATGTTCGGATCGAGATCGTACCACTGATCAAGATCAAAACCGTGCTGGAAATAAAATGGCCCTAGGCGCAGCGGCACCCAATCAGGGTCAGGTGCGGCAATGACGACATTGGTCGTGTTGGCGTAAGGGAAGGCATGCTCGCCGTCGCTCATATCAAATCCCGCAATTCCAAGCCGCAGTACAGCCGGCGAGTTTCTTCACGCTACACCCACATTCATCCGGCTTGGAATGGGCAAGTGGACGCTCACCATTCGAGGGAAGAGGGTTGGTGAGGGCATTCCGCACATCAAGGTCGACGTCGTTGCGGGACATTCGGCGATTCAGCCGATCGCGCGTGATCACCTCAAGAACCATCACGCCAGCCATCTGCACAAAGCGCAGCAGGCCGGCTCCTTAGCTGTTCGCCGACTCGGGACCTAAGCGTTGAAGGTCGCCGAACGAGCTTCGCCGACCGAGCCTCTGGGAATTGCGCTGCCGTGTGGCGGCTAACGACCGCGCGGGATGCGCGCACGGAGCACCTTGTTGATTATCCTACGCGTCGTCGTTTTGATGTCGATCAATGGTATCGCGCTCCTATCGCGGCACGGAGAGCGCGGCGCGTCGGACGACAGGAGAATCCAATGGTTCACATGGTTGGCCCGGACACGGCCAAGGGCCGGAGCGTTTCCCCTCCCGTCGCGCCATCCTGGCTGCGCACCAACTGGTCCCTGTGCCTGGCACTCATCGCCCTCGTCGCAGTGGTGCTGGCGCCGACGCCCGAGGGGCTGTCCGTCGCCGGCCAGCGGATGCTCGGTGTTCTCGTCTTCGCCGTCATCGTGTGGATGACGGAGGTGCTCGACTATGCCGTGTCGGCGCTCTTCATCGCGGCACTGATGGCCTTCCTCCTGGGCCTGTCGCCGTCGCTTACGCAGCCGAGCGTGCCGATCGGCACCAGCGCCGGCCTCGGCATCGCCTTCGGCGGCTTCGCCAACAGCGCGCTGGTGCTGGTCGCGGCGGCGCTCTTCCTCGCCGCCGCCATGACGATCACCGGGCTCGACAGGCGCATCGCCCTGGTCATCCTGGCACGGGTCGGCACAGAGACGAAGCAGGTGGTGATTGGCGCCATCATCGTCGGCATCGTGATGGCCTTCCTGGTGCCGTCGACGACGGCGCGCGTGGCCTGCATCGTGCCGATCATGCTCGGCATCATCACGGTGTTCGGCGTCGAGCGCCGGGGCGCCTTCGCCGGCATGCTGATGATCACGACGGTCAACACCGCGAGCATCTGGAACATCGGCATCAAGACGGCGGCGGCCCAGAACATGGTGGCCGTCGGCTTCGTCGAGCGGACGCTGCACTACACCATCACCTGGCTCGAATGGTTCGTCGCCGCGGCGCCGTTCGCCGTCATCATGACGGTCGTGATGTATTTCATCATGACCCGCATGATGCCGGTCGAGGTCAAGGAGGTCGTAGGTGGCCGCGAAGCGATCCGCGTGTCGCTGGACGAGCTCGGCCCGATGAAGTCCTCCGAGAAGAAGCTGCTTGCGATCTCGCTGGCCCTCCTGGCGCTGTGGTCGACGGAGGGCGTGCTGCACCGCTTCGACACCTCCTCGACGACCGTCGCGGCAGTCGCGCTGATGTTCCTGCCGGGGATCGGCATCATGACCTGGAAGGAGGCGCAGCCGCGCATTCCTTGGGGTACCGTGATCATGTTCGGCGTCGGCATCAGCCTCGGCACCGCTCTGCTGACGACCGGTGGCGCGACCTGGCTCGCCAATCATGTCGTGGCTTGGTTCGGGCTAGGTAGCGCCAGCCCGCTCGTGATCCTCGGGGTCCTGGCCCTGTTCCTGACCGTGATCCATCTCGGCTTCGCCAGCGCGACGGCGCTCGCCTCCTCGATGATCCCGATCGTCATCGCGATGCTCCAGGGCGTCGGCGGCAACAAGCTCAACGTCGTCGGCATGACCATGCTGCTGCAGTTCGTCGTCAGCTTCGGCTTCATCCTGGTCGTCAACTCGCCCCAGAACATGGTTGCCTACGGCACCGACACCTTCGAGGCTAAGGATTTCACCCGCACCGGCATCGTGATCACCATTGCCTCGCTGGCGGTGTTCTTTCTGCTCTCCGTCACCTACTGGCGCTGGCTCGGCTACGTTTAGGCTCTGGATCAATTTAGGCTCTCCGCATAACGGGTCGCGCAGGCGCTTGATCGCGCCCCAACGGTCGAGTTCCTGCTGCTAGCACTACTTTGGCAGATTTTTAGGACGGCTGGCATTTTTGGGATTTCCCAGGCGGAGTTTGCGTGATTCATGGGTGGTCGGCTTTGTGGAGGGCCGGCCATGGAGAAGAACTGGAAGTCCGATCTCGATGTTTGGCTTTCGCCCTTTCTCGCAGCTCTGCGGCACAAGGTGCGGGCGCGGATGTGCCCGGGCTATGTTGTGGGGCTGATCGGTGCCGGAGACCGCAAGAGCATCCAGCCGATGGCGGCGCGGGACGGTGGCGTCGGCTACGACCAGCTTCATCACTTCATCGCCGACGGTGTTTGGGACGCGGCGCCGTTGGAAAAGGTCCTGCTCGCCGAGGCTGACAGGATGGTCGGCGGCAGCGAGGCCTGGCTGATCGTCGACGACACGGCCCTTCCGAAGAAGGGCGAGCGCTCGGTCGCTGTTGCGCCGCAATACGACTCGGCCTTGGGCAAGAACGCCAACTGCCAGCCCCTGGTGTCGCTGACGCTGGCTTCCGGTGAAGTCCCCGCCATGGTGGGGTTGCGGTTGTTCCTGCCCGAGAGCGGGACGAGCGATCCCACACGACTGGCCCGGGCCGGCGTGCCGGACGGTCATGGAGACTATCGGACCAAGCCCGAGATCGCGCTCGCCGAGATCGACCGGGCGCGCACGGCCGGCCTGCGCTTCGGTTGTGTGCTGGCCAATGCCGGTTATGGCCTCTCCGCGCCATTCCGGCAGGGGCTGAGCGAGCGTGGCCTCACCTGGGCCGTCGGCATTGGGGCGCGCCAGAAGGTCTACCCGGTCGATGTGGCCCTCATCTTTCCCGTCGCCGGGCGCGGCCGCCCGCGCAAGAACCATGTGCCCGACGCGAAGTCGGTCTCGGCGGAGAAGACGCTGGCGACGGCGCCCTGGCGCACGCTGAGCTGGCGGCGTGGCACCAAGGGCCCACTCAAGGCCCGCTTCGCCGCCGTGCGGATCAAGGTGGCCGATGGCCCGCCCCAGAGGATCGGCAATATGGGGCAGCAGCATCTGCCAGGAGAGGAGGCCTGGCTGATCGGCGAACATCGCTCGAATGGAGAGCGCAAATATTATCTCTCGAACCTGCCCGCCGGCGCCTCGCTCAAGCGTCTGGCCGGCGCCATCAAGGCGCGCTGGATCTGCGAGCAGGCGCATCAGCAACTGAAGGAGGAACTCGGGCTCGATCACTTCGAGGGACGATCATGGACCGGGCTGCACCGGCACGCGCTCATGACCATGATCGCCTACGCCTTCCTCCAATCCCGTCGCCTCAAACAGGCGAAGCGGGAAAAAAAGAATCCAGGGCCCGCCACCGCAGCCGACCCTGCCAGCGATCCGGGCGACCATCATCGCCAAGCTCGAACGGCCACCGCCAACACAATGTCCGCACTGCCGCCGACGGCTCAACTCTAAAAATCTGCCAAAGTAGTGCTAGGGTCCGGACTCATAACCAGTAGCAGACGGTTGCAGCAATGCAGACGGCTGCGAGGAAGTTGATGGCCAGGCGGTCATATCGCTGGCGACGCGGCGGAAGTCCTTGAGGCGGCAGAACATGCGTTCGATGGCGTTCCGATCGCGGTAGAGCACGGGTGAAAAGCAGTTCTTCCAGCGCCGGTTCGCCTTGGGTGGGATGTTCGGCATCGCGCCTTTCTCCTCGACCTGCCGGCGGATGGCATTGCTGTCGTAGCCCTTGTCGCCATTCAGGATGCGGGCGGCCGGGATCTGCTCCAATAGGACCGAGCCCGCCGTGCAATCGGCGATCTGGCCGCCGGCCAGCAGGAACGCGATGGGTCGGCAGTCGCGGTCGGTCAGCGCGTGGATCTCCGCGATCGACGCGACGCGTACCGTGCCCAGGCTGAAGAGGCTGCGGCCAACGCCAAGACCTGGACGGATGCGCAGGTCGCCGCGGCGCAGAAATCGCTGGATGACGGTTGGACCGCCTTCCAGGCTGCTCGGGATCGGTATCTCGAAGCGGCGAAGGTCGATCTGGCCACCCGCCGGGCGATACTGGAGGCCGAACTTGACGCGCACCAGAAGGCGTGGCGGAGTTCGATCGACGAACTGCGCAGCAAGGCGTCCAAGCTGGCGGCCGACCAGCGGGCGGCGGTAGACGCCCGGATCGCTGCGTTGAACGCTCAGGTGGACAAGGCGAAAGCCCGGATCGCCCGTCTTGAGGATGCATCCGCCGAGGCGTGGGGAAAGACGAAGAAGGGCTATGCGGATGCGCAGAATCTCTTCTTCGACGCCTATGCTTCGATCCGCAAACCATAGAGGACGCTACGAAGTAGCCCCCTATGGGCCGGAGGCGGAATGACGACGCTCCGTCTTCCGGCTCCGGCAAGTGTCAAGGAGAAGGCGATGAGTCTCATGAGCGAAATCCAGAGCCTCCGTGCGCAACTCGATGCTCATGCCCGCAGGGAGTCGGCAAGGAATGCAGACGCGGAGAGACAGCCTGCGTCGCCGCCTCCTAGCCCGGACATCCCTCATGACGGGATCGACGTCGACACTTTCCTCAAAGCGGTCATCGATACCCTCGACGAGTTCGCCGACGAGCTCGACCGTTTCCCGCGTCTGACGGCACTCGCGGCGCTCGGGCTTGGTCTCGCGGCCGGCGTCGTTATCGGTCGCCAGTTTCGCTAGCCGTCTCCATGACCGCCAGAAAGGTCAACAATGTCCACTCTCAATTCCGCAAAACTGTATGGTCGCGTGGCCTTGCTGCGTCGTCAAGTTCTGCTTCGGCAATTGATCCGGCGCGCCATCGCAGGGGCACTCGCGGTCGCCGCCTTCACCGTTACCGCTGGGCTGGCCACCTACGCGCTGTTCCTTGCGATCAGGGCTCCGTTCGGCGACATCAACGCGGCGCTAGCAGTGGCCGCGCTCTACCTTGCCGTGGCTCTCCTTCTGCTGGCCTATACGTTGCGCGAACCGCAATCTCCGGAGCTCGAAGCACTGGCGGAAATGGAGGCGGCGGCGCTTGAGACGATCACGGCTGAGACGCAGGGCGTGGTCCAGATGGTCAACGCCGCCGGTTATCGCTTTGAGAGTCTCGGAAGCAGCCTGGCGCTCGGCGTCAGCATCCTCGGTGCGCTTCGCAGGCTCTTGGCCGCCCGAAAGCCCTGAGACGAACCAGCCAGCCAGGGCGCTGTGCCGCTCCATTCTGGAGCATGCTCCTGCCCGCACGCTCATTGGAAGCCCGAATTTCTCCGCGCATGTCACACGCATGCCGGCCACTCGAAAGGACCATGCAATGCCGGACCTCATCGTTGTCAGTTTCGGTATCCAGGACGCGGCGGACGACGTTCTGCTCACGCTTGCCAGGCTTCAACTGGAGTTTCCGGAGATCGACGGTGAAACGGGTCTGAACTGCGCCGGTTGGGCAAAGAAGCTGCCGGGGGCGGCAACGATTAGCGTCGGATCGGTCGGCCTCGCCTCCGACTTCTTCGGCGCCTAAGGATCGAGCGCTGCTGGGCTCGGCGACCTCAAAGAGCGGCTCGAACGTGAGGAATTCGACCTGATCGCCGTGAGCCGCGCGCTGATCTCGGATGCACAGTGGGTGCGAAAGGTCGGCTCTCACCAGACGCAGGATTTGCGGGGGTTCGATGCCGCCGATCTCGCCGAACTGGTGTGACCGTCAGTCCAACGCCGACACTGTGACCGCATGCCGAACACCTTCGCCTCGAAGGCCGGCATGTGGCTTCGCTCCGTAACATCTCGTGCGGCGGTCATGCCGCGTTCCCGCGGCAACTTGAGCGTCGGGCTGTCCGGTCGATCAGACTGCTCCGCGTCGCCATGGCCACCGCCGGCAGAAAATTCATCATTGCCCGTTGCAGTCATCGTGGTGGAAGATCGCCATGATCTGCCGGGCGATTTCCGCCGGAGTCTGGCCACCCTGCCGATACCAGGAGCCGACATTGTTCAGGAGCGTCAGCAGCAACAGGCGATAGATCTTGCGGTCCAGGTTCGGCGCAAGCGGCAGATCGTCGACCAACTGGACGAAGATCCGCTCGAAGGCATCGCGCTTCGCCACGAGGCGCTCGCGGACGGCTGGCGGAACGGACTGGAAGTCGCTCATCAGCGGCATGGTGATCGAATTCGGATCGAGCTGGATCTCGAGCATGGTCGTGGCGGCCGCGGAGAGCCGCTCCCAGGGACCTTCGGCCTTGGCGATCACCGAGCGTATCCGGTCCTCGGCGACCTGAAGCGCGATGTCGTGGATCTTCACGAACAGCGCCTCCTTCGACTTGATGTAGTGATAGAGCGAGCCGCCGAGCAGGCCGACACGCTCGCCAATGTCCCTTACCGACGTGGCGGCATAGCCGCGCTCGGCGAAGAGCACAGCCGCGGCCTCCAGGATCTCCCGATGGCGCTCGTTGATCTCGTCCTTGAACAGATCGCTCGCAAGCGCGCCGGTCAGCACCGATCGCCTTCGCGAGGAAGTTTCATTCGCCGCCATTCCATCGCCCCTTGGTCCGGGCCTCCGCATTCCCCGGATCGCCCGCATCGCTGCGAGTGCAAGCATCGCGGGTCGCGCTTGTAAAGCGACGCGCCCCTTTCGCACACCAGTGTCTGCATTCATGTCTGCATTCATGGCAGCGTCGGTTCCGGCGTCATCGGAGCCAGAGACACCCCCATCGGATCAGACTTTTGTCGTGCCGATAAAGTCGCGCTTGAGCATTGTATCAACCGTTTGATACAAGCGCGATCAAAGGTGGAGGAGACTCCTTGCGTGCAGGCTGCGATCCAGGTGCGTGAATCGGTGGAGTTCGCCACGGCGACCGCCGGAGCCGGGACCTCCGTCGGTCCCGACAAGCCGGACGTGTCGTCTGCGGGCCGGCTCGCAGGGGAGCGCGCGGCTGCTTCGTCGGCTCGCCTCCCCTTCCCCACCATGACCCGGGTGCGGCCAGAGGGCGCTGGCGGCCCGGTTTGCCCGACATTGTGACTGGATACCTGAAGGAGCGCCCTCATGGCGGAAGCCTATATCGTCGACTATCTGCGCACGCCGTTCACGCCGGCCTACAGGGGGGCCATCGCCTCGGTTCGCCCGGACGACCTCGTGGCGGGCGTCATCGCGGCACTCGTCAACCGGGCGAATGTCCCGGCCGGGGAGATCGAGGACGTCAACCTCGGCTGCGCCTTTCCCGAAGGCGAGCAGGGCCTCAACATCGCCCGCTGCGCCGCGCTGATCGCAGGCCTGCCGCAATCGGTCGGCGGGTCCACGGTCAACCGCTGGTGCGGCTCGTCCATGCAGGCGATCCAGATGGCCGCCGGCGCGATCGCTATGGGAGCCGGTGACGCCTTCGTCGCGGGCGGCGTCGAATCCATGAGCCGCGTACCGATGATGGGGTTCAACCCGCTGCCCAATCCCGGCTGGACGGAGGCCCAGCGGCTCGCCTTCCTCAACATGGGCCTGACGGCGGAAAACCTCGCGGATCGCTACGGGCTCTCCCGCGAGGAGCAGGATGCCTATTCGCTCGAAAGCCAGCGGAAGGCGCTCGCGGCGCGGGCTGACGGCAGGCTAGCTGTCGAGATCGCCCCGGTCGGCGATATCGCCACCGATGGCTGCCCGCGGGAAACGGATGCCGCGAAGCTCGCCGGGTTGAAGACGGCCTTCAAGGCCAATGGTTCCGTGACGGCCGGCAATTCCTCGCCTCTCACCGACGGCGCCTCGGCAACGCTCGTCTGTTCGGCCGACTTCGTCGCCCGGCACGGGCTCAAGCCGCTTGCCCGCGTGGCGAGCTATGCGATTTCCGGTTGCGCCCCCGAAATCATGGGCATCGGCCCGGTGGAGGCGAGCCGCAAGGCCCTGAAGCGAGCCGGCATCTCCACGGCCGATCTCGCGGTCGTCGAGATGAACGAGGCCTTCGCGGCGCAGGTGCTCGCCTGCTGCCGCGATCTCGATATCGATCCGGCCAGCCTCAACCGGGACGGCGGCGCCATCGCGCTCGGCCACCCGCTCGGCGCCACCGGCGCGCGCCTGGTCGGCAAGGCAGCGAGCCTGCTCAAGCGCGATGGCGGGCGCTACGGGCTTGCCACCCAGTGCATCGGGGGCGGACAGGGCATCGCCATGGTTCTGGAGGCGGCGTGATGACGGCGATCAACAAGGCCGTCGTCATCGGCGCGGGGGTGATGGGCTCGGGCATCGCCGCTCATCTGGCCAATGCCGGCGTCAGCGTCGTGCTGCTCGACATGGAGAAGGCGCTCGCCGATGCAGGCGTGGCGCGCCAGATCAAGGCGGGCGGCTTCATGGACCCCGCCTTCGCATCCCGCATCGTCACGGGCTCGACCTCCGACGATCTCGGCCTCGCTGCCGACGCCGACTGGATCGTGGAGGCGATCGCCGAGCGGCTGGACGTCAAGCAGGCGCTCTACAAGGCCCTGGAGCCCCTGCGTAAGCGGGGCTCGATCGTCTCCTCGAATACCTCGACCATTCCCCTCTCCGCGCTGACCGCCGGCTTGCCGGACAGCTTCGCCGCCGATTTCCTGATCACCCATTTCTTCAACCCTCCGCGCCGCATGCGCCTGCTCGAGGTGGTCGAAGGACCGAAGACGCGGCCGGAAGCCGGCGCCGCGATCCGCGATTTCGGCGACCGCGCGCTCGGCAAGCGGGTCGTCTCCTGCCGGGATACGCCCGGCTTCATCGGCAATCGCATCGGCAACTACTGGATCGCGGCCGCCCAGAACGAGGCGATCCGGCTCGGCCTCGACGTGGAAGAGGCCGATGCCGTCATCAGCAAGCCTTTCGGCATTCCCTCGACCGGCATCTTCGGCCTTCTCGACCTGGTCGGCATCGACCTCATCCCTCTCGTCATGCGCAGCCTGCAGGGCGCATTGCCGCCGAGTGACGCGATCCATGGCTACGACGCGGAGCCGCCGCTGATCGCCCGGATGATCGCGGAGAACCGCATCGGACGCAAAAGCGGCGCCGGCTTCGTGCGCCTCTCCGCCGATCGCAAGAGCCGCGACGTCACCGATCTCACGACCGGCGACTATCGGCCGATCAAGCCCGTGGCGTCGGAAAGCCTCGAAGCGGCCAAGGGAGACGCCCGCGCGCTGATGGAGCATTCCGGCCTCGGCGGACGATATGCTGCGGTCGTCATGGCGAAGACGCTGGCCTATGCCGCGTCGCTGGTGCCGGAGATCGCCGACGGGCCAGATGCCGTCGACGACGCCATGCGCGCCGGCTACGGCTGGAGCGAGGGGCCCTTCGAACTAATCGACCGGCTCGGCGCCGGCTGGCTGGCGTCGCGCCTTTCCGCACACGGTCTTGCAGTGCCCGCCTATCTCTCGCTCGCGGCCGAAAGGGGCGGCTTCTATTCGGTCGCGGATGGCCGGCGCATGTGCCTGCTGCCCGATGGCTCGACGCGGCCTGTCCACCGGACTGAAGGCGCGATCACCATCGCCGACCTCTCGCTCGCCGGGGCTCCGGTCGCGGATTACGGCTGCGCAGCGTTGTGGGATCTCGGCGACGGCGTGGCCTGCCTCGAATTCCGCACCAAGATGAACACCTTCTCGGACGCATTGCTCGGTGCGATCCATGCTGCGATCGAGGTGGTGAAGGTGCGCTTCAAGGCGCTCGTGATCGGCAGCGATACCGCGCTCTTCAGCGCGGGAGCCGATCTCCGCGTGTTCCTGGATACCGTCGAAAAGGGCGGCCCGGAGGCGCTAGGCCCCTTCATCGACCGAGGTCACGCCGCCTTCAAGGCCCTCAAGTATGCGCCGTTTCCCGTCGTCGGCGCGCCGGCAGGGCTGGCCTTCGGCGGCGGCTGCGAGATTCTGCTCCATTGCGACGCGGTCCAGGCCCATGCCGAACTGTCAATCGGCCTGGTCGAGACGCGCATCGGCGTCATTCCCGGCTGGGGCGGCTGCAAGGAAATGCTGATCAGGCAATACGCCATGCCGGCCGCGCCCCATGGCCCGGTGGCGCCCGCGATCGCCGCCTTCAACCTGATCGCCCCGGCCAGAGTCTCCGGGAGCGCTTTCGAGGCCCTCAGCCTCGGCTTCCTGCGGGCGACCGACGGCGTCACCATGAACCGTGACCGCCTGCTCGCCGACGCCAAGCGCAAGGCCCTGGAACTCGTGCCCGGCTACGTGCCGCCCGACAAGCCGCAGTTCGCCCTGGCCGGCCCCTCGGGAGCCTCTGCCATCCGCAACATCCTGGATGGCGAGGCCATCGCCGGCCGCGCCACCGCGCATGACCGGGCAGTGGGTGGCGCCCTGATCGAGGTCCTGACCGGCGGTGCCACGGCCGATCCGCTGAAGCCCCTCGGCGAGGACGACGTCACCGCTCTGGAGAAGAGCGCCTTCATCGACCTTCTCGGAACGCCGGAAACGATAGCCCGCCTGAAACACATGCTCGCGACCGGCAAGCCGCTTCGCAACTGACACGGGAAAGACAGGAACAATGGCCTCCTACACACCGCCCGTCGCCGATATTGCCTTCCTGCTCGAAGAGGTCTTCGACTTCGACGACCTGATGCAGGCCCTCCCCGGCTATGAAGACGTCAATGCCGAGCTTGCGGTCTCGGTCCTCGACGAAGGCGGAAAGTTCTGCGCAGGCGTGCTCGAACCGCTGAACCGCCCGGGCGACGAGGAGGGCTGCCGCCTCGAAAACGGGCTCGTCTCCACGCCGAAGGGTATCGCCGAGGCCTACAAGGCCTTCGTGGAGGCCGGCTGGGCCGGCCTTTCGGGAGACCCGGAATATGGCGGCCAGGGCCTGCCGCGCGCCGTGCAGATCCTCCTCGACGAAATGCTGTCCTCCGCGAACCTGTCCTTTGGCCTCTTTCCGGGGCTCACCCGAGGCGCGGCGGAGGCGATCGCACACCATGCGAGCCCGGAACTGAAGGCAACCTACCTGCCGAAGATGATCTCGGGGGAATGGACCGGCGCGATGGCGCTCACCGAAGCCTCGGCCGGCACAGATCTCGGCCTCCTGACCACGAAGGCCGAGCCCGTCGGCGACGGCTCCTACCGGATCAAGGGCACGAAGATCTTCATCTCGTCGGGCGATCAGGACTTCGGCGGCAACATCGTCCACCTGATCCTGGCCCGGCTCCCCGACGCTCCTAAGGGGGTCAAGGGCATCAGCCTGTTCCTGGCGCCGAAATTCCTCCTCCGGGAAGACGGCTCGCTCGGCGCGCGCAACGGCATGTCCGTCGGCGCACTCGAACACAAGATGGGCATCCACGCCCAGCCAACCTGCGTAATGAACTATGACGGCGCGATCGGCTGGCTGGTCGGCGAGCCCGGCCGCGGCCTCAATGCCATGTTCACGATGATGAACGCCGAACGCCTGTTCGTCGGCATCCAGGGGCTCGGCATCGCCGAGGCGGCCACCCAGAAGGCCACGGGCTATGCGCGCGAGCGCCTGCAGGGCCGCTCACCCGATGGCAGCCGCGGGCCCGTCGCGATCATCGAGCACCCCGATGTCCGCAAGATGCTCCTGACGGGGCGCAGCATCTCCGACGCCTGCCGGGCTCTGGCGATCTGGACCGCGATGCAGATGGACATTTCCGCCAGGCACCCCGACGCGGCCGTGCGCCGGGAGGCCGACGAACTCGTCGCCCTGCTCACGCCGGTGGTCAAGGCGGCCTTCACGGATTTCGGCTTCGAGACGGCCGTCACCTCGCAGCAGGTCTTCGGCGGCCATGGCTACATTCGCGAGTGGGGCATGGAGCAGTTCGTCCGCGATGCCCGCATCACGCAGATCTACGAAGGCACCAATGGCGTGCAGGCCATGGACCTCGTCAGCCGCAAGCTGCCGATGGCGGACGGGGCGGTGGCCTCGCGCTTCTTCTCGATCATCCGGCACGATCTGCAGGCCGCAGCGCAGACGCCAGCAGCTCGTGCCATCGCCGAAGCGAGCGAGCAGGCGCTAGGCCGGCTCGAACGCACGACGCAGAGCCTGCTCGCCGCGCGTGACGAGCCCACGGCGGCCGGGGCTGCCGCAACCGACTATCTGCGCCTCTTCGCGCTCGTCTCCTGCGGCTGGATGTGGGCCCGGATGGCGGAGAAGGCGGCGGTCGGAGACACGCCGCTGCACCGCCGCAAGCTCGCGGCGGCGCGGTTCTTCGCCGAACGCGTGCTGCCGCAGGCCATCGGCCTGGAGGCGGCACTCGCCAATGGACCGGGCTCCCTGATGGAGCTCGAAGCCGACCTGTTCTGATCAAGAAAATTCGTGGGAGGATAATGACATGCTTGGACAGATGATGAATGCGCCGCTGCTGGTGTCGTCGATCCTGCGACACGCGGCGGCCTACCACGGTGACACGGAAATCGTGTCCCGCACGGTGGAGGGGCCGATCCACCGCTACACCTATGCCGAGCTTTCACGGCGGGCGAAGAAGCTCGCCAATGCGCTCGAGCGCCTCGGCCTCGAACGGGGCGACCGGGTCGGAACGCTGGCCTGGAACGGCTATCGGCACATGGAGCTGTATTACGGCGTCTCCGGGTCGGGCCTCGTCTGCCACACGATCAATCCGCGCCTCTTCCGGGAGCAGATCGCCTACATCATCGATCATGCCGGAGACAGGGTTCTCTTCTCCGACCTGTCCTTCCTGCCGATCCTCGAAGCGCTGGCCGACACGCTGAAGACCCTGAAGGCCGTCGTCATCATGACCGACGAGGCGCATATGCCGACGTCGGACATCCTCCCGAATCTCGTCTGCTACGAGACGCTCATCGCGGGGGAGCCGGACGAATA
This sequence comes from Allobosea eneae, assembly GCF_042657265.1. Lineage (NCBI taxonomy): Bacteria > Pseudomonadati > Pseudomonadota > Alphaproteobacteria > Hyphomicrobiales > Alloboseaceae > Allobosea > Allobosea eneae. The sequence continues at coordinate 95,220 of NZ_JBHSLW010000029.1, forward strand.
CGAGTGGCCCGAGTTCGACGAGAACACCGCCTCCGGCCTGTGCTACACCTCCGGCACCACCGGCGAGCCCAAGGGCGTGCTCTACAGCCATCGCTCCAGCGTACTGCATGCCATGTCTGCCGCGCTGCCCGACGTGCTGGGACTCTCGTCCCTGGATTCGGTTTCTCCCATCGTGCCGATGTTCCACGTCAACGCCTGGGGCGTGCCCTTCGCCGCCCCGATGGTCGGCGCCAAGCTCGTGATGCCGGGGCCGAAGCTCGATGGCGCGAGCCTGCATGAGCTGTTCGAGCAGGAAGGGGTGACGGCCACCGCCGGCGTACCGACCGTCTGGCTCGGGCTGCTCGACTGGATGGACGCGCACGCACGGTCCTTCACCAGCCTGAAGCGCGTGGCGATCGGCGGGGCCGCCTCGCCGCCGATCATGATCAGCCGTTTCCAGAGCAAGGGCGTCATGGTTCGCCACGCCTGGGGCATGACGGAAACCAGTCCGATCGGCCTCGCCGCGGCCCTGACGGCGAAGCACGAGGGGCTCTCGCCCGAGGAGAGGCTGATGCTGCAGTCCAAGCAGGGACGCCCCGTCTTCGGCATGGAGTTCCGCATCGACGATGCCGCCGGCAGGCCGGTTGCCCGCGATGGCAAGAGCTTTGGCTCCATGCTGGTGCGCGGCCCCTGGATCGCCGCCGCCTACTTCAACAGCCCGGCCAGCCCGGCGCATGAGGTCGAGGGCTGGTTCAACACCGGCGACGTCGTGACCATGGATGCCGATGGCTTCGTCCAGATCGTCGACCGCACCAAGGACGTGGTGAAATCCGGGGGCGAATGGATCAGCTCGATCGAGCTTGAGAACATCGCCCAGGCTCATTCGGCCATCAAGGAAGCCGCCGTCGTCGCCCGGCCGGACGAGCGCTGGGGCGAGCGCCCGGTGCTCGTGGTGCAGCTCAAGCCGGAGGCCAGCTTCTCGCGGCACGACATGATCGAGCTCTATACGGGCAAGATTCCGAAATGGAGCATCCCGGACGAGGTCGTGATCGTGAAGGAGTTGCCCCATACGGCGACAGGCAAGCTCCTTAAGACGGCCATTCGGGAGATCGTCGTGAACGAGACGCAGCCGGTACCGCTCGATGACGGAATCGCGGGATGATGCGGGATTCCGCCGGAATTCATCGCCCCCCTAGAGCTGATGACGGTGGGCGTCGGCAGCCATCATCCGCGATGATCTCAGCCGCGTCGTATCGTTCGACGCTGCGGGGGGTGGCGCAGGCAAGACGGGCGATCCCTGCCCGCACGTCGGAAGCGATGACGAACAGGACTGAGGCATTCAGATGAAGATACTGGTGTCCGTGAAGCGGGTTGTCGACTACAACGTGAAGATCCGTGTGAAGGCGGATGGCTCTGGCGTCGAGCTTTCCAACGTGAAGATGTCGATGAACCCCTTCGACGAGATCGCGGTCGAAGAGGCGCTGCGTCTGAAGGAAGCCGGCAAGGCGACCGAGGTGATCGTGGTGTCGATCGGCCCGGCGCAGGCGGCCGAGACGATCCGGACGGGGCTGGCGATGGGCGCCGACCGCGGCATCCTCGTCAAGGCCGAGGGCACTGTCGAGCCGCTGGCGGTCGCCAAGCTCCTGAAGAAGGTGGTCGAGCAGGAGGCGCCGGGCCTTGTCATCCTCGGCAAGCAGGCGATCGACGACGACTGCAACCAGACCGGCCAGATGCTGGCGGCGCTGCTCGGCTGGCCGCAGGGCACGTTTGCCTCGAAGGTCGCGCTTGGCGACGGCTCGGTCGACGTCACCCGTGAGGTCGATGGCGGCCTTCAGACCGTGGCGCTCAAGCTGCCTGCGATCGTCACCACCGATCTGCGCCTGAACGAGCCGCGCTACGCCTCGCTGCCCAACATCATGAAGGCCAAGAAGAAGCCGCTCGATGAGACCTCGGCCGAGGCGCTCGGCGTCGATGTCGCGCCGCGCCTGAAGGTCCTGAAGACGGTCGAGCCGGCTGGCCGCTCCGCCGGCGTGAAGGTCGGCTCCGTCGCCGAACTCGTCTCCAAGCTCAAGAACGAAGCGGGAGTGCTGTGATGGCCACGCTGCTGATCGCCGAACACGACAACGCCTCGGTCAAGGACGCCACCGCCAAGGCCCTGACCGCCGCCAGGGCGCTGGGTGCGCCCGTCCACGTCCTCGTCGCCGGTGAAGGCGCGAAGGCCGCGGCCGAGGCTGCAGCCTCGCTAGACGGCGTCGAGAAAGTGCTGCTGGCGGATGACGCCGCTTACGGCCACGCGCTGGCTGAGCCGCTGGCGGCCCTGATCGTCAAGCTCGCGGCCGGCTACGACGCCGTCGTCGCGCCCTCGACCACCACCGGCAAGAACGTGCTGCCGCGCGTCGCCGCTCTACTCGACGTGATGCAGGTCTCGGACGTCACCAAGGTGATCTCGCCCGACACCTTCGAGCGTCCGGTCTATGCCGGCAACGCGATCCAGACGGTGCAGGCGACCGACGCCAAGAAGCTCCTGACGATCCGTACCGCCTCCTTCCAGGCGACCGGCGAAGGCGGCTCGGCCCCGGTCGAGGCGGTCTCTGCGGCGGAGAATGCCGGCCTCTCGACCTTCAAGGGCGAGGAGGTCGCGAAGTCCGATCGTCCGGAGCTGGCTTCGGCCAAGATCATCGTCTCGGGCGGGCGCGCGCTCGGCTCGGCCGAGAACTTCACCAAGGTGATCGAGCCGGTCGCCGACAAGCTCGGGGCCGCCATGGGCGCCTCGCGCGCGGCGGTCGATGCCGGCTACGCCCCGAACGACTGGCAGGTCGGCCAGACCGGCAAGGTCGTGGCGCCGGAGCTTTATGTCGCGGTCGGCATCTCGGGCGCGATCCAGCACCTCGCCGGCATGAAGGACTCCAAGGTCATCGTCGCGATCAACAAGGACGAGGAAGCGCCGATCTTCCAGATCGCCGATTACGGCCTCGTCGGCGACCTCTTCGCCATCATGCCGGAGCTCGAGGCCGAGCTCGCCAAGATCGGCAAGTAAGGGGGAGTAGCCCCTGGGTTCCGCGACGAACTCCTCGACGGCGAGATCTTCTACACCCTCGCGGAAGCGAAGATCATCGTCGAAAGCTGGCGGCGGCACTTCAACACCGTGCGCCCACATGGCTCGATCGGATACAAGCCTCCCGCGCCGGAGGTCTTCATCCCCGCCATGACCGCACGGGCGGCTGCGCAAACCAGACCAGCTACGCCGCCCGCGCTGGCGCAGAGGCCAACCGTCCACTAACAATCGCAATGGACCTCTCGGCGGGGGCGGATCAATCCGCGGGCTGGCCGTCAGCCTATATCCCCTTATGGACGCGCCGGACGCCCTGCCGAACCGGTTCGTGGCTCTTTGGGATCCGGTCACGACCAAGAGCGATCAAGGCAGCCGCCGTTATCGATCGATGAACCAGGCAGGCGCCTTGCCCGAAAGCAAGACGGCGGCGACTTCCACTTGAGAGTGACGAGGCATCGGAGGTGGTCGCTTGACTGGTGCGTCCGTCGCGCCTCCCACCTTCTGCGCGCGTCGGGAAGACCTGGAGCCCAGGTCGTCGGGGATGCGCATCGGTCTCACTCCGATATTTCGTTTCTGCCGCGTGTCATGTCGTTTGGTTCGCGATAGAGGAGCTTGGGGCGATGGAGGCGAACACTGGATGATACCCAGGAGGACGATCGAAGCGCTCAGCTTCATGGCCGTCGTCGTCATAGTGACGGCGGCGTTCATCTGGCTTTTGCTCCCCTACTACGGCGCCGTCCTCTGGGCCGTCATTTTGGCGATCCTGTTCACCCCGCTGCACCGAAGACTTTTGGAACGGTTAGGGGGGCGCCATAATCTGGCGGCGGCGCTCAGCGTAACGGTCTGCATTTGCATCGTCGTAGTTCCAGTCACGCTGATCCTCGCGTCGCTCGCGCAGGAGGCGGCCGGCTTCTATCGCCGGATCAGCTCGCAAGAGCTCGATCTCGCTGCGATGCTCGCGCGAATCCGTCGCGAAATGCCTCCGTTTGTCCTCGATACGCTGACGATGCTGAACTTGGGAAATCTCGCAGAGATCCAAGCGCGACTGACCTCCTTCCTCTTGCAAGCTACTCAAACGATCGCTGGAGGAGCCGTAACTTTCGGGCAGAACACGGCAGAGCTTTTCGTAAGCCTCGGCATCATGCTGTATCTTCTATTTTTCCTCTTTCGCGATGGAACTGACCTGACGGCCATCCTTCATAGAGCGAGCCCCCTGGATAAGCGCCACACAGGTCACATCCTGAGCAAATTCGCGTCCGTCGTGAAAGCGACGATCCAAGGCAACGTCATTATTGCAGCAATGCAGGGCGGGATCGGCGGCATCGCCTTCTGGGCGCTGGGCCTCGACGGAGCGATCCTGTGGGGCGTGTTGATGGCGGTCCTATCTTTATTGCCGGCGGTGGGCGCGGCGCTGGTCTGGCTGCCAGCCGCGGGATATTTGCTGCTCTCAGGTGACTACATGAGAGGAGTGATACTCCTCGCAATCGGCACGCTGGTGATCAGCACTGTCGACAATTTTGTGCGTCCACTTCTGGTCGGCAGGGGAACGCGTCTTCCGGACTACGTCGTCCTTGTCTCAACCGTCGGCGGCCTTTCACTTATCGGCATGAACGGCTTTGTCATCGGCCCGCTGATCGCAGCGCTGTTCTTGGCGGTGTGGTCGCTGTTCATCGACGATCAATCACATTCCTGAGCATGCTCGTCACAGCCTCAAATTCCGAATCTGACGAACCGTATCGGCAGACGTGCGAAGGCGCGCTCTCGGCTGCAGCCGCGGACCCCAGCTTCGGCCTCAGCGAAGCCGAAGCAAAGCGTCGCCTGACGGAATATGGTCCCAATGAGCTCGATGCACCGCCGCCACGACCGGAATGGCTGAAGCTGCTTGCGCAGTTTACCGACACCTTGGTGCTCCTCCTTCTCGCCGCCGCGACGATCTCCGCGGCCGTTTGGTGGTACGAAGGGGAGGCTGAGCTTCCCTACGAAGCTCTGGCCATCTTCGCCATCGTCATTCTCAATGGGCTGCTGGGCTATATTCAGGAGGCCCGGGCGGAGCGCGCCGCGGCGGCTTTGCGCCAATTGTCCGCCATGCGCTCGGACGTCATCCGCGACGGGGCTCGAACGAGCATCGCCTCCGCTGACCTTGTGCCGGGGGACATCATCCTCATCGCCGAGGGGGATACGATTCCCGCCGATGCCCGGCTGATTCAGTCAGCCGCGCTGCAGACGATGGAGGCTGCGCTCACCGGCGAGAGCCTGCCCGTATCCAAGGATATCGCCGCCATTCCCGACAGGGCGGAGATCGGCGACCAGCGCAACATGCTCTTCAGCGGCACCATTGCCATCTACGGGCATGGCCGCGCCGTCGTCACGGCGACCGGCATGAGAACGGTGATGGGTCGTATCAGCGACATGCTGGAGAAGGCCCCAGACGAAGCGACGCCGTTGCAGAAGGAGCTTGGCCGCGTCGGCAAGATGCTTGCGGTGACCGTCGTCCTGATCGCGGCTACCGTCATCGCAACCATCCTCCTCTTGTCGGAGGTCCGCGGCTTTTCTCGCACGGTCGACGTGATGCTTCTTGGCGTCGCGCTCGCAGTGGCCGCGGTGCCGGAAGGACTGCCAGCGGTCGTCACCGCCGTCCTATCGCTCGGCATGCAGCGCATGGCGCGCAGCAGAGCGATCATTCGCCGCCTCTCCGCGGTAGAGACGCTAGGCTCCGCGACCGTCATTGCTTCGGACAAGACCGGCACTCTGACCAAGAACGAGATGACGGTGCGTCGGATCATAACCGCGAGCGGCTGCGCCAACCTCTCAGGAACCGGATATGCGCCAAATGGCCAGGTCGAGCTCCGCGAGGCGAAGCCTTCCGATGGCCTCCTTCAATTTGAGATCCTGCGCGCGCTGACGGCCGCTGAGCGTGCAAACAACGCGTTGCTCAGTGAGCGCGAGGAGGGCTGGGTCGCGCACGGCGACCCGACGGAGGTGGCGCTCATCGTCGCCGCGCGCAAGGCCGGTCTGCTGACGGAGACGCTCGATGCGCGCTTCGGTCGGGTCGGGGAGGTGCCATTCTCGTCCGAACGCAAGCTGATGAGCACGATCCACCGCGATGCGGAGCAGCCGGGACGCCTCGTCCTGGTGACCAAGGGTGCTCCCGACGTGTTGCTCGTCCATTGCACCCACGAACTCGTTGGGGAGGACGCTGTGCCGCTCACCGATGCGCGCCGGGTCGAGATCATGATCAGCAACGAAGCGCTCGCCCAAGAAGCGCTGCGTACGCTCGGCGTCGCCTTCCGCTCGCTGCCGGCAAAGCTCTCCGAGGGCGGCCAGTTCGAGGAGGAGATGGAGCGCGAGCTCGTCTTCATCGGCCTGATCGGCCTGATCGATCCGCCGCGGCTCGAGGCGCGCGAAGCTGTGGGGCGTGCGAAGGCCGCGGGTATCCGCTGCCTTATGATCACGGGAGACCATCCCAAGACCGCGAGCGTCATCGCGCGCGAGCTCGGCATTTCCATGGACGACCAGGTGGTTACAGGCGCCGAAATCCAGGCCATGACGGACGAAGAGCTCGACCGTGCGGTGAGAGAGGTCTCCGTCTACGCGCGCGTCAATCCCGAGCACAAGCTGCGGATCGTGCAGGCTCTTCAGCGGACGGGAGAAACGGTCGCTATGACCGGCGACGGCGTCAACGATGCGCCAGCGCTGAAAGCAGCCGACATAGGCATCGCGATGGGGGGCACCGGCACCAACGTCTCCAAGGAGGCAGCGGACATGGTTCTGGCGGACGACAATTTCGCGACCATTGTCGCCGCGGTCGAAGAGGGGCGAGCGATCTTCGCCAACATTCGGAAGTTTCTGCGCTACCTGCTCTCGTCGAACATCGGCGAAGTCATGACGATGTTCTTTGGCATTCTCCTCGCCGGCACGATCGGCCTCAGCGGAGCCGGCATCGACGGTCTTGCATTGCCGCTTCTGGCGACCCAGCTTCTCTGGATCAATTTCGTCACCGACGGCGCGCCTGCACTCGCCATCGGCGTCGACCCTGCGGACGACGACGTTATGAGCCGGCCGCCGCGACCGCTCGGCGAAGGGGTAATGACCGGCCGGATGTGGGCGGGAATCGTTTTTCTCGGCGTCGTCATGGCAACTGGAACGCTGCTCGTCCTCGATGGAGCCCTTCCCGGCGGGTTGATCGAGGGCTCGGGTACGATCGCGTACGGGCAGACGATGGCGTTCACCACCTTGGTGATGTTCCAGCTCTTCAACGTCTTCAATGCGCGCTCAGACGAGCTCAGCGCCTTTCAGCGGCCGTTCCGAAACCGCTGGCTTTGGCTCTCGGTCGGATTGTCGCTGGTACTGCATGCCGCAGTGATCTACACGCCGTTTCTGCAGAAGGCGTTCTCCACAGTCTCCTTGAGCATCAGCGACTGGCTGCTCTGCATCGGTGTCGCGAGCTCGGTGCTGTGGCTGCGCGAAATCGAAAAGGTGGTGATGCGTCGCCTAGCTTCGGGCGATGCCGACGCCGGCTCGCTGGATCTCGATCCGGATCACGTTGACGCGTCGTAGCTGCGTAGACCGTCACGAGGGCATTCAGAGCAGCGACCCGGCTATCGCGAAGCATCTTTGGCCCAGCTAGCGCCCTCGGCAGAACTCAAAGCACGACTACGCCGAGCAGAGGGGCAATTGATCTTGGGAAAAGAACAGCGAGGCCTATTCAAGACCCATCCGATATCGCGGCCGATCATGATCCCACGCCCAGTCGCGCCTCGTTCAGATCGATCTCCCGCACCAGTTTGCGGGTGATCTCGTCCGGCAGTGTGCACGGCGGTGAGAAAACCATCCAGTGAAGCGCCTGCGTTTGTGCGGGCGCGGGCGGCGTAAAAGTCGTCCACTGGATAGGCTGATCCCTTTCGGGGTCGGCGGGGATGTTCGCTGTGGAGGTCTACGCGGCGGTTCGCGATTTCGTTTTCAATCAGAAGCAGAGCCGACGGGAAGCGGCTCGCGTGTTCGGGCTGAGCCGCGAAACGATCGCCAAGATGTGCCGGTTCTCGATCCCTCCGGGCTACACGCGCACGAAGCCGGTCGAGAAGCCGAAGCTCGGTCCGCTGCTGCCGGTGATTGAGGCGATCCTGGACGGAGACCGGGCGTCTCCGGTGAAGCAGCGCCATACGGCGAAGCGGATCTTCGAGCGGCTGCGGGACGAGCACGGCTTTGCCGGCGGCTACACGGTGGTGAAGGACCATGTGCGGCTCTGCCGGGCGCGGGGCCGCGAGACCTTCGTTCCGCTGGCCCATCCGCCCGGTCACGCCCAGGTGGATTTTGGCGAGGCGCTGGCGGTGATCGGCGGCGTGCGGCAGAAGATCCACTTCTTCTGCCTGGACCTGCCACAGTCGGATGCCTGCTTCGTGAAGGCGTATCCGCGCGAGACGACGGAAGCGTTCCTGGACGGTCACGTCTCGGCTTTTGGCTTCTTCGGCGGTGTGCCGCTGTCGATCCTCTATGACAACACCCGCATTGCGGTGGCGAAGATCTGCGGCGATGGCCGGCGCGAGCGGACGCGGGCCTTCACCGAGCTGGTGAGCCACTATCTGTTCCGGGATCGGTTCGGGCGCCCGGGCAAAGGTAACGACAAGGGCAAGGTCGAGGGGCTGGTGAAGTATGCCCGCTCGAACTTCATGACGCCGATCCCTTTGGCGGCGAGCTTCGCCGAACTGAACGCGATGTTGGCCGAGCGCTGCCGCCGCCGACAGGACGAGCGGGCCGGCCGGCATGGCCAGACGATCGGGGAACGGCTTGTTGCCGATCTCGGGGTCTTGCGCCCTTTGCCGGCAGTGCCGCTGGAGCCGTGCGAGAAGCGTGGTGCGCGGGTCTCGTCGACGGCGCTGGTCCGATATCGGTCGAACGACTACTCGGTCCCGACGGACTATGGCTTCCAGGACGTGGTGGTGAAGGGCTTCGTCGAGGAGGTCGTGATCCTGTGCCGGGGCGAGGAGATTGCCCGCCATCCCCGCAATTACGGGACGGGCGTGTTCGTCTCCGATCCGCTGCACTATCTGGCGCTAATCGAGGAGAAGCCGAACGCCCTCGACCAGGCGGCGGCCTTGCAGGGCTGGGACCTGCCCGAGGCCTTCCAGCACCTGCGCCATCTCCTGGAAGCGCGCATGGGCAATCGCGGCAAGCGCGAGTTCATCCAGGTGCTGCGGCTGATGGAGGCCCTGCCGCGCGACATCGTGAGCTTCGCCGTCGGCGAGGCGATCCATCTCGGTGCGATCGGCTTCGATGCGGTGAAGCTGATCGCGCTGGCGCGGCTGGAACGGCGCCCACCGCGCCTCGACCTCGCGGCCTATCCGCATCTGCCGAGAACGGCGGTGAAGACGACGTCGGCCTCCGATTATGCCGTGCTCCTGCCGGGAGCGGCGGCATGACAAAAGAGACGATGCCGGCGGGCACGACCGCGGGAACGCCGCAGGTTCTGCTGGCGCACCACCTCAAGCAACTGAAGCTGCCAACCGTCCTGCGCGAGTACGACAAGGTGGCACGGGAATGCTCCCGCGACGGCGTCGATCATCCCCGCTACCTGCTACGGTTGGTCGAGCTCGAACTGATCGACCGGGAGCGGCGCACGGTCGAGCGGCGGATCCGGGCGGCGCGCTTCCCAGCGGTGAAGAGCTTCGACACCTTCGACTTCACGGCGATCCCGAGCCTGAACAAGATGCTCGTGCTGGAGCTGGCGCGCTGCGGCTACATCCTGCGCCGGGAGAACATCATCGCGCTCGGCAACAGCGGCACCGGCAAGACCCATGTCGCCCTCGCGCTCGGGCTGGCCGCTTGCCAGAAGGGCTTCTCCGTCGCCTTCACGACGGCGGCTTCGCTGGTCAACCAGCTTCTCGAGGCCCGCGACGAGAAGCGCCTGCTCCGGCTCCAGCGCGAGTTGCAGGCGGTCAAGCTGCTGATCGTCGACGAGCTTGGTTATGTGCCGCTGTCACCGACCGGCGCCGAGCTCCTGTTCGAGGTCTTCTCGCAGCGCTACGAGCGCGGCTCGACCATCGTCACCTCGAACCTGCCCTTCGAGGACTGGACGTCCGTCCTGGGATCGGAACGGCTGACCGGCGCGCTGCTCGACCGCCTGACCCACCACGTCAGCATCCTCGCCATGAACGGCGACAGCTACCGCCTCAGGCAATCCGCCGGTCGCCGGCGTGCCGCCGCCGCGGCGGAGCAAAACCAGGCCACCCCAGACGAAGCCGATCCCGAAACCGGGGAGATCATCGCCTGATCAACACCGGCAGTGCGATATGGCAAGGGCCCCGATCGGGGCCCTTGCCATATCCGCCGCTCCCCAACGCCAGTGGCCTGCTTTTACTCCGCCACGATGGCCTGGAATCCGACCGCCGTTGACAGACGCTTCATCGATCGTGTGGCGGTAGGTCAGCGCCGTCACCACGCCGACGCCGGGAACTGTCATCAGCCGGCGTGTGGTGCAGTCGTCATGGGCGAGACGCCGGACCTGAGGATCGAGCTTGTCCTGTTCCTCGCAGACCTGTTCATGGACGCTGAGGAGCGCCCCGATCACGGATCGGAGCGGATGATCCTCGTCAATCAGCTCAAGGACCTTTCGCCTGAACTGTGCACCAATCGATCGGCTGAACTGCAGCCCAAGCTCCTTCAGCATCGAACGGATCTGGTTTTCCAGATCGCCGCGGATGGCGACAAGCCGCGAGCGTGCAACGAGCAGGGATCGGGTTGCCTGGCTCTCGCCGCTCTTGACCTTGACCTCCCGATACCAGCCGACGCGAACCAGTTCGGCCAGACCCCGGGCGTCGTTCTCGTCGCTCTTGTTCATTCGAACCGACAGCACGGCCTTCGCGTGACGGGCAGTGCCTCCTGCGCCACCTGCCGCTCGCCCATCATCGCGCCGCCCTCTGCCAAGGCGACTGCCCCTCGGCAACGACGACTTCTTCAACGACAAAGGCCAGTTGCGGAGCTGGCTTAGCATTCCTACTCTAGCAGCTTCGCCACATTTGGTAGGCGGTTGAGCGTCGCACCAATCCGGTCACGCCACTGCGGACCCACGCTCATCGCATCGGCGTAGGCATCATGCAGTTCATCCGGCCTGTCCTCGGCAAGGATCCCGATCAAGAAGCTCGCCTGCAGCCTGTCCTTGTGGGCTTTGAGACTGTCTGGCCCATCCCGCCGACGGTCCGCCACGATGAGCTTGTGGATAGCCATTCGCTCAGGCCGCGGAATCTGAACCAGAACCCCGTTGCGATACGTGATCGCAGCCGTGATCGGCTCGGCGATGAGGTAGTTGAGATAGTGCAGCGACTGCGCATGCACGCCCAGTGCGGCCAAGGGACGGAGCTCCTCGGTCTCGGCAAAGGACGGGGTCAGGAACTCGACCAGCAGGTCATTGCGCGTCTGCTTCCAGCGCCATGTCTTGAGATGATCGAGCGTCGGCATCGGCGCGAACGAGAAATCGCCCAGGACCTTCTGAAGCGGCTCGGAGACCGTATCCTCCAGTGCCAGCGACAATCGCTCGAAACTTGCGATGTCGATATCACCGGTCTGCGCCGTCGCATCGAATGCGAACCGCACCCCCAACTCACCTTCATAGAGGCGGAAGGCTTGTGTCCCGACAATCGTACCGCCGAGACGGAAAACCCCGGCCGTCGCCATGGCGTTGAGGAGACTGCCGGTAGCGGCGTCGACACCGAGGAAGCCTTCGGCGCGCAGGATACGGATCAGTCGCGCGCGATGCCGGCGTCGCTCTTCGAGCGTGCTGTTGAGGTCCGCAGCGCGAGCAATCCGCTGCTGCAGTTCAGGGCTGTCCTCGCCGAGATATGTCTTCTTGACCTCAGAACCGACCCGAAACGAGTCGTACCAGTAGACCCGCTTATTGCGCTCCACCCTAGTTGGTGTCCCGCGCAGCCCCGATACCGTCTCCTCCCGCAAGGAGCGAAGGAGATCGTGATAGGCCGAGTGCGCGATCGGCGAGTGACGAGTAATGGCGACCATGAATGTTCAACAAAATTGGATTCGGTTGAACATACATCATGTTCAACAAAATTCAACAGCGTTGAACAAGCCGCTCCGACGGCATCTCAAAGCTGGATTTCCGCCCCGATTATGTTAGGAATCAAGCTGTGCCGTGATTGCCACTTGGCTTTCACACCTGACATTGCCGGACACCAAAAAACACGTTTATTTTCAATGTATAACGCTCTTTGGTGGAGGTTCGAGTCCTCTCCTGGGCACCACTCTTTCTTCCTCAGCAGGAGAAAGAGTTACGCATTGACAACGAGTTGCATGGCAGCCGCTTTCACACGGCGGTTTGACACCATGGCTCTCGCAATGTCCCGACCCTTCACTACCAAGCAGGGTCCCTACGATCTCAATGTGAAGGTGCCCAAGGCGCTTCGCGCGCCGGCCAAAGGCCGACGCGTCAACCTCCCCGTGGCGGGAGAGCAGCACAGCGTGATTATCGGCGAAAAGCTCGTCTTATCGCTGAGGACCAAGGCCCGGAGACGGCAAAAACGCGCTTTCGCTTGGCGGCGCAGGCGCTCGGTCAGTACTTCTTGGCCCTAGAAAAGGGCCTCAGCCGCTGACGCGCACCCAGCAGACCGCGCTCGTAGGCGACATCTACCGGGGGGTGGTGCGCGATATCGATACAGACGACAATTTTCTGGATGCCATCGAGGCGACGACCACCGCGTTCGACGCCAATGTTGCGCACCATCTCGGCTCGACGCCCGTCGACGAGTCGCTTGACGGTATCCCGGCGCGACCGGCTGACGAAAAGGCGCCCGAAACTCCTGGCCGCGATCGATATGTATGATCCAAAGGCCCTCGCCGCCTTCAGACGATCGTCGCTGGGCCCGGCCGAGATCGCGGCGCGGTCCTCCTAAGGCGAGGCATGCCCCCGAGCACACGTCCGGGTTTGTCGTGCGAGAGGAAGCCGCCACCGTGGAGCGTCGCCTCGGGATGAGGTGAGGGTTCGCGATTGGCCAGAGGCGTCCCGAGGTTCGCCCTGAAGCCGGCGTGCTCCCGCACACGGGCGGCACGCGCGCTGTAGAGCGCGCGGCCTCAGAGCCAGGTAGCACGCCGTGATTGTTGCGGCGGGTGTTTTCTCGCGTGCGGGGCGATCGCTCGGCCGCGCATCAAAGCTGATCGGCACGTACCATCTGCAGGAATTTGGCGACGGCGGGGTCGTCGGCATCGCGGCGGAACACGACTTCGGTGCCGAACTGGATGCTATTGCCCGCGATGGGCCGATAGGCCACCTGCTCGCCAACGCTGATTGAGACGACGGATGATGGCACGATGGCCACGCCCAATCCCGCGCCGACCAGGCTCACAAGCGAAAATCCGCTCTGAGCTTCATACGCGACGCGCGGGGCGAAACCGAGGACCAGCTGGACGAACGAGCGGTCCAGTTCGTTGTCGGACCCGATATAAAGGATAAAGGGCTCATTGGCGAGCGCCTCGCGCGGAATCCGGGTGCGCTGCGCCAGGGGATGGTCGACCGGAAGTGCGAGCCGTATTGGCCATTCCATCAGGCGGATCGCATCAAGTTCCCCCGGCAGCTTCCAGGCAGGAGTGCCGATGAAGCTGGCGAGAACACCGATTTGGATACGGTTCTCCAGCAACTGGGCTATTTGGCTGCTCGGATGGAGTTCATGCAAGCCGAGTTCGACATCGGGAACCTGCCGCCGATACTCCCGCAGGGTTTTCGACAGTACCCCAGAATACGAGACGTCGGCAGAATATCCGATTTCAATCCGCCCGATCTCGCCGCGCCCGGCACGGCGGGCCACGACCGCGGCATGCTGAGCCTGCTCAAGGGTGCGTCGCGCCTCCCTCAGGAAGAGCCGGCCAGCCTCGGTCAGGGTCACCACCCGGTTCGTTCGGTTGAGGAGTTGGACGCCCAGCATCTCCTCCAGCGCCTTGATCTGAATGCTCAGAGCCGGCTGCGCGATATGGAGGCGCTCGGCGGCTCGGCCGAAATGCAGCTCTTCGGCCGTCGCGACGAAGTACCGGAGGTGACGCAGGTCCATGGATCCAGTTCCCAAACCATATTCTTGAAGCCACCCTTCTCAGCTCCGCAATGGCAGAGGATCGCGACCAATGCGGTTGGGTGCGGGATGTTATTAGATATTGAGATTGATATCATTTCTCAATCAAATCCGCTGCAATAATATATTGAAGCAGGAATTATCGCTCATTTATCAGCGCTTCCCGGCCGCTTTGCCATGTCTGCGGGAAGGGCCGGCGGAGACGTTTCGACCGAGACCTGCCATGACGCGCCGGCGGCATCGCCGGACGAGGGCGGTCGTCCAGCGTCCGCTACCTCGATAATTGATATCTTTAAACAATCATAATTCGAATAACAATATATTGGATCATATCGACTTGCACGACTATCCCCACCCCATGAGCTGCGGCTCGCGACAGGAAAACGGGGCGTGTGATGGGATACAGTCGTCGATCGCGCAGTTCGGTCTGCTGGACGGCAATGCTTGCCGTGACGGGCCTCACCGCCTGCCAGGAGCAGGCCAAAGGCCCGGAGAATCCGCCGGTCGCCGTGCAGGTCGAGGCGGCCGCGCTCGCCGACTATGCGCCAACCATTCGGCTGACCGGCGAGATCCGGGCACGGGTCGAGAGCGACCTGTCCTTCCGAGTCGCGGGCCGCATCGCCGAGCGCCTGGTCAATGTCGGCGACCACGTGACGGCGGAGCAGGTGCTGGCCAGGCTCGATCCTCAGCAGGAGCGGGCGACGGTCACGGCCGCCGAAGCCGCCGTGGCGTCGGCCGAGGCTGTGCTCCGCCAGGCGACCTCCAGCTACGAGCGCCAGAAGGCGTTGCTCGCCCGAGGTTTCACGACCCAGCGCGAGCACGACCAAGCCCAGGAAGCCTATCGCACAGCGCAGGCTTCACTCGCAGATGCGAGGGCCCGGCTCGGCACGGCGCGCGACCATCTATCCGATACGGTGCTGCGGGCGGGCGTCGCCGGGGTCATCACGGCGCGCAGCGCCGAGACCGGGCAGGTCATGCAGGCGGCGCAGACCGTGTTCTCGATCGCCCAGGACGGGCCGCGCGATGCGGTATTCAATGTCAACGAGTCGGTCTTCACTCACGAACTTGCTGATCCCGCCATCGCGCTGACGCTGGTGGCCGACTCGACCGTGACGGCAACGGGTACGGTGCGGGAGGTTTCGCCGACCGTGAACAGGGCCACGGGGACTGTCCGGGCCAAGATTGAGATCACGCAGCCGCCGGCAGCGATGACGCTCGGTGCCTCCGTCATCGGCGAGGGCCGGTTGCAGTCCCGCAATCTCGTGGTGGTGCCGTGGAGCGCGTTGTCCAGCGGAAACGGCCGACCGGCCGTGTGGACCGTCGATCCTCAGACGAAGGCCGTGTTGCTGAAGCCGATCACCGTCGAAGGCTACGGAACCGGCAAGGTTTTCGTGCGGGAGGGGCTCCGGCCCGGCGAGATTGTTGCGACCGGCGGGACGCAGTTCCTGCGACCCAACCAGATCGTCGCGGTCGCCAAAGGAGCAGCCCAATGAAACTCGTCCTGACATCCCTGACCGTGCTGGGGGCGGTCGCTCTGCTCGCGGGCTGCAAGGAAGAGCAGCACACGAAGGCGCCGGCTCCCCGACCCGTTCTTACCGTTGCCGTCGCCCCGCAGGCCGTGCGGACCGTCGGCTTTGCCGGAACCGTCGAGCCTCGCTACACCTCCGACCTCGGCTTCCGGGTGCTCGGGCGCATTGTCAGCCGCGAGGTCGATGTCGGCGACGTCGTCAGGAAGGGCCAGCGGCTGGCCAGGCTCGACCCCGTCACCTATGAGCTGGCGGTGCGGTCGGCCCAGGCCGACCTGGCCAGCGCGACCGCCCGTCTCGACAACGCCGCCGCGACGGAGGCTCGCCAGCGCACGCTATTCCAGCAGCACATTTCCAACGAGGCGCAGTTCGATGCCGCCACGCAGGCGCACCAGTCTGCGCAGGCCGATGTCACCCGCGCCAGGGCGGATCTCGACAAGGCCGAGGAGCAGCTCAGCTACACCGAGCTACGCGCTGACTTCGACGGCGTCGTCACCAGTGTTGCGGCCGAGCCCGGGCAGGTGGTTCAGCCGGGCCAGACAGTCGCCGCGGTGGCCCGCCCGGATATCCGCGAGGCGGTGGTCGACCTGCCCGAGAGCATCGGGCGGGACCTCAAGCCGCAAGCCCGCTTCGACATCGCCCTGCAAATCGATCCGTCAGTCCAGGCTGCCGGGTCGGTGCGGGAGATCGCCCCGCAAGCCGATGCCGCCACCCGCACGCGGCGGGTCAGGATCACGCTCGACAGCCCGGCGAAGAGCTTTCGCTTGGGCACGACGATCACCGCAACGATCACGACGCAGGTTTCGCCGGATATCGAGCTCCCGGCCACGGCCCTGTTGGAGCGGGACGGCAAGACCATGGTCTGGGTCGTCGATCCGGCCACCCGGACGGTGTCGACCCGGGACGTGACGATTGCCGCGGGAGAGCGATCCTTCGTTCGGATCCTCGACGGTCTCACCGCCGGCTCGCGCGTCGTCATCGCCGGCGTGAACAGCCTGACCCCTGGCCAATCAGTCAAACTCCCAGACGGGGCATTCCAATGACCAACCGCTTCAACCTGTCCGACTGGGCGCTCGAACACCGTTCGCTCGTCTGGTACTTTATGATCGTCTCGGCCATCGCAGGCATCCTCGCCTATGTCAGTCTGGGTCGTGAGGAAGATCCGTCGTTCACCATCAAGACGATGGTGATTGCCACCCAATGGCCCGGCGCTACGGTCGAGGACACCGCCCGCCAGGTCAGCGACCGCATCGAGAAGAAGCTCGAAGAGCTCGACTCGCTCGACTACACCCGCAGCCAGACCACGGCGGGCCAGAGCGTCATCTATGTCAACCTGAAGGACACGGTCAAAAGCCGCGATGTGCCGGGCGTCTGGGTGAAGGTCCGCAACATGGTCAACGACATCAAGCGGGAGCTGCCGCAGGGTGTCGTGGGTCCCGTCTTCAACGACGATTTCGGCGACGTCTTCGGCAATGTCTACGCGTTCACGGCGGACGGCCTGACCCAGCGGCAACTGCGCGACTATGTCGAGGACGTGCGGGCCAAGGTTCTCACGGTACCGAATGTCGGCAAGGTCAACCTGATCGGCGCCCAGGACGAGGTCATCTTCCTCGAATTCTCGACGCGCGAAATGGCCGCCCTCGGTCTCAGCCAGCAGGAGGTCGTCCAGACGCTCCAGGCGCAGAACGCGATCACGCCCTCGGGTGTCATCGAGGCCGGCCCTGAGCGCATCAGCGTCCGGGTGACCGGGCAGTTCACTTCGGAGGAGGACCTGCGCGGCCTCAATCTGCGCGTGAACGACCGCTTCTTCCGCCTCAGCGACATCGCCACCATCAGCCGCGGCTATGTCGACCCGCCGCAGGCGCTGTTCCGGTTCAAGGGCGAGCCGGCGATCGGGCTTGCCATCGGCATGAAGACCGGCGCCAACCTGCTTGCGTTCGGCGAGGCGCTGCACGAGCAGATGCGCAAGATCACCGGCGAGTTGCCGATCGGCGTCGGCGTGCATCTCGTGGCCGATCAGCCCGTCGTGGTCGAGGAGGCGGTCGGCGGCTTCACCAAGGCGCTGTTCGAGGCCGTGGCGATCGTGCTGGTGGTCAGCTTCATCAGCCTCGGCATGCGGGCCGGCCTGGTGGTCGCACTCTCGATCCCGCTCGTGCTCGCCATGACCTTCGTGGTGATGCAGTACACCGGCATCTCGCTCCAGCGCATCTCGCTCGGCGCCCTCATCATCGCCCTCGGCCTCTTGGTCGACGACGCGATGATCGCCGTCGAGATGATGGTAGCCCGGCTCGAGGCCGGCGACACGCTGAAGAAGGCCGCCACGGCCGTCTACACCTCCACCGCCTTCCCGATGCTCACCGGAACGCTCGTCACCGTCGCGAGCTTCATCCCGGTTGGCCTCAACAGCAGCAACGCGGGCGAGTACACCTTCACGCTGTTCGTGGTGATCGCGGCCTCGCTGTTGCTGTCCTGGATCGTCGCGGTGCTGTTCGCGCCCCTGCTCGGCGTGACGCTGCTGCCGAAGACGATGAAGAAGCATCACGACAAGCCGAGCCGCCTCATGACGGCGTTCTCGCACCTCCTCGTCGGCGCCATGCGCTGGCGCTGGCTGACCATCGGCGTGACGGTGGCGATGTTCGCCGTCTCGCTCTACGGGATGCGGTTCGTCGAGCAGCAGTTCTTCCCGTCCTCGGACCGCAACGAGGTCCTCGTCGACTTCACCTTGCCGCAGAACGCCTCGATCACCGAGACGAAGGCGCAGATGGACCGCTTCGAGGCCAAGCTCGCCGGCGATCCCGACGTCGATCACTGGTCGTCCTATGTCGGCCAGAGCGCCGTGCGCTTCATCCTCTCCTTCGATCCGCAGCCGTCGAATCCCAATTACGGCCAGATGGTCATCGTGACCAAGAGCATCGCGGCCCGCGAGCGCCTCAGGGGCAAGATCAAGACCTGGAGCCGGGAGGAGTTTGCCGGCTTGGATGTCTACGCTGACCTGCTGGCGCTGGGGCCTCCGTCCGGGCGCCCGGTCCAGTACCGACTCAGCGGGCCCGACATCCACAAGGTCAGGGAACTGGCGCAGCAACTCGCTGCCATCGTCGGCGAGCATCCCCGGGTCAGCGATCTCGGGTTCAACTGGAACGAACCCGCACGGGTGGTGAAGGTCGACGTGCTCCAGGACAAGGCTCGCCAGCTCGGTGTGACCTCGCAGGACATCGCCGGCCTCCTCAACGGCGTGGTTGGCGGCACCAGCATCACCCAGGTGCGCGACGCGATCTACCTGGTCGATGTGTTGAGCCGGGCCGGCGCCGCCGAGCGGGGAGCGATCGAGACGCTGCAGAACCTGCAGTTGCCGGGCAAGAATGGCCAGTCCGTGCCGTTGGCGGCGGTCGCGACCTTCCGCTACGAGCTCGAACAGCCGGTGATCTGGCGCCGCAGCCGCCTGCCGACCATCACGGTCCGGGGCAGCATCGTCGATGCCACCCAGCCGGCGACGATCGCCCAGCAGCTCGAACCCAAGGTGCAGGAGTTCGTCCGGGCGCTTCCGGCCGGATACGGGGTCGTCGTGGCGGGGCCGGTGGAGGAGAGCGCCAAGTCCCAGGGGCCGATCGCGGCCGTGGTCCCGCTCATGCTGTTCCTGATGGCGACCATCCTGATGGTCCAGATGCAGAGCTTCTCGCGTCTGTTCCTGGTGGTCGCCGCGGCCCCGCTCGGGCTGATCGGCGTCGTGGCGGCGATGCTGCCGGGCGGCGCTCCCATGGGTTTCGTGGCCATCCTGGGCGTGCTGGCGCTGGTCGGCATCCTCATCCGCAACTCGGTGATCCTGGTCGTGCAGATCGAGGATCTCCGGCGCGAGGGCCGGGCACCGTGGGAGGCCGTGGTCGAGGCCACCATGCACCGGACGCGGCCGATCCTGCTGACGGCGGCCGCGGCCAGTCTGGCGCTGATCCCGATCGCGTTCGAAGTGTTCTGGGGACCCATGGCTTTCGCCATGATGGGCGGCATCATCGTCGGCACGTTGCTGACCCTGCTGTTCCTGCCGGCGCTCTACGTGGCCTGGTTCCGCATAGAGGCGCCCTCGCAGCCTGCGCCGGAACGGCTACCGGCGGAGCCAATGCACGAGCCGGCCTAGACCCCGCCGCATTGATTGCTCGGCGAATAGGCCCGGAACTCTTGCTGCATCCGATCCTGAACGCCGAGCATCGCCCCGGCCGCTACGCCCCCTGCGGCCGGGACCCACTCCTTGGCCTCCGAAAAGGACGACATGCCCATGCCTAATGACAACCACCGCCGCCATGATCTCAGGAGTTCGATCGGGAGACGGCAGATCCTGGACGGAGCACGCCAGGTGTTTCTCGTGAATGGCTTCAGAGGCACCAGCATCGACCAGATTGCGGCGGAAGCCGCCGTCTCGAAGCGGTCGCTCCACCACCATTTCGGCAGCAAGGACGCCCTGTTCAGATCGCTAATCACCGAGGAAGGAGCGAGGATCGCAGCGGCCTTGCCATCGATCGATCGGGATGAGCCGAACGCGTGCTCGGCCATGCGGCAGATCGGGGGCGCCGTGCTCGAAACCCTGAACCATCCGACGACCGTCACCACGCTCCGTTTGATCATCGGCACCCTCGGTCACTTTCCACGATTGGGCGAAGAGTTCCTGCGGGCCAGCCTCGGCCCGACCATCGAGCAGATCGCGACCTATCTCGATCTCCAGGCGGCTTCCGGCAGCATCCGGATCGACAACAGCCGTGCCGCGGCAGAGGATTTCGCGCGGCAGTGCCTCGCGCATGTCATCGAACGCCTTCTGGTGCCCGGACAGGCGTTTCTGACGGAAGCGGAATGCGCGGCCTTGGTCGGGGATATTCTCCGCAACTGCAGCGTCCGCTGGCAGCACGACCTTACCCGCCAGGGCATTGTCGGTCCGATCCTCCCGGACGAGCGGCAAGCATGATGACGACCTTGCTGCTGCACGTTGTCACCATCCTGATCGCAGGCTGCACGACCTGTCTCGCGCTCGCCCGCAAGCCGGACGCTCCGTTTGGGACGAAAGGCTTGCCGAGGCACCCTCACTCTGGACAGCAATCATGGACCTCAAGCCGCAGTGGATCACCCTGGTCGTGGCCTGCACGGCGATGATCGCCTCGATCGCGGGCCCGTTCGTCAACACGCGCATCGCCCGGATCCAGTTCAAGGCGAACGTGCTGTCGGTCAATCGCCAGAAATGGATCGAGACGATGCGCGACCTCGTGGCGAGCCTCAACTCGCAGTTCCTGGCCGTGGGGATGATCCGCCAGACCTTCGGGGAACCGGCCGCGATCGTCATCGCCCGGGACCCCGAGATGTTCAGGCGCGTCGAGAACGTGCTGGTGACTGTTTCCAAGATTGAGCTGATGCTCAACCCGCTGGAACAGGACCATCAGCAACTCAATGCCCTGATGAAGGACGGGATCGACCAGCTGCGCTCTCCGCCTCCGGGACTCGAAATCGAGGGCCGCATCGAGGGCATCAGCCACGACATCACAAGAGTCGCGCAAGCGGTTCTCAAGCGGGAATGGGTGCGGGTCAAACGCGGCGAATGAAGGCGCCGGTCACGGCAATCAGCGCACGCCCTTCGATAGGGCGGATCGATCATCGTCATCGCGGCCACAGGCTTCGGCGGGACTGTGGCCACCGGATGCACCAGCGCAGCCGATGGAGAATTGTCTCATTCGGGCGCGACAAAGGCGTAAGCGCCGGCCGAGCCGACGCGACCTGGGCCCGTGGCCACGCCAGCCCAGTGGCAGGGTGTGGCTGGACTTTGACTATGAGCCCCACCTCCGAAGGATAAGCCTCATCGGAAACTGAAGAGGCTCGCAGCGCCTTTCACCGATTGGGCCGCCCCTGCCGCGACGATCCCGAACTGATTGCCAGTACCGATTGTAGTCTCCGCGACAGCCTGCCCGGCCACGAGCCGTTGGCCGAGCAGGCGGACGACCTCGAGGCGCTCCGCGAATTTACCGTGATTGAGGGGATCGCCGCCCTTAAGCGCCGTCAGATCAAGGACTGTCACACCGTCCTTCTCGAGTTCGGACCGATATGGCTCAACAGTGGGGTTGATCTGGCCGAGTCGGTCGACAGCACCACCGATGAGCCGCGACACATCGAGGGCCTTGTCGTCCTGCGACACGAACAGGGCGAGCTTTGGACGCTGTGGCCCCTGTTCCCGCCACATGCTATTCGTGCGGGCCTATCCGCGCGAGAGCCAGGAGATGGTCTTCGACGCCCATGACCGCGCCTTCGCCGTCTTCAAGGGCGCCTGCACGCGCAGCATCTACGTCAACATGAAGACAGCGGTGGAGACGATTTTCGTCGGAAGGAGCGGGCCTATAACCGCAGCTTCCAGCAGATGTGCAGCCATTGCCTGGTCGATCCCGTCGCCTGTACGCCGGCCTCGGGCTGGGAGAAGGGGCAGGTCGAGAACAATGCCCATGGACGGAATGAGGAACGGGTGGCGCGGCTCTCTGACTACGGTCTTGACGTGCCGTTCTCAGACGATCCATTCGCGCGCAGCAAGCGGCGCGCTTGGCCAGGTTGATCGCTGGCAGGTTTGGCTCCGACAGTTCAGGCCCTGCGCCGCCCTGCGCCCAGGCCCTATCGCGAGGCCTCTTGCTCGCACATTGCAAGCGCATCGTCGCGACTCTCGCAGACCGTGAGGATCTGGAGGAAGCCGCTGATCGCGAAGACCTCCTTCACCGAGGGGGCAAGGCCGGCGAGGACGACCTTGCCGCCAATCTCGCGCATGCGCTTGGCGACGACGAGGAAGACGCGCAGGCCGGCGCTGGAAACGTAAGTCAGCCCCGAACAGTCGAGCACGAGGCGCGTGGCACCGTCCTTGATCTCGGCCACGATCGCGGCCTCGGTCTCGGCCGCGTTGATGCTGTCGAGCCGTCCCGTGAGCGACAGGACGCGCATCTCGCCGATGGTCTGCGACTCCATCATGAGCCGTTGCTCTCCTGTGGCGGCGGATAAGGCCGGAAGCGTTCGTTCAGGTTTGGGCGCCGTTCGCCGTCACCGGCTCCGGCGGCAAGAGAAGCGTCAGCGTGATGACGTTGCGATCGTCGTCGCGGCGATAGTCGACCTCGTCGATCAGCGTGCGGACGAAATGGATGCCGAGGCCGCCGATCTTGCGGTCCTCCAGCGCAGCGGCCGTGTCGGGCTCGGTCACAGAGAGCGGGTCGAAGGCAGCGGCGCTGTCGATCAGCTTCACCACGACGCGGTCGTCATGGCGGCGCATCTCGATGTCGATCACACCGTCCTTCTGCTCGGCATAGCCATAGGCGATGACGTTGGTGATCAGCTCGTCCAGCGCCAGGTTGAGCTTGAAGATCATCGGCTGCGGCAGCTGCAACGAGTCGGCGAGATATTCAATCGCATCGGCGAGACGCCGGATTTCATGCGTGTCGCTGCGAAGGACGACATGGATACCGCGCGCCAGCATTCAACGCCCTTCGATCGGCGGTTGTCATTCGGCTGTGACGCTAGGGCCCGATTGCGAAACTACGTTGACACTGCCGCAAGGCAACCGCGCCTTCCTCTTTCTGTCATCGATGTCCCCTTACTGTGCCTTGCCATGGATGCCCACAGCCTCGCCTCCCCCGACCTCTTCGCCCGGCGCCTGCGCGATCTCTGCGGCGAGCTCGCGCGCGGCGACTACGACAATATCGACAGCCTGTTCGCCATGACCGCCGATGCCGATGCACCAGAGACGGTGCGCGAGCTGGCCGAGGCCTTCGGCAGCATGGCCGTGCAGATCGAGGCGCGCGAATTCCGCCTCGGTGAGATGCTGGCCGAGCTCAAGGAAGCCAATCGCCGGCTCGAGGACGCCAACCGCAACATCGCCAGCGAAAACGCCGACCTGAAGACGCAGGTGCAGCGCCTCGCCATCGAGATCGACCTGACGCGCAAGGAGCGCGAGGTCGAAGCCATCGTCGAGACCGACTATTTCAAGGCGCTGCAGGAGCGGGCCCAGGCGATGCGGCAGCGCCATGGCACCGCCGGCCCGGACCGAGGCGAGCAGGCATGACCATCATCGTCTCGACGCATTCCTACCGGGGCGGTACCGGCAAATCCAACACGACCGCCAACATCGCCGCCCAGCTGGCGTTGCGCGGGCGGCGCGTCGCCATCGTCGACACCGACATCCAGTCGCCCGGCATCCACGTCCTGTTCGGGCTGGAACCGGACCGGCTGCGCTATACGCTGAACGACTATCTCTGGGGCCGCTGCCGCATCGAGGAGGCCGCTCATGATGTCACCGGGCGGATCGCCGAGACGACCGGAGCTACGCCGGGCGGCGCCGTCATGCTGGTCCCGTCGAGCGTGCGGCCCGGCGAAATCGCCCGCGTCATCAAGGAAGGCTACGACGTCAACCTACTGAATGACGGCTTCCAGGAGCTGGCGCGGGCGCTGGCGCTCGATTACCTGCTGATCGATACCCACCCAGGCGTCAACGAGGAGACGCTGCTCTCGATCGCGATCTCCGACACGCTGCTCTTGGTGCTGCGGCCGGACCATCAGGACTATCAGGGCACCGCCGTCACCCTGGACCTCGCCCGCCGGCTCGGCGTGCCGCAGCTGCTGCTGATCGTCAACAAAGTGCTGCCCGCGCTCGACTTCCGCCAGCTCTCCGACCGGATCGCCAGCACCTATCGCGTGCCGGTCGCGGCCGTACTGCCGCTCAGCGAAGACATGGTCCGGCTCGGGAGCAGCGGGTTGTTTTCGCTGCTCGCGCCGACCTCAGCCTATGCCGACGGCATTGTCGCGATCACGGCCCTGGTCGATAGCAGCGAGCGCTAGAGCGTGTCCGCAATTCTTCGAATCGCGAAATTGCTCTAGGTCCTTGCTTTATCGCATTTTCTTCACGCGAACCGGTGTCCATTTCGCTCGAAAATGCTCTAGGACTGCTCAGCCGAAGAGCGCTTTCGCAAAGCCTGCGGCATCGGCTGGACGCTGCTCGCGCTCGAAGGCGAGCGCTGCCGCCACCGCCTGCCAGACCTTGTCCTCGACATCGATCGGTCTTGCCGGCGACAGGCTCCGTTCCCGGGCCTCGACCGCTGCCTTGCCGTCGAAGGGGTGTCTCCCCGCGAGCAATTCATAGGCGATGCAGCCGAGCGCATAGACGTCGTCATCCGTCCGGCGCTCGGCCGTTTCGATCATCTGCGGGCTAGCATAGGCCATGGTCAGCCCGCCAAGCGAGGTCGGATCGAAACCGCCGTCACGGGCTGCGCTGGCGATACCGAAATCGAGCAGCTTCACGCTGCCCGCCGCGAGGAAGACATTAGCCGGCTTTATGTCGGCATGGATGATGCCGCGGGCATGGGCGTGGCCAAGGCCGGCGCAGAGGCCTTCCAGGATCTCCCTGCCCTCCTCCCAGCCGACGGCGGTCTGGCCGGCGCGGGCGATGCGCTGGTCGAGCGGCTCGCCTTCGAGCAGTTCCATGACGATGAAGAGATGGCTGCCATCGCGTTCGAAATCATGGATCGTCACGATGTTCGGGTGGGCGAGTTCCTGCGCCCGGCGTGCCTCGGCCTCGATCGTGCGCAGCGCCTCGGGGTGGTGACGAAAATCGCCGCCGAGCAGCTTCAGCGCGACATAGGGCTGGTGGCGCATCGCTTCGAGCCGGCGCCGGTCGACGGCGCGATAGACCGTCCCCATCCCGCCGCGGCCGATCTCGGCATCGAGGATGAAGCGATCCTTCAGCATGGCGCCGATGCCGATCCGGCGCGTCTCGCGCCGTGGATCGAGCTCGAAGCGGCGGACGCGGCCGGCCTCGGCATTGCTGGCGTCGCGCCGGAAGCGCAGGCTGCGGAAATCGGCGAGGCTGGCGTCCAGCATCGGGTCAGAACGGGCTTCGCCCGTGCGGTTGCGGCCACGCAACCCGGCGAAATCGCCGATCAGCGCATTGACGACGACCTCGTCGACCTTGTCGCGGATCGTGCCGGCCGGCGGCAGGGCGACGGCCGGATCGGGCGCGGCCGGGCGCGGCGGTGCCAGCGGGACTGTCGGTGGATCGAGGCCGGCATCTTCCGGCACAGCGGCCGCCGGATGACCGCCGAGCTCGCCAGCGAGAAGCGATGCGAGATCGGACGGCAGGCGTCCTTCATTGGCCCAGCTTTCCAGCCGCGCCAGGACCGGCAGCGCGGTGCCGTCGCCCAGGACCAGGCTCTTCAGCGCCGCGACGAGCCGCTCGAACGGCATCCTGCCGGAGACGAAGGCGGCAAGGGCGCGATCGGCCTCGTCCACCTTATCCATCGCTGCATCCTCTTCGCCCTGCCCGGTTCATGGCGTCCTGATGGCATAGCGCTGCAGCTTCTCGACCAGGCTGCGGCGTGAGATCTGCAACAGGCGGGCGGCCCGACTCTGGTTCCAGCCGGCTTCGCGCAGCCGGTTCTCGATCACGATCGCCTCGTATTGCCGCACTGCCGAACGCAGGCTGGTGCCGCCCTCGGCTGCCGGCGTCTGCACGATGATATCCGGCGCGGCCTTGGCGAGATGGGCCGGCAGGTGCTTCAGGTCGATACGCTCGTCGCCATCGATCAAAAGCGCGGCGCGCTCGGCCATGTTCTTGAGTTCGCGGACATTGCCGGGATAGCGCCAGCGGCAGAGCGCATCGAGCGCGCGCGGCGTCAGCGAAAAGCCCTCGCGGCCATGCACCTGCGCGATCCGCCTGAGGAAGAAATCGATCAGCAGCGGGATGTCAGATGGGCGCTCGCGCAAGGGCGGGATCGTCACCGGGAAGACGCTGAGCCGGTAATACAAGTCCTCGCGGAAGCTGCCCTGGGCGATCTTCTGGGGCAAATCGAGATTGGTCGCGGCGATGATGCGGACATCGACCTTCTCCAGCCGCGTGTCGCCGAGGCGGCGCACCGAACCTTCCTCGAGCAGGCGCAGAATCTTGGCCTGCAGCGGCAGCGGCATGTCGCCGATCTCGTCGAGGAAGAGCGTGCCGCCATTGGCCTCGTGCACCAGCCCCTTCTTGTCGGCGAGCGCGCCCGAGAATGCGCCCTTGCGATGGCCGAAGAGCTCGCTCTCCAGCAACGTCTCGGGCAGCGCGGCGCAGTTCTGCGCGACGAAGGGCCGATCCCGGCGCTTGCCGAGGCGGTGGACCGCATTGGCGAAGACATCCTTGCCGGTGCCGGTCTCGCCGAGCATCAGCACAGCGACCGATGAGGAGGCGGCGCGGCGCGCCAGATCGAGCGCCGCCCGGAAGGCCGGGCTCTCGCCGACGACCTGCTCCTCCTGCGGGATGGCCATCACCTTGAGCCGCGAATTCTCGCGGGCGAGATCGGCATTGCGCCGGTCGAGCTGGCGGATCAGCTCGCGATTCTCCTCGAACAGACGGGCATTGGCGATCGCGACGGCGGCATGAGCCGCGAAGGAACCGACGACGCGCTCGAAGGCTTTTGGCAGCGCCCCGATCTCGCCGCCGGGGGTCAATTGCACATTGATCAATTGGAGCACACCGAGGGTGACGCCCTCGACGTTCCAGAGCGGCGCGACCACGAACGAGCGCGTGCGATAGCCGGTGCGCTCGTCCTGCTCACGCAGGCGTACGAAATCGAAACCGCTATAGTCATAGACATCGGCCAGGTTGACGATCTTGCCGGTAACTGCAGCGAAGACATTGGCGTCGCGCAGGTTGAAGGCATTGCCCTCGGCATAGACCGGGATCTCGCCGGGAAGCGCCGCGGCATCGGGCGCGACGTCGTTCTGGCCGACGAGGCCGTGCAGGTGCCGGCCGGTGCGGTCGAGCACCAGCACGCGCCCGCCCTCGGCGCGCGTCAGGCGGCGCGCCGAGTTGACGACGGCCCCAAGCAGGGCCTCGAGGCGACGCTCGGTGGCGAGCGTCGTGGTCAGCTCGATCAGCTCCTCGGCGACCGAGAGGGGGTCATGCATCGGGCGGGCTCGCGCGACACCGTCACTCGGCCGCCTGCGCCACCGGCTCGGCGCCGGGCAGCGTGAAGCGGTAGGTAAAGCTGCCCTCCGGCCCGATATCGACCGACAAGCTCTCGGGCGCATGCTCCTCGCCCATGCGGCCGATGATCTCGGTCGCGATCTCCGGCAGCAGCGTGCGGTTGACGATGTGGTCGATATTGCGGGCGCCGGTGTCGACATCGGTGCAGCGGGCGGTGATCGCCTCGACGACGGCATCCGAATAGTGGAACGCTATCTTCTGGCTTTCGCGCAGGCGCTTCCCGACCTTGTTGAGCTTCAGCCTGACGATCTCGCTCAGCACATCCGGCATCAGCGGATAGAACGGCACGATCTGCATGCGCGCCAGC
Organism: Allobosea eneae; assembly: GCF_042657265.1. Classification (NCBI taxonomy): domain Bacteria; kingdom Pseudomonadati; phylum Pseudomonadota; class Alphaproteobacteria; order Hyphomicrobiales; family Alloboseaceae; genus Allobosea; species Allobosea eneae. The sequence continues at coordinate 123,157 of NZ_JBHSLW010000029.1, forward strand.
AGCGCCGGCTTGAAATGCCGCGACAGGCTCGGGCGGATCGCCTCGGTCAGCTCGGCCGTCGAGGGCTTCTCGCCTTGCGTGCCCATTGCCGTGATGATGTCGGTGGCGAGATTGGAGGTGAGGATGATCACCGTGTTCTTGAAATCGATGATCCGGCCTTCGCCATCGGCGAGCGTGCCCTTGTCGAAGACCTGGTAGAACAGGTTGAGAACCTCAGGATCGGCCTTCTCGCACTCGTCGAGCAGCACCACTGAATAAGGCCGCTGGCGCACCGCCTCGGTCAGAAGCCCGCCCTCGCCATAGCCGACATAGCCGGCGGGGGCGCCAACGAGCTTGGAGACGGTGTGCTTCTCCTGGAACTCCGACATGTTGATGGTGATCAGGAAACGCTCGCCACCGAAGAGCAAATCGGCGAGCTGCGTCGCGAGCTCGGTCTTGCCGACGCCGGAGGTGCCGACGAAGAGGAATACGCCCATGGGCTGGCCGGGATTGTTGACGCCCGCCTTGGCGGCGCGCATGCCCTCGTCCAGCGCCGAGACGGCATGGTCCTGGCCCTTGATGCGCTGGCGCAGATTGGCGGCCATGCCGAGGATCGCGGCGGCCTCGTCCTTGACCATGCTGCCGACCGGAATGCCGGTCCAGTCCGAGATGACTTGGCCGACGGCGTCTGCGGTGACCTCGTAATGGATCATCGCGGTCTTGCCGCGGGTCCTGTCCAGCTCGGCGACGGCTTGCTGCAGCTCCTGCTCGGCCGCCTCACGAGACGAACCGGCTTCATCAGCCTCGTCCTCGTCGCGATCATCATCATCGTCGCCGTCGTCGTTATCGGCGGCCTTGGTTTCAAGCGCCGCGATGCCGTCAGGCCCGAGGCCCAGCTCGCGGCGCAAGGCGACGATGCGGTCGACCAGCGCCTTCTCGCGCTCCCATTGCGCGGTCGCCTCTACCTTCTGCGCCTCGATCCCGGCGATCTCCTCCTCGATCTCGGCGATGCGCGGATTCTCCTTGCCGAGGGTGGTGCGGTCGCGCTCCAGCGCTGCGAGCTCGCGGCGCAGCGTCGCGATCCGACGCTCCTGGTCGTCGATGCCGGCCGGCTTGCTGGAAAGCGAGAGCTTCACGCGGGCGCAGGCGGTGTCGAGCACGTCGACCGCCTTGTCGGGCAATTGCCGGCCCGAGATGTAGCGGGCCGAGAGCTTGGCAGCGGCGGCGACGGCATCGTCGCGGACATAGACGCCGTGGCTCTTCTCATAGGCGGCGCGCAGGCCGCGCACGATGGTGATCGCCTCCGACGGCGAGGGCTCGTCGAGCTTGACCAGCTGGAAGCGCCGCGCCAGCGCCGGATCCTTCTCGAAATATTTCTTGTACTCCGACCAGGTCGTGGCCGCGACGGTGCGCAGTTCGCCGCGAGCGAGCGCCGGCTTCAGCAGATTGGCGGCGTCACCGCCACCGGCCGACGCGCCGGCGCCGACCAGCATGTGCGCCTCGTCGATGAAGAGCACGATCGGCTTGGGCGAGGCCTTGACCTCGTCGATGATGCCCTTGAGCCGGTTCTCGAACTCGCCTTTGACGCCGGCACCGGCCTGCAGCATGCCGAGATCGAGGCTCAGCAATTCGACGTTCTTGAGGAAGTCCGGGACATCACCCTCGGCCATTTTGAGCGCGAGCCCCTCGACCACCGCGGTCTTGCCGACGCCGGGATCGCCGACGCAGATCGGGTTGTTCTTGCGGCGCCGGCCGAGGATGTCGATCATCTGCCGGATCTCGCGGTCGCGGCCGAAGACCGGGTCGATCTTGCCCTTGCGGGCCTGCTCGGTGAAGTTGATGGTGAAGCGGGCGAGCGCGCCATCGGGCGGCAGCGCCCCGTTGCCTGCCTGGGCCGGGGCTGCACCCGGCGTCGCGGCGGGAACCGTCGGCTCCTCGGCCGAGGGCGCGACGATGTCGCGGAACTTGGCCTTCAGTTCAGCGAGCGGGATCGCCCGCATCGCTTCGAACCAGTCGGCCATGGCGTAGCGGCTGGGGCTGGCGAGCAGGGCCGCGACGATCGCGCCCGAGCGGATCTGCTGCTGGCTAAGCTCGATCGAGCTGATCAGCCAGGCATCGGTCAGCAATTCGATCAGGCCCGGCGAGAAGACGGGCCGGCCGGTATTGCCGGTCTTGAGCGTCTCGGTGGCGCGCTGCAGGCCGCGCTTCAGGCCGGAGGCGTCGAGCCCGAACTGCTTCAGGATGATGCCGAGATCGCGCTGCTCGTCTTCCGACATCACCAGCAGGAGATGCTCGACTGCCACCTCGTAATGGCCGCGACCGACGCTGTGGCCGGCGGCGGTTTCCAAGGCCCGCTTGACGTAAGGGTTCAGCCGCCCGAGCAGCTGCTTGAGATCGACCTGGACCATGGTGGAACGCCCCCTGCCTGGCGCCTGGCGCCGGATGTCGCGCCGGGCTTGAGACCCGGTCTGCGCGATGGCGTAACTCAGCGCGTCGAGGTGACTGGCCGATGACATCTACGTCACCGTAGCGTTGCAAAGCCGCCGCACAGAGGCTGCGCGGCGGCCCAATTCGCGGGATCAGGCGGCCTGCCAGGAATCCTCACCCTCGGTCGAGGCCTTGGTGTGCTTCCAGGTGACCTTCTCATAAGTGAAGGACCAGTCTTCCATCGGGCGCAGATGGTCGTTCGCCTGGGCGACGGTCAGCGGCAAATAGGACTTGCCTTCGCAGAGCTTGGCGTTTTCCCACTTGAACTCGAAGAACTCTTCCGGCTCGCCGAGGCCGGCGGTGTCCGGGCGATAGAACTTGCAGACGATCTCGGTCAGGGTCTCGCCCTTGGCCAGCGCCTGCCAGAGCAGCGGCGAAGACCGGTCCATCAGCTTGGTGAAGGTGACCGGCTGGTGGACGCGGGCGCCGGAGGTGAAGCCCGATTTCGGATCGCGCGGGTTGATCACGCCGCTGGTGAAGGAGAGCACGGTGATCTCATTGCCATGCTTGTCGTACTTCGCGCCGGCGCCGGCGCTCTTGATGGTGCTGGCCTCGCTGGAGATGTCCCCCTGCTTCTGGCCCTTGATGGTCATGTAGGCGTCGAGTGCCATTGTTCTCTTCCCTGGAAATTCGTTGCCCCGGCACGAGCCGGTGTCCATTCTCGGCAAGGGCCATACCAAGCGGAAGAAAGCGGCTATCCATTTGATAGTGCTTCAATAAATCTGTTTGCGTCACTGCCGTGACTGCGCAGTTTCCTGCGCTCATTCGGCTAACTGCGCAGGCGCGCGCTCACCGCTCTCAGCCGCCATGTGGACGGGACGTAGGCGATGCCGGCCATGCAGCGGAGGTCGCCGCCCAGAATGCAGCGTCGCCACGATCTTGATTTGAACAATGGCAGTGATTTCAGCCGGGCAGCAACTTCAGCCGCGCGTCCGCCCCACGGCTTCCAGCCGGCTGTCGCAGGCGAGGACGGCGCGCGTCACCAGATCGACGATGAGATCGGCGCTGACGCGGTAGCCCATGTCGCCGGCGACCAGCTCGCCGCTGACATGGATGCCGGCACAGGCGCGGTTCTCGCGCTGCGTCTGAGCGGCCGGGCTCGCCGACAGCCTGATCCGCACCGGCAGACCATCCGGCAAGGCAGCTTCGCGCCAAGTCTCGCCCGGCACCGCAACGAGATGGAAGCCGAAGGCCTCGCCGGGAAAGACCTGGGTGCGCACCGCCTCGTGGACGAGCGCGGCAAGCGGATCGAGTTCGCGGGTCGGTGGCTGCCAGATCATCGCAGGAAATGACCCGGAGCTCAGCTCGCCGAGCCGTCGTTCATCTCGAACAGCGTGCCCGATGGCGAGCGGAAGCGATTGAGCGTGCGGTTGCGCTTGGAGACGACGTTCGGGGTCAGCGGGTTCGGCACGGCGCCGACGATGATCGGCCGGTCGATATCGCCGTTGACGCAGGAGAGCACGACCTCTGTGCCCTTCAGCAGCGGGAAATGCATGCCGGTGTCGGAGGGACCGGCATAGGGCTCGGCCTTGCGCAGGAACTCGCTGGCCTTGCCGTCGGCGCTATCGCCCTCGTCATAGCGCAGACGCACCTTGTAGCGCCCCTGCGTGTCGACCTCGGCGCGCGTGCCGTCGGCCTCGCCATCAACGAAGGCGTTGAACAGCCCCGCCGCCAGCGGGCGCGGCGTGCGCCGCTCGGGCCGGAACGGCACGGAGAGCGGGATCGCCTCGAAGCGGTTGCCATAGGGCGCGCCGGCGACGGCCTCTCCAGTGCCATAGCCGACCGGCGCCGGAGTCGAGACCTCGTGCTCGATGGAGATGACGAGGTAGCGATCGTCGAGCGAGGGATGCCCGCTCAGGCTGAAGAACATGCCGGGGCGCAACTGCGGCGCATTGCTAACGCCGCGGAAGATCTTAGCCCGGCAGGCGATCTCCTCGGCCCGGACCTTGGCGAGCTGGTCGCCCTCGTCGGGTTCGAGGAAGTGCTGACCGTATTCGATGATGGTGCCGGTCTTGCCGGCCTCGACCTCGGCGCGGGCGCGCAGCAGTAGCGCCGGCTTCTCGGGATTGTACTCGCGCAGCACGACCGATTTCGTCACCGGCCGGGCGACGAAGCCAAACGAGGTCACCGCCGCCTGAGACGTGGTGATCGCGTCATGGCCATGGCGATAGGGTAGCGATCTCGCCTCGATGAAGGCGACATTGCTGTCGCCGAACACCGCGGTCTCGCCGTCATCGCCCTGCTTGAAGAAATAGAAGATGCCGTTGCCCTCGCACCAGCGCGAGAGGAAGGACAGGTCGCTCTCATTGTACTGCACGATGAACTCCCGCTCGCGATAGCTCGCGGCGAGGTTGAGCTCGTGGTCGATGGTGATGTGGCCGTGATTGGCCGCCAGCGAGCCCTCGAGCTCCTTCTGGATGATGTCCTTGACCGAGACCTTGCTGGTCGAGCCGTAGACCTGGTTTTGGCGGCTGAGCTCGAGCATCCTGAGGCGCGGCGCGATCACGACCGCGTAGAGATGGCCCTGATCGCCGAGCGGGTCCTGCACGGCGAACTCGACGACGACACCGTGGACCGCAAGTTCGCCGGCTTCGGTGTGCAGCGTCAGCTTGGCCCGCTCGCCGACCACGTCCTCGGCACTGATCGCCTTATCCGAGCGGAACGCCACCCGGTAGGCGTAAGGCTCCGAGATCGCCTCCCGGCCGGTGACCCGCTCGACATGCAGGCCGTCCCTGATGCTGCCGCTGGCAAGCGAGAGCGCGATCGTGGTGTCGTGACTGGCGGGTCGGTCGAGCATGGCACGTCGCGTCCGGTAAGGGGAACAAGGTGACGCTAGGGCGGGGCGTTGACAGGTTTACGACGATGCAGCCGTCGAAGCAGGCTTTGTGCATTGCCGAGCAAGGCGCGGCGGTGGTCCGAAAGCCGCGGCCATAGGATGCGCCTGGCGAAATCAAGGGCGCTGCCCGGCCGCGTCCCAGCCTCCCAGTCGAAGCCGCGCCGCAGCGCGACCCAGCGGCCGCCGCGAAAGCCGGGCGGCGGGGGCGGGATCAGCCCCTCCGCCATCGCCGCCGCAGACGAGCGGCCGTCGAAGGGATGTTTCCCGGCGACCATCACATAGGTCAGCACGGCGAAGGAAAAGATATCGTCGCGCGGGTCCGGCGCCTGCCCGGCGAGCGCGGCGGGCGAGGCATAGGCCGGTGTGACCGCGCGCAATCGCTTGAGGAAGAAGCCGGTCTCGTCCTCGGATGGCCGGTGATCGGGCGGCAGCAGCGGCTGGGCCGTGCCGAAGTCGATCAGCTTCACATGGCCGTCCTGGGTGATGAAGACATTGCCCGGCTTCAGGTCGCCATGGACCATGTCGGCGGCGTGCACCGCGGCGAGCCCGGCCCCGAGCTCGGTGACGATGCGCAGCGCCAGCCGGCGCTCCAGCGCCCTGCCGTCGCGCTCCCGCATCACCTGCGCCAGCGTCTTGCCGCGCAGCAGTTCCATGACGAGGAAGTGCAGCGGCCCCTCGCGATCGAAATCGTACACCTGGACGACGTTGGGATGGCGCATAGCCAGCAGCCGCCGGCCCTCGCGATGCAGCAGGGTCGCGGCATCGTCATGGTAGCCGTCGCCGATATCGGTGACCTTGAGCGCGACCTCTGGATCGAGCGCCCGCGCCCGCCGGCGGACATGGTCGACGGCCCGGTAGACGGTGCTCATGCCGCCGCGCCCGACCACCTCGATTAGCTCGAAGCGCCCGCGCAGCAGCGTGCCGAGCGGGGCCGGCAGCGCCCGATCAGCCGATTGCGGCGGTGCGGCCGCAGGCAAGGTCGCGATTAGCGGCTCGCGCACTTCGGCAGCGTGCCGACGACGTCTGCGCCTGACCTTCACAGCCGCCTCGCGATCACGGCGGTGATGTCGTCGCGGCCGCCATTGGCGACGGCACGGGCGACGAGCCGCTCGGCGAGGCCGGCCAGCGGCTCGTCCAGCAATTCGCCGATCTCGCCGTCGGCGAGCGCCTTGTTGAGACCGTCGCTACACAGGAGCAGCGTGTCGCCGGGCAGCGTCGGCGTCACGCAGCGCGCGATCGGCAGATAGGCGGCCGAGCCGACTGCGCGCGTCAGGACATGGCCGGCGCCAGGCCCATGCCCGAGGACATGGTCTTCGGTCAGCTGAGCGAGAGCGTCGTCGCGCCGGCGATAGACGCGGCTGTCGCCGGCCCAGAGGCAAACGAGCATGCCCTCGCCGACCAGTGCCACCGCGACAGTCGAGCCGACGATGTCGCCCTCGGCCGAGCGGGCCGCGTGCTCGCGCAGCGCCTCGTTGATCGCGGCAATGCCTTCCTCGGCAAGTGCGACGCGCATGGTCAGCGCCGCCTGCGGCTCCGAGACCGCGGCGAGCATGCGGGTGATCGACTGGCTTGCGAGCTCGCCATCGGCATGGCCGCCCATGCCGTCGGCGACCGCGAACAGCCCTGCCTCCGGCAAGGCGGCATAACTGTCCTGGTTGACGTCATGGCGCGGGCCCCGCCGCGTCGCGACCGAGACCTCCCAAGCTTCGCCAGCGAGGCTCATGTGCCCTGTCGAGCGCTTGCGACGCGCCAGCCATGACGCGACCAGTCGCCGGAGAAGAAGCCGGCGCAGGCGGTAGGGTTCGGCAGCCCTGCGCAGCGCAGCGCCGTCGCCGGCCGCGCATTCCATCGGCCATGCCACCAATGGCTGGCGCCGTCCTGCGCCGGGCTGTCGGCGGCACTGAGCGACAGGCGTTCCGCTTCACTGTCGACGACGAGCCGGCCGCCGCCCGGGCCGAACGAGAGGCTGACCGCTGCGCGCTGGATCTCAAGACGGCGGCGCAGGCTCACGAGCGCTTCGGGCAGGGATCGCTCGGTCGCGATCAGGTCGAGCACCACGACCTCGAACAGGTCCAGCACGCCCTCGCTCGCAGCGAAGCCGGCGCCGTCCTCTGCCGGCAGCTCCAGCGCCAAGGTCAGCGGGTAATGGCGCCGCACGCGATCGACCGAGCTGGCGAAGACCCCGATCCAGCCCCCTCCCCCGATCAAGCCGGGCGCGAGCCGGAAGCGCCAGGGCGGGCTGAGCAGATAGGCGTCGTCCCAGCGCGCGCCGAGCGCCTCGCGGCTCGCCGTCAGCATCGCCAGCAGCCAGGCCTCCCATGGCGCGACGAAGCGACCAGGCAGCCCGTGCTGCACGAAATCGCCGGCCCAGGGGACCTTGCCGAACAAGCCGAAGGCCGGCGCTTCGCTCACAACGAATCCGGGCAGCGGAAGGCGCGCAAGGCACCGAGATTGAACGGGTTGTTCACGCTCGCCGCCCGCAATTGGTAGACGACGCGGGCATTTTCCTCGCCCGTCACGGTGATGCTGAACTGGTCGGCGCCGCCGCGCGCCGCGAGCGAAGACGAATCGACCATGCGCAGCAGCGCCCAGGCTCCCGTGCGCTCGACGCGGGTGTCCTTGCCATTGAGGTCGGTCAGCGTGACCGCGACCGTGCTGGCATCGGTCTTGGTCGGCCACTCCAGATCGTAGGCGCGCTGCGCCTCATGTCGGTAGACGATATCCTTGCCGTCGAGCGCCAGCGTCGCGCGCAGCAGCTTCGGATCGAGGAAACTCGGCCGCAGGCTGAACTTCAGCGAGGGGGCCGAGCCCGAGCCGGCGAAGAAGGCGTTGCGGATCGCCCGCGCCCGATAGAACTGCGTCAGCGCCTCACGCTTCAACGGCAGGGCCGAGCCGTCGACGGTGATCGGCGCATAGCCGTTGCGCTGCTCGGTCACGAAGGGCGCGAGGTGCTTCTGGAAGAACTCGTCGAGCAAGCCGCCGGGCCGGAACATGTCGCTGAAATCGCGCAGCGAGACCTCATCCTTGGCGTTTGCGAAGAGCGGGTAGCGCTGGTCGAGCGCCGCCTGGCATTGCGGCAGCACGTCCCGGCGCCAGGCCTGATTGACGTAGTCGAGGGAGTCGCCGACCACCGAGGAGGCGCTGAGGCTCGCGACCGCCCGCATGATGCCGCGCACCGGCTCCGGCCGCAGCGCCGAATCCGCCCGGAGCTGGCCGAGCGCGTCGGCACCGGAACTGCCGCGCCGCGCTACGGCCTGATAGGCCGCCTGGCGCGGATCGGGCGCGTTCGAGACGTTGCTGAGCGCGCCATAGGCGCCGCTGAACAGCTCGCGGATACGGCCCATCGGGGCTTGCGCACCACCTTGCGGGGCGACCAGTTCGACCAGCGGGCGGAACGGCGCTGCGATCGTCGCGCCGGGCCAGGGTCCCTCCCCGAGCGCGGCAGTGGCGGCGGCATTGGCGGCGCTGCTCGCCGCCGCGGCGATGAGCCCGCCCGCCGTACCGGCCGGCCCGGGCAAGCCGGCGGTCGTGCCCGGCGCTCCCGGCTGCGGGTCACCGGGCAGCGGCAACTCGGTATTGGTGCGGACGATGCCGATCAGCCGTTCGAGCGGCGAGTTGGCGGCGGCGAGCGCCTGCACGGCCGAGAGCGCCTGCTGCGTCTCGGCGAAGGGCACCATCCGGGCCGCCGCGAGCGCGCCCTGCCAGAAACGGATGTAATCCGCGACATAGCGGTCCATCACCTCGCGCGTGCTGGTCTGGACCACCCCCGAGCCGGCCGCCTCGCCGCCGGTGACCCAGTCGATCCCAAGCTCCTCCCGGATCAGGATCGGCAGCCGAGGCAGCACGAAATCGTAGAAGCCCTCGCGCGTGAAGGCGGCAGGGATAACCGAGACGGCGGTGTTGCCGGTACGCCCGAGGCCGAAATCGATTACGCCGGCGCCGATCGCAGTGGACAGATCGATCGGGCGCAGGCGCGGGTTCTGCGCGGCCTCGCGAAGCAAGCGAGCATAGACCTGCTCGCTGCGCGGCGTCCGCATCAAGCGCGCCCGCGTCGTGTCGATGATGCGCCGGTCGGTCGGCAGCGGCTGCGGCAACAGCGCGACGAGCTCGTCGAAATGCCGTCCGAGCTCGGCCGCCCGGCTCTGGTCGACAGGAAAGGCGAGCTGCGCCTCCTCGCGCGCGGCGCGCTGCACCACGCTGCGATCGAAGCGCTCGCTGTCGCTCAGCATCAGATAGCTGCGTAGCAGCTCGCGTACCGCCTCGTTATCGGCTCCGATCTGCGACAAGCCGGTCAGCCGCTCCGACAGGCGCGCCGCGAAGGCCGGGTAGAGCCGGCCGACGAGCAGGCGCTCGCGCAGTTCCGCCGCCGCCGGTGCGAGCGAGGGCGTGGCGCTCAGACCGAAGCCGTCGAGCCAGCCGAGGATGCCGCCCTGCCCGCTGGCATCGCGCACCGCGTCGGCCGCCTGGAGGACCGGCAGCAGTGTCGCCGGCGTTGCGCGCCCGGGCACCGCCGCCAGCCGCGTCTCGACCGGCGCCAACGCCTCATTCGTCGCGGCGATCCGGGCTTGGCTGCGGCTCGCCGCGCCCCACCAGAGCACGCTGAGCCCGATCACCAGCGCCGCCGCGACGCCGTAGCCGATGTTCTGAGCCCTTACGAGGCTGCGTTCGAGCTTGCGGTCGACGCCAACCAGCCCCTGCTCCTCGAAGATCACGTCGGTCAATAGACGGTTGACGAAGAAGGCCTTGCCCTGTCCGGAGAACGGCGCGCGCTGGGCACTGGTCAGGCCGAAGCTGCGCCCAAATGCGGCGAGCACGCGGTCGATCGGCGTGCCCTCCTGCGTGCCGCTGGTGAAGTAGACGCCGCGCAGGCGCGACTGCGTCTCGAATTTGCTCTGCTTGAAGATCTCGTGGACGAAGCTCGCGAGGTCCTTGCGCAGCCCGGCGAACTCCTTGGGAAAGAGATAGATGCGTCCGCGCCGGTTGAGGCCGCGCTCGGCGTGAGCTCGCTCGCGCATGATCTGGTCGAGACGCTCGGCGAGCTCGCGCAGGTTCTGGTCGAGCAGCTCGGTCAGGCGCGTCGCCAGATTAGCGTCGGGCGGGAAGGTCATGCCCCAGACCTGCGCCCGCCCGGTCTCGTTCAGCCCGTCGAAGAATTCGGAGAAGCCGGGGATAAGGTCGCATTTGGTAATCAGCAGATAGGTCGGCAATTCGACGCCGAAGGTCTTGGTCAATTCCTGCAGGCGGGCGCGCAGCGCCGCGACATGGCGCTTACGCTCGACCTCGTTCTGCAGGAGGATGTCGGACAGGCTGATTGCCAGGACGACGCCGTTGAGCGGCCGGCGGCCGCGATGGGTCTTGAGCAAATCGAGGAAGCCGCGCCAGGCGGCGCCGTCGACCGCGGCGTTCGATTCATGGGTGGTGTAGCGGCCGGCGGTATCGATCAGCACCGCCTGGTCGGTGAACCACCAATCGCAATGGCGGGTGCCGCCGAGGCCGGCGACGGGATCGGTCCCGAGCGTGCGCGCCAGCGGGAAGTCGAGCCCGGAATTCTTCAGGATCGTCGTCTTGCCCGAGCCGGGCGGACCTATGATGACGTACCAAGGCAATTCGAACAGATAGGCGTCGCCCTTGCGCCCGGCGAAGATCGTCTCCTTGAGGGTGGCGAGCGCCCCCTCGAAGCGCTCGCGGATAATCTCGATCTCGTCGGTGCCGCCGGAATCGGCCATGGCCGCGAGCCCGCCGGTGTCGAGCAGCGACTTGATCATCCGGGCATTGGCGCGCCGCGCCAGATAGAGGCGCAGCAGCGAGACGCCGACCAGGCTGGCGAGCAGCACGACGATCGCGCTGGTGCGCGCCTCCGCCGAAACCAGCGGCGCCCAGCCGAAGAGCGAGAGATAGGACCCGCCGGCCCAGATCACCACGCAGAGCGCGATCACGCCGAAAACGGTAACCAGCCCGCGCAGCGACAGAAAGCCGAGCAGATAAGAGCGGATCATGGCCGCACCGTTCCGGCGGCGATCGTGTTCTGGAGCGCCTGCATGCGCTCGACCACCGGCGCGACCTCGACCGCGAGGCGGTAGCGATGGAAGCTGTACATCGTCACCAACAGGAAGCCGGCGGCGGCGAAGACGATCCAGAGCGGGAAGAAGCTCCGCAGCGCCTTCTCGGCGCCGACGCCCTGCCAGTGCGGCGAGAGTTCGGAGGGCGGCGGCGGCAGATTGCGGCCGACGAGCTGGCCGACCTCGTCCCGCAGATCGGCGAGACGCTCGCGGCCATTGTCGAGCACGCGATGCATGCCCTCGAAGCCGAGCAGCAGCACGAAATCGATCAGCTTGAGCAGCGCGATGTTCTTGCGTGGATCGGTCTTCACCCGGTCGAGGATGGCGAAGACCTTCTCGCCGCCCCAGGTCTCGTTGTGGAAACGGTTGAGCAGCGAGCTGGTGCTCCAGTCGCTGGCGGCGCCCCAGGGCGTCGTCATCACCGTCTCGTCGATCAACGAGCACAGCACATAGCGCGCTGCCTGGACATCGCCGGCGGCGGCGCCGTTCCGGACCGCCGCCTCCTCGAATTTATGGATCTGCTCGATCACCTCGCTGCGCAATTGCGTGACATCGGCGAAGTCGACGGCATCGCGCAATCGTGCCACCAGCGCCAGCAGCGGATTGGCGGCCGCGACCAGCGCATCGGAGCCATCCGCGATGCCGGTGCTCGCCTGCAAGGCGGCGGGAGGAGCTTCGCGCGTCGCAGTGGATGCACTGCGACGCTGCTGCGGTTTGGCAGGCTCATTGCGGGTGATGAGCGAGGAAGCCGACGCTGACGGTGGGAAGCCGGTCGATCGGGCCGCCGGCGGGGGAACGAAAGTCGGAGCCGCGAGTGGCTGGCGCGGCGGTGCGAACGGCGTCGTCGGCGGATCGTGGATAGCCGGTCCGGCCGGCCGCGGCTGCGCCAGGCCGACCGGCCTGTGCCCGACGACGGTCGGTGGATCGAAGCTCTGATCGCTGCTCACGCGCGTTTCCCGCGAATGGCCCAGAATTCGAGGTGCAGATCGGGATAGTCGCCGCTGACATGCAGGGCGAAGGCGGCCGAGCGCGTCAGGTTGCGCCAGAGCTCGACGCTCTGGTCGAGTTCGAAATAGACGCCGCCCTGCAGGAAGGGCAGCTCGCGCGGCGCCACCGGCAGCGCCGTCAGCGGGATGCCGGGCAATTGCAGATTGACGAGATCGCGGATCTGCTCGACCGAGCCGATCTTCATCGAGATCGGCAATTGGCTGCGCAGCGTCTCGGTCGGCACGCTCGCCAGCGCAATCAGGACGAAGCGCGCATCCTGGAACAGGGTGCGATCGCTGATCGTCGAGAGGCGGATGCCATAGCCACGGTCCTGCAGCGGCAGCGCGATCGCATTGCGCTCGATCACCACCGCGAGGAGCTGACGGAGCTGGTCGAGCACAGTTGCGAAGGAGGCGTCGAGATCGAGATGGTCGTAAGGGGGAAAATCGGCGCTCCGCCGGCGCGAGACCGAGAAGGTCGAGAGCTGGCCGGCAAGCGCCAGCGCCGCGCGATAGACCTGCTCGGGATGCAGGCCCGGCGTCGCGGCGAAATGGTCGAACACCGCTTCCTGGCCGTTGACGATCGAAAGCACGACGAGGTCGACGAGCCCGCCACTCTCGGCCGCGGCCGGACCAGCGGCGGATTGGCCGGCGAGCGCCTCCGCCCGGCTGCGCAATAGCGAACGGATCTCGCTGACGATGCGCATGAGGCGCTGCGAGGCCTGGAAGTCGAGGCTGGGCGGAATGTAATTCTCGTCGAGGAGCACGGCGCCGGTCGCGTCGACCTCGCGGATCCGCGCGATCGGCAGCGTGACGAGATCGTCTTCGGCTTCCCCTTCAAGCAGGAGCCGCGCCGAGAGCCGCCCGACCCTGAGGCTGACCGAGGCGCGGTCCGGCGCAGTCGCGTCGCGCACCGCCTGCTCGGCCGCCTCGTAACGCCGGCTGCGGCCGCCATCGCCGATTTCGGCACCGTCGAGCGGGCGCAGCGCGACGGCAAGCTTAACCAGCGTGTTCTTGGTGTTGGGCGGAACCGCCCGCGCCTCGATCGCGATGCCCCCGGCGGTGTCGATCACCGTACCGTCCGGCATCACGGCAGCGACCGACTGGACGGCGATGCGCCCGAGCGGCAGCAGTTCGGCCCCAAGCGTCAGCTTGCGCAGGCCCCAGGCGAAGGCGGCGAGCGCGGTGCTGCGGCCTTCGACCACATGCTCGATCCAGCGGTCATATTGCTGGAAATGCTGCGGGCGGATCAGCATGCCCTCGGACCAGAGCGGTTTGCTCACAAGCGTCATGGGGCGACCTCAGATCAGGCCAAAATTACGGGAGGCACGCTGCAACTCGATCCTTACGGCCAGAGCGCGCACGGTGATCAGGAAGGCGTTGTCGCGGTCCGGCACGATGTCGACCAGCGCGCGCCATTGCGCGACCTCGATCTGGCGGAAGCCGGCGATCACGCCGATATGCTTGGCCTCGGCTGGCGAGTCGCGCTTGACCGAGCTCTTCTCGCCGGGCTTCACCTCGAATTCGCGCTTGGCGACGAGATCGGCGCCGAGCTTGGCGGTGTCGCTGTCGAGCAGTTCGAAGAAGCTCGCCTGCTCAAAGGCGTTCTTGGTCTTGAGCTCGTAGACGCGCAGCACGATCGGCGAGGGATCGCCATTCGCGTTGACGTTGATCTCTTGATCGGCCTCGATCCCGAATTCGAGCGAGGTCGTCTTGGCCGCCGGCGGCCCCAGGGAGCAGGCGGCGACGAGCGGTGCGCCGGCACCGACCGCCAGGCCAGCGAGGAGCGACCGACGCGTCGGCAGCAGCAGCGATCCGGTGAGCGGTCTCACGCCTTTACTCCCGGCCCACGGGCCGAGGCACGCGCCAGCTCGTCCGAGACGAGCATGCGGATCGTGCGGTCGAGATCGCCGGCGAGATCGCCGTGCATTTCAGCATAGCGCTCCCAGAGACGACTGCGATCCGGCTTGCGGCCGAGCAGGCCGGGCTCGGCCTCGGCTTCGAGCCGCGACGGCGCCAGCCGGTCGAGCAGCTCGCGGATGCCGGTCTGCACCGCCGAGGCCAGCGCGACCTCATGCGCGTGCATGTCGGCGAAACACTGCTTCACCGCCATGTCGAGCGGCAGGAAGCCGGGCGCGCCCTCGACCACGACGCGGCGCAGCGCTTCGTCGCCATGCGAGAAGAACTTGAACGGGTTGTTTTCCTGCGGCGCGAGCCGGGTTTGGTCGAGGCGAAACTCGTCCTTCATCGACTTGCGGGCCGAGAGCATCGAGACCAGCCCGCCCGCCGCCTGACGCAGCGCGCCGCCGAGTTCCTCCAGCAGACGCGCCCGCGCCTCGGGCGGAATGCGTCCGGGATCGAGCCCGATTCCGGACCAGAAGGCGGCGGCGTCGCCGGAGCCCGACGCTGATGATCCGACCGGCAGGGCGACGTCAGCCATCGGCCGAGCAGGCGGCGGCGCACCAGGCTCCTGCGGCGTCAGATCGATCGAGGCGGCCCGCGCCATGGCGCGCTGGCGCAGCAGAGCGAGCGGATCGACCGCCGCGGCGGGCGCGGGCTGAGGTGCGACTGGCGACTCAGCAGGCATTGCCATCAGGGGCGCGGGTGTTGGCATGACTGGCACCGGCATCGCGACGGCCGAAGCCGGGGCGGCTTGCGTCTGTGCCGGGGCAAGGTCGCTGAAGTCGAAATCGTCCGGGATCAGGCCGGGGACCTGCGTCGGCTGGCGCTCAGTCGCCGCCCGTATCGAGGCCGGTATGACGGGCGCTGGCGCCGCAACGGGGACCGGCTGCATCGGCAGCGGCGCAACAGGCGGCGGAGCCACGGGCGCCGGCGGTGCCATGGCGGCTGGCATGGGGATCGGCGCAGGTGCCGATTCCTCGCGCAGGATCGCGACGGAGATGATGTAGTCGGCGATATAGATCGTATCGCCATTGCTCAGCGGCGCGCTCTGCTCGCGGCCGAGTGGCGCATCGACGGCATTGAGATAGACGCCGTTGGTGCTGGTGTCGGTGATCAGGAAGCCGCGGCCATTATGCGAGATGCGCGCATGCCGGGCCGAGAGCGTGTTGCGCTCGTCGGGCAGAACCCAGTCGCAGCTGGCGCTGCGTCCGAGCGTGCCGCCAGCCTCCGCGAAGATATGCGTAGACCGGTCGCCGAGCGTGCTGCGTTGCAGCCCGAGCACGGTCAGCAGCAGTCTCATCTCACCCCCGGCCCCACATAGACGCATGCCCCGCCGACCGGTCGGGCCGGCTCTTGGCGCTGCTGGCGCAAGGTTGGGCGAGGCGAACAACAATCATGTGACGCAACTGGATCTCAGATGACGAATTCGACCGCGGCAGCCGGATCGGCGTCGAGCCAGCCCGACCAGCCGAGCCTGGTCTCGCCCAACTGGAAGGGGCGTGCCTCCCCCGGCGCCAGCAGGAAGGCGATGTCCCAGTCCAGCGGCTCGCGGATCGAGAGGCGGATCAGCTCGGTCAACGTGGCGTGATCGCGCCCGCCCGGCAGCAGCCGGTCGCATTGCGCCGCGGTCAGCGGCCCGAGGCGCAGGCGGAACTTGCCCATGACGTCGCGCATGGCTTCGCCGGCGACCGTATCGACGCCAAGCTCGATGCCGGGAGCGCCGAGGCGCCACTGCGCCTCCTCAGGGATGCGGATCTCGCGCGGCACGAATTCCTCGATCGCGCAGGGCACGCCGAAATAATGGCTCACCACGCCGGCCACCACCGAGGCCGAGCGGCTGTGCAAGGCCAGCACCCCGGCATAGGGCAGCAGCAGCGTTCGCGCCGGCCGGTCGCCCTCCTGTGCGACGCCGAACATGCCGAAGAGCGCGGCGACCGCGCCGGAGATCGGATCGGTCGCTCCCGGCTCGTAGCGGTGCTGATGGCGGTAGTGTTTCCAGATCCGGAAAAGCAGCCCGAGCAGGCGATGGTTGAAGAAGTCGGAGAAGTCGCGCAGCGCCCCGCCATCCTCGGCGAAGACGATCCGCTCGGTGAAGGCCGGCGGCAAGGGCGAGGATGGGCCGTGCAAGCCGAAGTGATTGGCGGTGACGGTGATGGGCTCGCCGGCGCGCGCCGGCAATTCGATCGCCGCGACCTCCTCGGCCGGGAAGCCGAGCGTCGGATTGGCGCGGAAGCGCACGGCCTCGCGCCGCGGCGAGCCGGACGAGCCGATGCCGCCCGGCTGCGGGAAAGCGTCTTCCAGCAGAAGACAGAGGGCGTTGAACTGGACCGTCGCAGCGTCGAGCGCCGCGACGGCGCTCAGGTCGCGCTCGTCGTGCCGGCTCGCGGCGTCCATTTGTACTCCACCTTGCTCTCGGCGCCCTGGATTGCGAAGCGGTGCAGGCTGTTGAGGCTGGCATAGACCGCAAAGAAGCGCTCCAGCACCGCTCCGAACAGGTAAAGCTCGGCCTCGCCGCCGATCTTGCTCTCGGCCACAGCCAGCCTGATCGTGCGGATGCGGACCGGCTGACCGCGCAACACGCCCTCCTCGACGCCGCTCTCGAATGTCTCCAGGCCCTCGAGCAGCAGCTCCAGCCGGCGGCGCGCCTGCGCGTCGTGCACGGCGCGGAAATCGTAGCTCGCGATCAGCGTGCGCAGCGCCCCGACATCGACGAGCGAGCCGTAATTGCGCGACAGGTTCGAGATCAGCCGCCAAAGCAGGTTCTCGCCGATCGGCGGCGGCGTATGCGGCGTCACGCCCATGACGTTGGTGAAGCTGACGGTCGCCGGCGTCTCAGAGGTCGGCTGGTCGATCGCGCCGACAGGCAGCCGCTCGGCGAGAGCGCCGTTCGAGCAGGTCAGGCCGATCGAGATCACCTCGGCCGGCGGGGCCGAGGTCCTCTCCAGCCGCGAGACGAAGGAGAGGTAATGATCGACGCCGCGGCCGACCACGGCCGGACGCAGGCGCTCGCGATAGTACAGCTTGTTCTCGGCCTCGCCCGGCAGATCGTGGCGGAAGGCTTCGAAGGGTTCGTAGACGATGCGCTCCGCCCGGCCCTGCAGATAGCCGGTGACCTTGTCGATCGCGTAGATCGCAGCCCCGGCCCGGCCACCGGCGACGATGCGATATTCGCTGCGCGAGCGGTCGATGCGCAGAGGGTGCGCCTCATGGGCGAAGAGGTTGACCACAGGCGTGCAGTTCAGCCGGACATGGCCCTCCGCCACCCTGACCTGATCGGGGAAGGGCCGCGAGAACTCGAAGGCGAAGGTCGCAGCCTTGCCCGACAAGCCCGCCAGAGCCTCCAGTCCGGTCACGTCGACGAACAGGAACTTGGCCGGGAAGGCGAGATATTCCTGCAGGTGGCGGAAGCCGATGAAGGCGTTCGACGGATAGGGCAGCACGCCCTCCCCGTCCTCGAAGCCGACAGGGCGGATCGCGCCCGCCGGGAGGGCGACGCTCTCGCCGGCATCGCTGGTCACGGTGATCGAGCGCAGATGGCGCGAGAGCCAGAGCAGGAGCGTGCGCCCGACCTGCGGCTCGCGCTCGGTGTTGAAGAACAGGCGCAGGCGCCCACCTTGCAGCCCCTGCAGCGTGCCGCGCCCCGCCGCCTGCAAGGTCAGTGCGAGACGCGCCGTGGTCGGCCGGTTCTCGCTCTCGGTGCGCGTGATCGAGAACGGCAGCACCTCGACCGGATAGCAGGTGCGGAAACGGCAGGAGACGCCGTCGATCGGCCGCGAGGCCAGCGCGACGCCCGCCGGAACGCGGGTGACGCCCGCTCCGCCGCCGGCGGCCGCTTCGAAGGCGACGACGCTCATCGGTGGGATCGGGCGCAGATAATGCGGCCAGACCAGCCGGATCAGCCCGTGCACGAGCTCCGGCATCTCGTCTTCGAGCTTCTGGCGCAGGCGCGCCACGGTGAAGGCGAAGCCTTCCAGCAGGCGCTCGACATCCGGGTCGCTCGCCTCGCGCGACAAGAAGCCGGCGAGCTTGGGATTGGCCCGGGCGAACTCCTGGCCGAGCTCGCGCAGATAGGAGAGTTCGTCCTCGTAATGCGCGTTCAACGACATCGGCTCTAGCTCCGCAGCCGCATCTGCCGGTCGTTGCCGAGCACGGTGTCGAAACGCATCGCCTCGCCGTTCTCGCCGTCGATCAGGATGGCGCTGACTGAGAAGGCGAATTCGCCGGGCGCCTCGGTCGGCATCGGCTTGACCAGCACCTCGCGCAGGCGCGGCTCGAAGGTCTCGAGCTGGGCCTTCACCGTCCGCGCGATCGCCGGAATGGTCTCCGAAGCCTCACGCGAGATGTCGTTGAGATCGGGCATGCCGAAATCCGGCCGCGTCTCGCAGCAGCCCTGGCGCGCATTGAGGATGCGCCTGACATTCGCCAGCACGCTGTCGGACAGGCTCAAGGCCGGCGCTATCTCCGGCGAGCCGGCGCCGGGCTCGCGCGCGGTTTCCAATCGTTCGAACAGGCTCGCCACGGATGTCTCGTCGATAGCAGCCGCCCCGCCTCCGATCGGAAGCGGGGCGGAGCAGAATGCGTCACTGCTTGTCGAGCTTGCCCTTCAGCGAGAGCGTGAAGTCGGCGCCCATGTACTTGAAGTGCGGCACCACCGACATGGCGACGCGGTACCAGCCCGGCTCGCCCTCGACGTCCTCGACCCGGATTTCGGCCTTGCGCAGCGGCCGGCGCGCCCGGACCTCCGGCGAAGGATTGTCCTGGTCGGCGACATACTGGCTGATCCACTTGCCGAGCTCTTCCTGGAGCTCTTCGCGGCTCTTCCAGGAGCCGATGTTCTCGCGCTGCAGCACTTTGATGTAGTGCGCCAGGCGGTTGATCATGAACATGTAGGGGAGCTGCGTGCCGAGCTTGTAGTTGAGCTCCGCCTGCTTGGCCTCCGGCGTGTTGCCGAAATATTTCGGCTTCTGCACCGAGTTCGCCGAGAAGAAGGCGGCGTTGTCGCTGCCCTTGCGCATGGTCAGCGCGATGAAGCCCTGCTCGGCCAGCTCGTATTCGCGCCGGTCGGTCACCAGCACCTCGGTCGGGACCTTGGACTGGAGCTGGCCCATCGACTCGAAGTTATGGACCGGCAGATTCTCGACCGCGCCGCCCGATTGCGGGCCGATGATATTCGGGCACCAGCGATACTGCGCGAAGGACTCGGTCAGGCGCGTCGCGAAGGTGTAGGCGGCGTTGCCCCACAGATAATTGTCGGTCTCGCCGGCGCTCTTTTCCTCGTAGTTGAAGGCCTTCACCGGGACCGTGTCCGCGCCGTAAGGAATACGCAGCAGAAAGCGCGGCACCGTCAGGCCGAGATAGCGGGCGTCCTCGCTCTCGCGGAAGGCGTTCCACTTGGCATAGCGCGGGCCCTCGAAGATCGATTCGAGATCCTTGAGGTTGGCGATGTCCTCGTATTTCTCAACGCCGAACATCTGCGGCCCGGCCGAGGCAATGATCGGCGCATGCGAGATCGCGCCGACGCTCGACATGAACTGCATCAGCTTCACGTCCTGCGGGCCGGCGGAGAACTCGTAATTGGAGATCACCGCGCCATAGGGCTTGCCGCCGAACTGGCCGAACTCGGCCGAGTAGATATGCTTGTAGAGGCCAGACTTGACGACTTCCGGGCTGTCCTCGAAATCGGCCAGGAGCTCGTCCTTCGAGCAGTTGAGCAGCTCGATGCGGATATTCTGGCGGAAATCGGTGCGGTCGACGACGAATTTCAGGCCGCGCCAGGCCGATTCCAGCTTCTGGAACGACTCGTCGTGCAGGATCTCGTCGAGCTGGGCCGAGAGCTTTCCGTCGATCGCGGCGATCATCTGGTCGATGACGGCGTTGTTGACCTTCTCGTCCTTGCGCGCCGGCAGCATCAGTTCCGAGATGAAGGCGGCGACGCCGCGGCGGGCGACGTCATAACCCTCGTCGTTCGGCTGGATCTTGGTCTCGCCGAGAATCTGATCGAGCAGCGACAATTCGGTCGTGACGACCGAAGCATCCTGGGCGACCTCGAGTTGCTGATTGCTCATGGTTGCGGGTCCTGTCGTGCTGACTTGATCAGGGGGTCTTGCCGTCGACGGAGCCGGTCAGCTCGCGCAGCAGCTTCTCGCGGGCGGCATCGTCCTCGAGCACGCCCTGGATCGCCTTGCGGAAGGCCGGGACGTTGCCGAGCGGGCCCTTCATCGCGACCAGCGCCTCGCGCAGCTCCATCAGCTTGCGCAATTCCGGCACCTGGCGCGCGACCGCATCCGGCTCGAAATCCTTCAGCTTGTTGAAGGAGAGCGAGGCGCGGACATCGGGCGCATCGGCGGCTTCGTCGAGCTTGTTGGCGACGGCGAGGTCGAGCTTGAGCTCATGGCCCTTCAGCACGTCGTCGAAATTGTCCTTGTTGATGTCGGCAAGCGAGCGCTCCTCGACCGGGCGGTCGTCGGCGCGGCCGGTGAAGTCGCCGACCATCAGCAGCTTCAGCGGCAGCTCGACCTCTTCCTTCACATTGCCGGTAGCAGGTTTGAACTTGATGTTGACGCGCTCCTTCGGAGCGACCGAGACTTCCTTCGACATGACTTGCTCCCCAGCGTGGTGAAACTTGGTCTTCGGATGGAGCCGGTCACCGGAACAGGCGCGCGGCGGTGGCAAGGTCGAGCCGGACGAGGCGCTGGCGCGTCTCGTCGAGGCCGATGCGGCGCCGGTCCTCGGCGACGAGGCGGGCGGCGTCGGCATGGGTCAGCGCCCGGAAGCGCAGTTCCGCCACCTGAGCGGCGAGCTGCGGCTCCCAGTTCTCGAGGTCGTGCGTCTTGAGCAGATTCTCGAGATGGTCGAGCAACGGCAGGGCCGCGGCGATCAGACCGGCATCGAGGCAGAAGCGCGCCTGGGCGATCTGGCGCAGGACGCGATTGCGCCCGCCGATCTCGCCGCGGGTCAGTGCGGCCAAGAGATCGACCGCTTCCGGCGCCTTGCCGGCGGCGGTCAGCATCCGCGCCTCGCCGAGCGCCCGGTCGAGCCCGTCGGCATCGCCTGAAGCAGTGCCACCTCCGCCGCCACTCTCCTCGATCCAGTCGCGAGTCGCCGGATCGACGAAAGGCTTGCCGTCGCCGAAGCTGAAATTCATCAGATCGGGGAAGCGCCGGAACAACATGTTCATCGCCCCGCCGACGGCAGCGGCCGCATCGGCGTGATCCGGGCCCATGCCCTTCAGGATTTCGGCGGTGATGCGGTGCCCCTCGAACCAGAACGGGGCGCTCCAAACCAGCTCGTTCAGCGCGCGCAGAGCCTCTTGGTTCTGGCCCGCCTGACGCTGCGCCTGAGCGGCCGCCGCCTCCTCCACTGGTGGCATGGCGCCGGTTCGACCGCCCTCGTTCGGCGGCACTTGCCGGATGCGCCACCAGGAGGCGACGCGCGACAGAAGATAGGCGCGCGCATCCGCGCTGCTGCGGCCAATCAGCCCCGCCGAGAGAGAGCGCAGCGTCTCGGGCAGGGTGTCGATCGTCGAGAGGTCGAGCGCCGGCATCGCAGCGGGTGTCGGCGCCGCGGCTGGTGTCGGGGTGGGAGATGCCGGCGCAGCGGCCGGAGTCGCGGTGGGCGCTTCGGCCGCGCGCGCGGCGGCCTGCGCCTCCTGCTCGGCCCGCACGGCAGCTTCCGCCTCGGCGTCCTTCCGCTTCTGCTCGGCTTCCGCCAGAGCGCGGCGGGCGGCGTCGCGATGCGGTCGCAGCGCACGCACGAGATCGCCGAGCGCGACCTGCTCCTTGCGCAATTTCTCGCCGGCGAGCGTGTCGATCTCGGTCAGCGCGTCATAGGCGTACAGCACCGCCGGCCATTCGCCCTCCCCGGTCTCGCCTTCGCAGAGCGGGGCGGTGCGGCCGACCAGCCACTCCAGGGCGCCGACACGAGCCCGCTCGCGGGCGGCTGGCGGCTGCATGTCGTCCCAATGGGCGGCGATCATCCCGCGCAGGATGCCGAGCCCGACGGCGAGGCCGTGATAGCGCTCCTCGCGGCAGAGCGCATGCGCCAGCCAGGCGCCAACAAGGAGATCCTTGCCTCGCGTCTCCAGCACGGCCGTCGACAGCCGTGTGACCTCGCGCCAGTTCACGGCAAGTGGCCCATCGGTTTCGAGCTTGCGGACCTCGCTCTCCAGCTCCTCGAATTCGGCCGAGCTGCGCGGCTCCGAGCCGGCAGGCGCCGCCTCGGACACGGGCGATGCGCCGCTCGCGATCCGCGGATCGAAAAAGATGGAACTGGACTCTGACATCGACGCTCGCAGCGGCGACCATTGTGTATTTGGCCCCGCTGACGTTGATGACGCCGGTTATTGAAGCTTCGATGACTTTGATATGACCGAGCGACTATGGCGCTTGAAACCGATCAGCCGGCCATCACGACTTGCCTGAATGCAGAAAAGACAAAGCCGGCTTAAGGTTAGACGGTTTTCAGCGCCCATGGCGTGCCGGCATCTTCGACCCGCTTTATCGTTTCGAGCTCGATCGGCTCCGGGGGGCCCTTATAGCGGACGACAAGATAGGTAATGTCGTCATGCTGAGGGGCATCGCCGACGAAACGGCTGACGGCGTCGGTGACGTTGGAGACGACGATGTCGAGCGACTGGCGATGGCTCTCGCTCAGCGAGGCGACCAGGCGATCGACCGTGAACTCGCGGCCCTCGGTGTCCATCGCCTCGGAGATGCCGTCGGTATAGAGGAAGAGCGTGTCGCCCTTGTCCAGCTTGAGGCTGCCCTGATCATAAGAGAAGCCGGGCATGATGCCCATGGCGATGCCGCCGGTGACGGGTAGTTCGGCAACCTCGCCGCTCTCGCGCACGATGATCGGCGGGTTGTGCCCGCCATTGGCATAGCTCAGCTCGCCGGTGCGCAGGTTGAGGATGCCATAGAAGACGGTGACGAACATATCGAGCGGGTTCTGCTCGCACAGGATCGAATTGGTCTCGGCAAGGCAATCGCCGGCGGAGCGGCCCTCGCGGGCGCTCGACTGAAGCACCGTGCGCGAGATCGCCATGAAGAACGCCGCCGGCACGCCCTTGCCGGAGACGTCGGCGATCACGAGCCCGATCTCGTCCTCACCGATCACGAAGAAATCGTAAAAGTCGCCGCCAAGCTCGCGCGCCGGCCGCATGATCGCCCGGCCGGAATAGCTCGGATGCTTCGGCATGCGCTGCGGCAGCATCGCGCCCTGCAAGGAGCGGGCGATGTCGAGCTCGGTCTCCATTCGCTTGTGCTGCCTTTCCAGCAGTTCGTTCTTGGTTTCGAGATCGCGTGTGCGCTCGTGGACGAGCCCTTCGAGCTCCTCCTCGCGCCGCTGCACGTCGACCGCCATCTTCTGGAAGACGCGGGCGAGCGAGCCGAGCTCGTTGCGCTGGCCGGCGACGGCCTCGATCGAGCTCGGCTCGAACTTGCGGCGTTCGACATCGCGCGCCGCGAAGGTCAGCGCCGCGATCGGCATCGCGATCTGGCGCGCGACCAGGAAGGCGATGACGATCAGGAACGGCACCGCCGCCGCAACCGCGATGGCGACCAGCGTTGTCGTGCGCTGCGTCTCCTCCAGGGCGTTCAGCTCCTCGTCGGCGAGCCGGTCGAGGAAGGCGGTCAATGTCGACAGAGACTCGCGCATTGCCGCTTCGTTGCGGCCGTCCTCATCGTAGAGCCGGGCCGCCCTTTCCGCGTCGCCGGCCTTCCAGGATTCGAAGATCTCGGTCGCGACCCGGCGTGACTGGTCGAGCGCAGCGATGAAGGAAGTGACCGCCTCGCGGACGCCCTCATTGGTGATCGAGCGGAACACGTCGATACTGGTGTCGGCGAGCTTCTGGTCGATGACGTTGAAGGCGGCGTCGGCCCTGGCGATCTCGTCCTTGCTGGTACTGGCGCTGATGCCGCGCACGAAGGTCCGGCTCTGCTCGAACAGCACGACCAGGGTCGAGACATTCTTGTTGACGAGCAGCGCATTGTTGAAGATCGAATGGCTGGCGCTCGACATGGCCGCAACGCCGTAGACCGCCGCCGCGGCGACGATCGCCGCGATCAGGATGCCGAGCGCGGCGAGCCCGTAAAGTTTGCGTTTGACGGTCATCTTCAACGCTCGGGCCTCATGCCGCTCGCCGGGGCGCAGCGAGACGACGCATCGGAGCATGGGCATGTGACAGTTGCGCGCCAGCCGCGGGCGGCAGGGCTACTCGACCTCGATCGTCATCCGCATCGAAGGATGGATGGCACAGCGGACATCGACCCTGCCGGCTTTCGGAAAGGCGACCCGTGTGCTCGCTCCCGGGCGTTGAGCCTTGAGATCGAAGCTGTTCGCAGCGCTCTCGGAGAAGACATTGTGCGTGCCGGTGTCGTCGTTGACGAAGACGACCTCATCGCCGGCCTTGATCGTCAGCACGCGCGGATTGAACTGCTGGCCTTTCTGGGTGATCCGGAATTCTGTCGCCTCTGCCAGGGTCGACACGGCACCGGCGCAAGCCAGCGCGAGAAGGATGACGGGGACGTGCTTCATTGGGGCATAGCCTCCGGATCGGCTTGGTGGGCGGACGTCGCGGGGCCCGAGAGCGAGCGCATGAAGGCGACGAGATCGCTCTTTTCCTGCGCGGCGAGCCCAAGCGGGAACATGTCGGGCGACAGGCTCGGCCGGCGCACGCCGCCGCGATCGTAATGGTCGATCACGGCCTCCAGCGTGGCGATCGAGCCGTCATGCATATAGGGCGCGCGCTCGGCGACGCCACGCAGGGTCGGCGTCTTGAAGGCGAAGGCCAGGCTCTCGATCTGCGGCTTGATCCGGCCGCGACCGCGATCGCCGGTGTCTTTCAGGCCGATATCGCGAAAACCCTCGTCGGTGAAACGCCAGCCAGAATGGCAGGCGACGCAATTGGCCTTGCCGTTGAACAGCTTGAAACCGCGCAATTCCGCCGGCGTCAGCGCCCGCTCATCGCCCTTGACCCAGCGGTCGAAGCGGGTCGCCGGCGAGCGCAGCGTGTTCATATAGCCGGCCAGCGCGTCGGAGACCGTCTCCGGCGTCGGCCCGACGCCCGCATAGACGCGCTCGAAATCGGCCGAGAACTCCGGTGAGAAAGCGAGGCGCTGCACCATCGCATCGAGCGACAGGCCCATGATGTCGGGCGAGGCGATCGGCCCGCTCACCATTCCAGCGAGGGAATCCTGCCGGCCGTCCCAGAGGAAGGCACTCGCCCAGGCCATGTCGTAGAGTGTCTGCGAGCGCCGCGCCATCGGCCGGCCATTGTCGGCGATCGGCTTGGCCTTGCGATCGGCCCAGGCGGCATTCGGCAGATGGCAGGTGACGCAGGCGATGCGACGATTGCCGGACAATTCGGTGCTGTGAAAGAGCTTGTGGCCGAGCGCGACCACCGGCCCGGAGGCGCGTGCGCCATCGGGCAATTCGGCTGGCCGCCGATATTTGGCGCGCAAGCTCACATGGTCGAGCGGGCGCGCGGCTGCCCTTGCCTTCTGCTCTGCCTGCTCGCTCGTCAGAGCGCCGCCTTCACCATCGAGGCTCGCCGGGCTCTCGATCAGCGGCTCGATGGTCGAGCAGCCCGCTAGCAGCACCATCCCGACGCCGGCCAGCAGCCGCCAGCCGCGCAGGCGCGAACAGGGCTCCTCCCTGCCGGCACCCGGTCGCGCCATTGACCTATGCCAGACTGCCATAGGCCAGACCGTGTGCGCCGTAGTACATCAGGAAGAAGAGCAGGAGGACGCCGACATAGGTCGCTGCCTGCTCCAGCCCGCCGATACGATAGGAGCGGATGCCGCTTTGAACCGCGCGGTTGACCAGCGTGTTGCCCTCGATCACGGCGACGCCGAGCGAAGCGATGATCATCAGATGGCCGACGGCATCGACCTTGCCGAAGTCGATGATGGCGGCGACGAAGATGCCGAGGAGCATTGCGGCGACCAGGCGCTGGCTGAGCATGCCGAACAGGAGCAGGAAGGCGGCGACGAACTCTACGAAACCCGCCAGCATGACATAGATGTGATGGTTGATGCCGAGCGTGATGCGCTCGTGCTGGGCGAGCAGCGGCAGCGTCCACGACGCATAGGCCCATTTTTCCACCGACGCCCAGAGCAGGGTCTGCGCCATGGCGGCATAGAGAATCGACAGGGCGTAGGGCTGGAGCCGCGCCAGCCGCAGCGAATGGATGATCAGATAGGCGGCGATGCCGAGAAAGAGCGGATAGTCCATCAGGTGGAAGCCGCCATATTGCGCGACCGCCAGAATGTAGAGCGCGACGATCCCGAAGCCGGCGATGAAGACCGTCCGCCACCAGAGCGTGCAGATGGCGAGGAGCAGCTGGAACCAGGAAACGGCCTGGCTCTCGGTCTTCAATTCGGGGGTGAGCAGAATGCCTCCGAGCAGCCAGAGGCAGAGCAGGAAGGCGCCGAGGCTGACGCGCATGATGTCGGGGCCCGTGCCCTTCAGGGGCTCGAACACGGCATCGACGGCATCCTCGACCCCTCCGGCACTCATCGCGCGATCGGCCACGAAGACGAGCGCGATAAGCAGGATCGACAGCGACAGGGCGATCACGAAAGGGACCGAGAACACGTCCCAGAGCGCGGCGGGCGGGACGGCGACGTTGTAGGGCGCGAACCATTTGACATGCGCCTGCGCGGTCCCCGTCGATAAGCAGAGGGCAGCGGACGCGACAAGATGCGCGAGCCGGGCCCTTCGTCGCCGGAGCCAGGCGCCTGTCGCTGGAGAAGAGGGTCGCGTCAAAGCCCGGCCTTCGCGGAAATCTGCGCTTCGGCCGGCGTGCACACGGCTTGGAAGGTCCAGTCGGCACCGGCCCGCCGCTTGAGCTCTTCATCCGGCCACCAGGACATGACATAGGCCAGCACGGCGACGATCTCCTGTTCCGACAGGGTGCCGCGGAAGGCCGGCATGGCGATGCGGCCATCGGCCCTGCGCGCTCCGGCCGAGACGCGGAAGAACAGATCGGCGTCGCTGTGATTGGTCGCGTGGCCGCTCTCGTTCAGCGCCGGTGCCGCCTCCGGATCGCTGCGCCATCCGGCCGCACCGCTGAGAAAGGCGCCGTGGCAGCCCGCGCAATTGGCGCGATAGAGCGCAAAGCCCGCCTCCCGCTCGGCATGGCTGGCGGGCTGGGCGATGCGGAACTCCGCAGGGCGAAGCCCTTGCCGCAGCAGCAGCGAGCCGGCCGCGAACAGGCAGACGACGCCTGCGATGAGGAAGACCGCAGGCAGCACCGACGAGAAGGCCACAGCACCTGCCGCAGACGGCTCGGCGATCGGAGACGCCGTGGCCTCTCCGTTCAAGCGCACAGGCGTCTCATCGCCCAGGACCTTCGTCACGGACGGTCTCTCGTCAGCGGCCGGGAAATCACCCCGGCACGTGTAGAGCGGAATTCTGACAGTATTGTTTCAATATGTCGGCTAATTACTTCGCTATACATCTTTTCAAATATAGGTCGATTCAGTGCCGCTGCGTCCTCACAATAACCGGGCCGTCATCGTCCTGTCGTCACCGGCATCGTGTTCTGTCGCCTCAGCTCGGGGGGAGCGATGGCGGCGAGCACGCAGGTCAGATCGAAATTCGTCCAGATCGGCCTCTACAGCGCCGCGATCATCGCCGTTCTGGCGGTGCTCGCCATGTTGCTGCCATGGCTGCTGCCTGCGCCCAAGCCCGCCCAGCCAGTCGTGGCGCAGCCCGCTCCCGCCCCTGCTCCACGCCCCGGCCAGCTCGAACGCATCCGGGCGGCGCTGGCCGAGGAGATCAAGGCCGGCTCGATCACGGTCGATCCGTTCGGCGGCTGGATCGCGATCAGGGTCGGCAACCTCATCACCTTCGCCTCGGGACAGGCGACCGCCCTGCCCGGCTTCGTGCCGGTGGCGCGCCGCATCGCCGGCGTGATCGACGGCGAGAACGGCCCGGTGCGCATCGTGGGCCATACCGACGACCAGGCGGTCACGGCCGGCGGCCCCTTCCGCGACAACCAGGCGCTCTCGATCGCGCGGGCGGAGGCGGTCGCGGCCCTGATCCGGCCAGCCCTGCGCCAAGGCGGGCGTCTTGCCGTCGATGGCCGAGGCTCGTCCGAGGCGATCGCCGACAATGGCAGCATCGAGGGCCGGGCCCGCAACCGACGCGTCGAGATCCTGATCACCCGCGAGCCCTGAACAGCGTCGTCAGCCTGTCGTCTACCCACCCTAGCGTCACCTGCGGGCCACCAAGACAGCTTCATGCCGACGATCATCAAACCACGAAAGCTCGGCATCCTGACCAAGGTCGAGCGCCGCGGCAGTTCGGCGACGCTCGTCGTCTCGGCGCTCGGACTGTTCTCGCTGCTCGAGCCCGGCGATTTCGAGCCCGACACCGCGCTCTGGCCGATGGCGATGGAGCAGATGCCGGCCGGCACGATCTTCGACGCCGCGATGCCCAAGCCCTGCGGCGAGGTCCTCGTCGCCGGCTTCGCCAGAGCTCCGGGAGGAGACCCGGTACCGGCGCTGACTCTCGACATCACTCTCGGCGCGGTACGTAAGCGCCTTACCGTCTTCGGCGACCGCGTCTGGCGCCAAACCGCTGGCGGGCCAGTCTTCGAGCAGCCCAGGCCGTTCATCGAGATGCCGCTCGTCCCGGCGCGCTGCTTCGGCGGCCCGAACCATTCGGACAATCCGCTCGGGCGCGGAGCGGAGGCGGCCCGCCGCGTCGATGCCGGCGAGATCGTCCTGTTGCCGAACATCGAGCGCGCCGACCGGCTGATCCGCACGGCCGAGGACGCACCCGAGCCGATACGCCTCGGGCCGATCGACCCCGCGCACCCGTCCCGCCGCGCGCTGGCCGGCACCTATGACGATCGCTGGCTGAAGCACGGCTTTCCGGGACTCGCCGCCGACGCCGATCCGCGCCTGTTCTGCGTCGCGACGCCGGACCAGCGCATCGAAGGCTACTTTTCCGGGCAGGAGCCTTACCGGCTCGTCGGCTTCTCGGCAGAGCATCCAGTGATCGAGGGCGCCCTGCCGAGCATGCGGGTCCGCACTTTCATCGCGCGCGTCGATGGGCTCTTCGAATTACCGAACGTCCTCGATACCGCCTGGCTCTTCCCCAGCGCTCATAAGGGCGTGCTGATCTACCGCGGCGCCTGCCCGGTCGCCGATATCGACGGCGACGACGTCAGCCATGTCATGCTCGCCTATGAGCGCCTCGCCGACGAGCCGCGCCCGGCCGAGCACTATGCCGAGGCCTTCCGGCTGCGCAGCGATCCGGCCGAGAAGCTGAAATACGCGCTCGCCGACGGCGCCCTCTCGCCTCTTCCGGATTCCGCCGCGGTCGAGCGGCGCCGGATTGCCCGCATGGCCCATCATGAACGCCAGCGCGAGCGGACCGAGAAGGCGCAGCGGCTCGTCCTGCGCGACGCACTCGACAAGGCCGGACTGCCCGCCGCCTTCATGCCGGACCTGCCGCCCGCAGAGCCGCCTCCCGCCTGGATGCCCTCGCCGGAGGAGATCGCCAGCGGTGAGATCGATTTCGCCGCGCTGTTCGAAGGCACGCAGCAGCTCCAGGCGCAGATGGACGAACGCGGCCGCGCGCTGGGAGCCCAGGCCCATGCCGCGGCGAACCGTGGCGATCGCTTCCGCCAGACCGGAGATCTCGGCGAACTCGACGCGCTACTGGCCGAGCTCGACCTGCCGGAGCAGCCCAACCTCGCCGCGACCGCGTTGCCGCCGGACTTCAAACTGCGAGCGAGCACGGTCGACCCGGAAGCGGCCCTGCGCGATGCGCTGCAGCGCTTCCAAAGCGGGCCAGGTGCAACACTGCTCGCTCCTGCGCGCGGTGGTCTTGCCGGTGCGCAGGCGGCTCAGCGCGACGATGTCGTCCCGGATGCCGCGACCATCAGCAAAATGGAGCGGCAGACGATCTCGTTGCCTGCCGAGGCTGACGCCGCCGGCGACAAGCTGAGGCGAGCCTTCCCTGAGCTTGCACCGCCGGGGCAATCGCTCGACGATCTCCTCGGCTCGCTGCTGGCGGGCGACATCCTGCCGGACGCCAAAGAGCCGGCCGATGCGAAGACGCAGCTCGCCCGCGCGAGTGCACAGCTCGACCAGCTCGAGCCGCGGCTCGGCGAGGCCATGGCGACGATGCGCCGGCTCGCCCCGGAGCCGATTCACCCGATCGCGCCATTGCCGCCGGAGTCGGCGCAGCGTTTCGGCCAGGCGATCATGGCAGCGAAAGCGGACGGCCTCGCCGGCCGAGACATGGCCGGCGCTGATCTCTCCGGGCAGGACTTCAGTGGGCTCGACCTGAGCGGCGCCTTCTTCGAGCAGTGCGATCTGCGCGGTGCGCGCTTCCACGGCGCCAATTGCGCCGGCGCGGTCTTCGCCGGCGCCGATCTGCGCGGAGCGGATTTCTCGCAGGCCAATCTGCTGGAGGCCAATCTCGGCGCTGGCGACGCCCGCGGCGCCCGCTTCGCCGGAGCGGACCTGCGCCGGGCGCAATGGCTGAAGAGCAAGATCGCGCAATGCGACTTCGCCGGCGCGACGCTCGAAGAGGCCAATTTCATCGAAGCCGATCTGTCGGACGTCTCCTTCGCCGGTGCCAAGCTCGACCGGGTCACGATCCTGCGCTCCGACATGACGCGGGTCGTCCTCGCCGATGCGATCATGGAGAGCTGCGCGCTGATTGAGGTCAAGGCGGAGAGCCTCGATGCCCGCAGGCTCAAGGCGTTCAAGCTCTCGGCGGTTAAACTGGAGGCGCCCGGCGCCGATTTTTCCGGGGCGCATCTGCAGCAGAGCGGCTTCCATGCCGGCTGCGATCTCGCCGGCGCGCGTTTCAACGGCGCCGTCGGCATGAACGGCTCCTTCCGCGGTGCCAGGCTGATCCGTGCCAGCTTCGCACGGGCGAGCTTCAACCGGGTCGATTTCGGCGAGGCCGATCTGAGCGAGGCCGATCTTGCCCTCGCCTCGCTCAAGCAGGCCTCGCTTGGCAAGGCAATCCTGCTGCGGGCCGATCTCTTCGGCGCCAATCTGTTCAATGCCCAGGCGCGCCGCGCCCATCTCGACGGCGCCCGGCTGCTGCGGGCCAATCTCTATGGTTGCGATCTCTCGGATGCCTCGCTCGTCGGCGCCGACCTGACCCAGGCGCTGCTCGACAAGACCCTGTTCGGGATGCCCGCCGATGCGCCCTGAGGATCTGCTTGAGCGCGTCGAACTCGGCCTGCCGGTCGAGGGCGCCTCCTTCGCCGGAGCGGATTTCGGCGGCATAACGCTGGATGGCGCGATCCTTATCGGCTGCGACTTCTCCGGTGCCCGTTTTCGCGAGGCGCAGCTGAAGCGATGCCAGCTCGTCCAGTGCCGTTTCGAGCGCGCGGATTTCAGCGGCGCGGACTTCGACACGGTGCAATGGCCTCGCACCGGGCTGATCGCTGCATCCTTCGCCCGCGCGACGCTGCTTCATTGCCAGTTTGCCGAAACTGACGCGACCGAGGCCGATTTCACCGGCGCGAAACTCGCAAGCACGAGCTTCGCGCGGGTCGATCTCTCCCGATCCTGCTTCGCCGGGGTCGAATTGACGACGGTCGCGCTGGTCAAATGCACGCTCGCGAGCGTCGACCTATCGGATGCGACGATCCGCGGCCTCACGCTGGTCAGGGGCGATCTGCGGACCGCCATTCTCGATGGCGCCGACATCGACACAATGTTCGCCATGGAGGCGGATCTGTCGGGTCGTGACCTGCGCAAGATCAGGCTGTCGCGCCTCAATCTGATGAAGGCGCGCCTCTCCGGCTGCAATCTCGCCGGCATCGACCTCTCCCAGAGCCTCTTCCTGGAAGCCGATCTCTCGGGCGCAGACCTCTCCGGGGCGAGGCTGCCGATGGCGCTGATGGTCGGCGCCGATCTCACCGCGGCGAAGCTGGTCGGAGCCGATCTCACCAGCGCGAATTTCAGCGAGGCGAAGCTCGCCGGCGCCGATCTTTCCGACGCAAGGCTGAGCAACGCCCTGTTCGAACGCGCCGACTGCAGCGCCGCCCGCTTCGAGCGCGCCTTGCTCGACCATGCGCAGTTCCCCTACGCCCGGCTCGACGGCGCCTCCTTCATCGCGGCGCGCTTTCATCGCACCAGCCTTCACGCCGTCTCGGCCGAGGGCGCGCTGTTTCAGCATGCGACGGGCTCGACCCTTCCGACCGACCCACAGCGCGCCGTCGCCGATCTCTACGATCCCGCGCGTGTTGCAGCCCTGGCCTGAGGAGAGGCGCGATGGTCTTCGTCAACTCCTCCGGGCCGATCCCCGCCCCGGACTTCGCTTTCCCGGATGTCTGCCTGACTCCAGCCGTCGTACCGATCCCGGTGCCCTACCCCAACATCGCGCTGGCGCCGACGGCGATCCCGACGCAGCTCACCACTTTCCTGACCTGCATGCCTGCGCACAACCTGCTGACCACCAAGCCGCTGAGCCTCGGCGACCAGCCCGGCGTCCTGCTCGGCGTCGCCTCCGGCTTCGTCATGGGCCCGGTTAGGCATGCGATGGGCTCGGTGACGATGTTCCTCGGCGGCCCGCCCGCCACGAAGATGCTCAACCCGACCATGCAGAACGGCATGAGCCCGAACATCGTCGGCGTGACGCTCGCCCCCAGCCAGGTCACGACGATCTGTCTGTCCTGACCACCGGCCGCATTTCTGATCCCACGGGAGAGCACCGATGATGCCCGCCGCGACCACCTCGATCCCGCCCTCCGGCGTCATGCCGGCTTTGCGCCCGGCGACCGTGGTCGCCCGCGCCGGCGACCAGCTGCTTCTGCGCACGGAGACCGGCGAGGCCGCCGCCTGTGTCGCCCTGTCCTGCCCGCTCGCTCCACAGGTCGGCGACCAGGTTCTCGCCTGGGCTGGCGGCGAGGAATGGCACATCCTCGCCGTATTGGGTCGCGAGGCGCGTCCGGCGCGGGCTGCAGAATCTGTCGAGATCGACGACGAGCCGAGGCCCTTGCCGCCGGTGCCACACTACGAAGATGCCTCGGTCACCGAAGGCGAGGCTTCGGCCGGCCGGCCCTATACCCGCATTGACGTGCCGCTGAAGCCAGACGAATTCGGCAGCGGGACCTATCTGCGCCTCGGTGCCTATGTCGAGGGCGAGGAGGGCACGATGATGCCCGAGCTCACGCTGTCGAAAAGCACCGCCTCCAACACGACCAAGACCGAACCGAGCCCGGACCTGTCGCTGGCCTCCCTGCTCAGCGGCAAGAACCCCTATGTCGCCGTCGCCGAGACGGCCAATGCCGCCAAAGAGAGCGACGCGACCAATGCCGATGGCAGCGTCAAGCAGGGCTATCTGAAGCGCGGCGACAAGTTCGTGAAGAACAAGGCCGGCCAGATGGAACTGATGACCATCTCGACCAAGGCGACGACGACGACCTCTTCCGGCGACGGCTTCCTCGGCAAGACCGACTCGGACGTCAACCTCAGCGTCGGTGGCGGCATGCTGGTCGACATCGTCAAGGGCCAGACCACCAACGTCTCGGACGGCGACATCAAGTTCACTGCGCCCGCCGGCGTCTTCGCCGTCAACGCGCTCTCCGGCGTCTCGATCACCGCCGGCACGCCGGACGCGCCGGCCAACATCTCCCTGCTCGCCTACGGCTATGTGAAGAACGAAGCCAAGGGGCCGCTGTCGGAATGGCTTTATTCGACCTCCGAGAAGAAGACGTACGGCACCGCCAAGGAATGGTTCTACGGCGAGAAATACACGGAGTTCCACGGCTACGAGGAGAAGAAGTTTTTTGGTGTGTCGACCAGCTATTTCCTCGGCGACCAAACTTCGACCAACCTGGCCGCGCGCATCAACCTGACCATGGCGGCAACGCTGACCCTCGCGCTGGGCACCGAGTTCCGCCTCAACGCTGCGATCGACCTCAAGATCAATCTCGCCATCGACATGAACATCATCATCGGCGTCGCCTTCAAGGCCGTGGTCGGCTTCGACACGAAGGCGGTGCTCGGCTCTGACTTCAAGTACGTCAACGGCCTCGACTTCAAATGGGTCGGCATCGACGGCAAGAAGTTCGGTCTGGAAGTGAAGAACGCCGATATGAACGCCTATCTCAAGGCGGTCGTGCTGGGGAAAAGCACAGTCGAGATCGGCGGCAAGGACGTCGATGTCAAAACCGGACTGCTTTTTCGGTCATGAGCCGAGCCTCGCACAGCCCCTTCGCCATCGTCGAGGCGTCCGCCGGCGCGAGTTCCGCACCTTTCCAGGAGGCGGATCGACTGACTTCTGCTCGCGTGCTCGCGGTCACCGGAGAACGCTGCCTGGTGCAGGACGAGACGGGGACGCGCGAAGCCTCGCGCGCCGTGTCGTGCCTGATCCAGCCGCAGCCCGAGGACGAGGTGCTCATCGTCGTCTCCGGCCGGCGTGTCTTCATCCTGGCCGTATTGACCCGCACTGGCCTGGGCGATGCGACGCTCGCCTTGCCGGACCGGGCTGCCAATCTGGCCATCGCGGCGCCGAGCATCGCTTTCAACGCCACGGCCCGGCTCGGACTCGACGCGCCGGAAGTGGCCGTGACCAGCCGGCGGTTCCACCTGGTCACGGATGTCTTGACGCAAATCTCGCGGCTGGCGTCCATCGTCGGTGAGGCCCTGACCACAGTCGTCGGCCGCCAATCGACCGTGGCGCAGCGCATCGAGGTGACCTCGCAGGAGCGCAACACCGCGATCGCCGGCATCGACAGCGAGCGTATCGGCACGCATGTCTCGCAGACCGAGCTCACCACGGTCAGCGCCGCCGTCGAGACGCATCTGGCCCGTGATGATATCCGCCTCGACGCCAAGCGCGTAACGATCGGATGAGCGCGCCTGCAGCCGCCACCAGCCATGCAACCAGAGTGCGGGCTGGGCTGATGCGCCTGTCCGAAGGCCGCACCGACGAGGCCGAGGCGATCCTGCGCGAGGCGCTCGCGGCCCGGCCGGACGATCCCTGGGTGCTGAACGGGCTCGGCGGCGTCGCCTTGCTGCGACGTGACACGGCAGCGGCGGAAAAGCTGATCGGCGCGGCGGCGAGACTACTGCCCGGCGAGCCCGAAATCCTCGCCAATCTCGCTGCGCTGCACACCGAATGTGACCGCATCGACGACGCCGAGCTCTGCCTCGACGAGGCGATCCGCCTCGCCCCTCGCCATGCCGGCATCAGGGAACGCCGGGCCGAGCTTTTCCTGTCACAGCGGCGCCCCTCGGAAGCGGCCAATGAGGCCCAGTGGGCGCTGGAATGCGATTCCGAACGGCCGCGCGCCTGGCTGCTGCGCGGCCTTTGCGCACTCGCCGCCTCGGACCGGCCGCTGGCCGTCGCCTGCTTCGAGGAGGCCGTCGCCCTGGACGAAACCTGCGTCGAGGCCTGGCACAACCTCGCGGAAGCCCATGCCTCGCTCGGCGACGAAGCTGCGGCGCTCGACTGCGCCGAGCGCGCCTATCTCTGCATGCCGTCGGATCCGGTGCACATCACCACCCTGGCGCGGCTCCTCGTCGCCCGCGATCCCGGACGTTCGGGCGAGTTGCTGCGGCGGGCGCTGGCCCTCGCACCCGGCCATCTGCCTGCGCTGGAGCTGCAGGCGCTGATCGCGACGGACGCTGCAACCGTCCGGCAAGCCTTCGCCGCGCTGGCTGCGGCTGCCCGAGACCCCGGGAACGGCCCGGCTCTACTCGCCTTGGCGCGGACGCTCGCCGGCGCAGGACGCTTCGGCGATGCGCTGCTGGCGAGCGAGCGCGCCGCGGCGCTGCAGCTTCCCGAGGCTCGCCCGTTGCGGCACGCCTGCCTGTTCGCCCTCGGCCGCTTCGGCGAAGCCTACAGCAACCTGCCGGAGCCTCGCCCTGGAATCGACGCTGTGCTGATTCCACCGGACATGTCCCTCGGCGAGGTCGTCTTCGCGCTTCGTCTGCTGCCTGAGCTGGCAGCGCGGGCCGGCCGCGAGCTACCGCTGCTGGCGCCGCCGGCCCTCCATCGTCTGCTGGCGCCGCTCGCACCCGCTCTTTCGGAAGCGGGTCGAGCCGGCGCCGTGCAGCCGCTCGTTCTCGCCGAGGCGATGGCGCATCTGCGCGCCGATGCCGACATGCTCACGATGGCGGCGCCCTACATCACCCTCGCGCCCGGCCTCGCCAGTCGTTGGAAGGATGCGGTCGCGGCGCTGCTGGGCCCGCGCATCGGGATCGTCTGGTCGGCGCATCTCCCGGGAAGAGGGCTCAATGACCTTCTGGCAGTCGCCAGACCGCTCGGCACGGTGGTGAGCCTGGCGACGGGCGCGGCGCGGAACGCGCTCGCCCATGCGCCTGACGTCATCGATGCCGGCCATCGCATCGCCGGCCCTGAGGACCTTGCCGCCGTCATCGCCGCGCTCGACCTCGTGCTGGCCCCGGATTGTCTTGCTTTGCATCTTGCCGGCGCGCTCGGCCGCCGCGGCATCGCGCTCCTGCCGCGCGCGCCACACTGGATCTGGCAGGAAGAGGACGGGCGAACGCGGTTCTATCCGTCGCTGATGGCCTGGCGAGCGAAACAAGCACCGGATGCGACCGCATCGCGCGCGGAACTCGAGCATCTCGTGCGCATGCATCTTGCCGCGGCGGATGCATGACGTCGGAAACTCGCCGGCCAGCCGAGCGGGCGCAACTGACCCTCGATCTCGCCTACGCCTTCGATCAGCCCGCGCATGATCTCGATATCGAGCTTCGGGTGCGGCCACTGCGCGCGACCGACACGGGGCTGCCGTCCATCCGTCTCGCCAGCGAGCCGGAGGGCCGCTTCGATCCGCCAGTGGTCAATGGGAACGGCGGCGTCGTCGACAGGCTGAGGCTCGCCGGGCCGGCCCTGCGCCTACGCCTCAATGCCAGCTTCGACCACCCGGTCGACCCCGACGCGGCCTTGCCGGCCCTCGCGCCGACCCCCGCAGACCTTGTCTTGGAAGGGTTGTTGGATCCGACGCGCTCCACGCCGTGGCCCCAGGCCTTGGCCGACCTCCGCCAGTCCTGGCGCTACAGCGACGAACCGCGTTACCAGCGGCAAGCCTTGCAGGAGATCGCGCAGCGACGGGTAGGTTCCTGCGAAGCGATCGCGCGCCTCGCCATCGAGATCATCCGCGCTCGGAACATCCCGGCTCGCTTCGTCGGCGGCTACCGCCTCGCCGGCCCATCAGGCGATACGCGCCCGGTTCGGCGTCACGCCTGGATCGCGATCTGGGAGGGGTCGCAATGGCGCATGCTCGATCCGCTCGCCCCATCAGCAGCAGGACAGTGCCTGATCCCCACGGCATTCGCGAGCCGGCTGCCGGAGATTGCGACCATCCAAGGGTCCTTCAAGGGTGCCGGCACGGCCCGGCTGACTGTTTCAGCCCATGCCCAGCGATACAGAGCGTCGGTCGAGCGTGGTCATTCGCCATGATCTCACGACCGTCCGGTCTGGGCTACCTGCCAGTATCCGCTCTTGCCGCATCACAAGAGCGACAGTGTCGCGGATGCGGCACCCATTGGCCGCGCCAGCGTCCTTGAGGGTTCGCTGGGAGGCTATCGTACACAGCACGTCAGGCTCAGCACTCCGGCAGATTGACCGCGAGGCCACCAAGGCTGGTTTCCTTGAAGCGCTCGTTCATCGCTTCGCCGGTCTGGCGCATAGCTTCGATGCAGTTGTCGAGCGGCATGAAATGCGAGCCGTCGCCGCGCAAAGCAAGCGATGCGGCCGCGACCGCCTTGATCGCGCCGATGCCGTTGCGCTCGATGCAAGGTACCTGGACGAGACCTGCCGCGGGATCGCAGGTCATACCGAGATGGTGTTCCAAGGCGATCTCGGCGGCGTTCTCGACCTGCTCGGGCGAGCCACCCAGCACCGCGCAGAGCCCGGCCGCAGCCATCGCGGCGGCCGAGCCGACCTCGCCCTGGCAGCCGGCCTCGGCACCTGAGATCGAGGCATTGTGCTTGATCAGGCCGCCGATCGCCGCGGCCGTCAGCAGGAAATCGGCGACTTTCTCGGGCTCCGCCCCGATGCAATGGTCGAGATAATAGCGCAGCACCGCAGGCACCACACCGGCAGCCCCGTTTGTCGGCGAGGTCACCACCCGGCCGCCGGCGGCGTTCTCCTCGTTCACCGCCATGGCGTAGACGCTGAGCCAGTCCGTCGAGGCGTGCGGTTGGGAGCGATTGGCCAGCCGCTCGGCCTCGAGCTGGCGATGGATCGTCGCCGCCCGGCGGCGCACGCGTAAACCGCCGGGCAATTCGCCCTCCTGGCCTAGGCCGCGCTCGATGCAGCCGTTCATCACCGACCAAAGACGGGCCAGACCGCGATCAACCTCGTCCGGCGATTGGCGGTGGACTTCGTTGGCGCGCTTCATCTGCGCGATCGACAGTCCGCTCTCACGCGCCATGCGCAGCATCGTCGCCGCAGTCGCGAACGGATAGGGCCAGGACGACGCCGCGGCGGCGGCCGGCGGCGCCTCGCGCTCCTGCGCCGTCACCACGAAGCCGCCTCCGATCGAATAGTAGGTCTCCGACAGGAGCTCCGCGCCGGTAGCACCGCGGGCGCAGAAGACGAGGCCGTTGGCGTGGCCCGACAGGGGCGGCCCATAGTCGAAGACGATATCGGTGGTGGGATCAAAGGCGAGCGGCGGCAGTCCGTCGAGCCGAAGCAGATGCGTCGTCCCGAGCGCATCGAGCTGGCGTTCGGCCTCGTCGGGATCGAGCTCGGCCGGCGTCCAGCCGAGCAGCCCGAGCGCCACGGCGCGATCCGTGGCATGGCCCTTACCGGTGAAGGCGAGCGAGCCGTAAAGGGTCGCGCCGACCGCTGCCGCCTCATGACTGGACGGATGCTGGCGCAGCAGGTCCAGGAAATGCCCTGCAGCCGTCATCGGCCCCATTGTATGCGATGATGACGGGCCAATACCGATCTTGAAGACGTCGAACACGCTCAGGAACATCAAACGTCCCCAGCCAGCCGCGATCCTACACGCTCGGCCAACACCGACTACCCCCGCGACGGCGCCCGAGCCTCAAATATTCGGCTGATCGAAGATATTTCTGCGAGCGGGATCGCTGTCAGGTGCGTGTAGAGAGCCTTTGCCAAATGAAATCCGGCTCGCAAGCCTGACTGCATCGTTGCCCGACAGATCGACATGCTCCTGAGTGAGGCCGACGCCGGCCCTGCCGAGAGGCTGGCGCCCGTTTCAACGCCCTGTTCAAGCCGCTTCGAGATGGCCGACACCGTCGACCAGCATGTCGCAGCCGCGGCTGGCGAGGCCCCATTGACGGGTCAGGACACTCGCCGCAGTGGTCAGAGCGCCGCCGGTCGTCAGGGCCATGCCGAGAACCTTCCGGCCGATACCTGCGCCGGCAACGGGGTCGAGTTCGGCATCGGTCAGGGCAATGGTGGTCTAGCGAGCGGTGTCGAAGGCGTTGGTGTTTGTCATCGTCCGATTCCTCTTGCTGCCGGCCGGTGGCTTGTTCGTCCGGCCTGATGAGAAGGCATATGCGACCCGAGCTTACACACGCCTTCCAGCTTGGCGGCCGCGCAACACATCCTGTCGCGCCGGGCCGAAGGACCGCCGATCGGCCTGTGCCAGACTGGCCAGAACGACCTATCCTATTTTTACAGATCGATTACGAATTGACCGTATAGGTTGCATAACACGGCACGAAACGCTCGGCTGGATGCCCTTCGCCATCCTACGAGCGCCGGCGTGCCGGCCCCAGGACGAGGTGGGCGAAGATGCCTGGTTACCGCATTCCCCTCCCGAGCCCGCTCCGCGACGCAAGCCTGGCGAGCGCCCTTTGATGCGGCCGATCGAGCCGCAGACCGCAATCGGAGCGCGCGTTTCACGCAAGGGTTCGGTCAGGCCCATGCGCCCCGCCGATGTGCCGGCAGTCGCGCAGCTGTTCCTGAAAATCTTCAGGGGGGCCGACAGGCCGGCGGATATGGAGCTTCAGCACTATCTGGGAGGCCTGACCCTGGCGTCTCCAGCCTATGACGAGACGATGGGCACGCAGGTCTACCAGCAGCAGGACGGACGCATCCGAAGCGCGCTGCTGGCCGTGCCGATGCGGTTCGTCGCCTGCGGAACGAGCTTGCCGGGCAGGCTGCTCGGCGTCTTCATGAGCGACGCCGACAAGGAGGCTGCCGGCGCGGCACAACTGATCCTCGCCTTGCGCCCCAGACGTGCCGATTTCGCCTTCTGCGACAGCGCCTCGCCCATCAGCCGAAGCCATCTCCTCGCCATCGGCGGCAAGCCGGTTCCCGTGCAGAACCTCGAATGGACGCGCAGCTTCCGCCCCGTCGGGGCCTTGACGCAACGCTTCGCCGAGCGGTTCCTGCGCGGCAGGTCTTTCGGCCTCCCTATCGTCGCGCGCCCGTTCGACAGTCTGCTGCGGCAGCTTCGGCCTGACCAGGATGCGCCGGAAGCCGCCGTAGCGAGCGTCACGGACATGTCCATTCCGAATTTCCTGGACCATGCCCCCAGGCTCATCGCCCACTACAGCGTGCGGCCGCTCTGGGCGCGGGAGGAGCTCTCCTGGCTGGTGTCGCTGGCGGCGCAGAACACCCGGCTCGGCGCCTTCACGATCCGCGCCGTCGTCGACCACCCAGGGACGATCATCGGCTGCTTCGTCTACTATGCCGCGCCGGGGCGAACCGCGCGTGTCCTCAACGTCCTGTCGCTACCCGGCCGCGAGACTGTCGTGCTCGACGCGATGTTCCGCCATCTCGACGAGACCGGCCATGTCGCGGCGCGCGGTCGAGCGCAGCTCGCCCTGATGGCCGGACTCTCGCTGCAGCGCTGGCTCGTCTTCCGGCACCGGGCGTTCGCCATGGCTCTGACGCGGGTTCCCGAGATCAACGACGCGGTCGCGCGCGGCGACGTCTATCTCGGCGGCCTCGCCGGCGAGGATTGGAGCCGGCTCCTCGACGATTTCCACTGAGGCGGATACGATGGCGGTCTCGGTCATCCTCAAGACGTTGAACGAGGAGGCGAGGGTCGGCGCGGCGATCGAGAGCGTGCTGACGGCGCTTGAAGGCATCGGCGGCGAGATCATCGTCGCCGATGGCGGCTCGCGCGACCGCACGCTCGCCATCGCCGCGCGCTACCCCGTCCGTGTCGTCCAGCTCGAACCGGCCATCCGCCCAAGCTGCGGCATCGGCCCCCAGCTCGGCTTCCAGTACAGCCGCGAGCCGTTCATCTGCCTGATGGACGGCGACATGCTGCTCGATCCCGATTTCCTGCCCGAGGCCCTCGCCTATCTCGACAGCAATCCCCGCGTTGCCGGCGTGACCGGCCATGTCGAGGAGATGAACGACACCAGCCTCGAATACATCAGGCGCGGACGCCGGGTCTCACCCGAGCGCCGCACCGGCGCGATCGACCGGATGAACGGCGGCGGCCTCTATCGCAGAAGCGCGGTCGAGCAGGCCGGCTATCTCTCGGACCGCAATCTGCACGGCTATGAGGAGTTCGACCTCGGCCTGCGCCTGCGGGCGCGGGGCTGGAGCCTGCACCGTCTCGACCGCCGCTTCGTCCGTCATTTCGGGCATGCGATCAACGCCTATAGCCTGCTGCTGCGGCGCTGGAAATCGGGCTATCTGCGTGGGATCGGCGAATTACTGCGCGCCGCGCTCGGCAAGCCGCAATGGCGGCGATTGATCGAGGACCTGCCCGAGCTGAAGCTCTGGGCCGGTGTCTATCTCTGGCTGATCGCGATGATCGCGCTTCCATTCGCCTTGCCGAGCCCGGCCATGGGGCTCGCGTTGGACGCCATCCTGACCGCCGGGATCGTCGGCGCGATGAGCCTGCGGCAGCGGAGCCTGTCGCTCGGCCTGTATGCGGTCGTCGCCTGGGTGTTCCACGCCGCCGCCTTGCCGCTCGGCTTCTTCCAGTCACGGAAGGCTCCGGAAGCCTGGATCGAGAGCCGCATCGTCAAGGACCTGTCATGACGGGGCTTGCCCGCGCATGCTCGGCCGCATGCGAGCGGCTGCGCCGTGCGAGCCGAAGCAGCGCGAGCCACGCTGCCAAGACGATGGCCCCGTCGACCGCATAGAGCGCGATGAAGGTGCCGATCGGCGCCGCCTGCGAGGTCGCCGCCGCGATGACCACGCTGCCCAGCAGATTGGCGCCGTTCAAGATCCCGGCCCGCACATCCTGCCGACCAGAGGCGCCGAGCAGGTCGATCGCAGCCGCCCAGGCAGCGATCAGGACGATGCTGCCGGACAGGCAGCGCACAAAGAACGGCAGATCGAGATAGTCGCGGCCGAACAGGGCTGGAAGGGTGGACGACAGCAGGAACAGGGTGAGGCCCGTCAGCACACCGAGGGCGAGCGCGGCGATCAGGGCCCGCTTGGCGATCGGCAAAGCATGGTGCAGGCCGTTACGGCTCTCACGTGCCAGCCGCGGATAGAGCAGCCGGTTGAGCGCGTCGATCGCAAGGTAGCTGCTGTCGATGATCCGCCTGGCGACCCCGTAGCTGCCGACCGTTTCGATCGAGGTGAACAAGCCGATCGCCAGCAGGTCGATATTCGAGCGGACGGCTCGGCCCACGAATTGCGAGCAGAACAACAATCCGGAGCGCAACTCCGCGCGCAGAATGGCGAAGCGGGGCCGGCCGAGAGGCGAGAGCCAGATGGCTCCGACCAGGGCGTAGAGAAGATTCCCGCCGCATTGCCAGAGCGCCCAATCCGCCAGGCTCGAGACCCGGAACACCAGGCAGCCCAAAGCCGCGGCGACCATGCGCCCAAGCGCGAAGCCGACGACGGCGCGATTGGCCGCCTGAACCCGGCCGAGGCCGAGGAACACCGTTTCGACGAGAAGGATCACCCGCACGAGAACGACATTGCCGAGGAACAGCAGCGCCAGGGTCGTCATGTCGACCGAGGGGCCGGAGCCGATGCGAGACCATGACGACATCGCCGCGACGCCGCCAATGACGAGTACGCCCCCGCTGAAACCGATCAGGAGAAGATTGTGACCGAGCAGAAGGGCATAACTGCCGGGATCTCGCGATAGGCCACGGAGCAGGCAGTCGGACGCGCCGAGGCCGCAGAGCTGAATCGCGACCGCCGTTACAGCCGAAATCTGCACGAACAAGCCGAATTCGGCCGGCCCGAGCGAGCGAGCCAGGATGGCGAAGGTCACCAACTGCGACAATGCGGCGGACGCCAAGGCCCCACCCGACAGCAAGTAGCTGAA
Organism: Allobosea eneae; assembly: GCF_042657265.1. Lineage (NCBI taxonomy): Bacteria > Pseudomonadati > Pseudomonadota > Alphaproteobacteria > Hyphomicrobiales > Alloboseaceae > Allobosea > Allobosea eneae. Next base: position 166,597 of record NZ_JBHSLW010000029.1, read on the forward strand.
GAGAATTGGGCGACTACGCCGAATTCTGTCGCCGATGTCCTTCAAGCATTCGTCCAATAGCAGCTCCCTGCGGATGTCCGTTCCGTATTGGGCGAGATGCGTGGCCCCGCTCGGTAAGGTTAACGTTTAATTAAATAAACCACCATAGGTTGCATAATTGCAGAAGAACGCGGCAATCTCAACCAGTAATTGCAGTCCTCGAAAGACTAGCGGATACGGGGAGAGCCATGGCCACGATTGCAACCGCCAGCCTTGCGCCGATTTTCGGTGCGTCGGGCCATGCAGCTTCGCCAGCGAAGGCGCGCATCGTCCGCCCCACCCGCCTCGCCGAACCAGAACGGCCTGGCGTCTCGGGTCTCGGGCTTTCCCGCTGACGCAGGCCCCGCCATGTATCTCATGACCGACACCAGCAAGACGCGGCCCGGAGATGAGTTTCCCTATCGACAGACCGTCGAGCAGGGACCTGCGTCCGCCCGCTCGATCAATGCCGTCCAGGCCCTCGGGTGGCTGCGGCGCGGCTGGCTCTGGGTCATGATCGCCGCGCTGGTCGGCGCCGTTGCCGCCGTCGGCGCCACACGTCTCCTGACCCCGCGCTTCACAGCGACGACGGAGCTGACGATCGCGCCGTCAAACCTGCTGATCGCTCCCAACGACCTCTACGCGGCGAATATCCAGAGCGACAGCCAGATCCTGGATGTCGAGAGCAAGATGAGGATGATCACCTCGGGCAACGTCCTGCGCCGTGTCGTCGACGTGCTCGCCCTGAAGAGCGATCCCGAGTTCGCAGGTAAGCCGCCGCTGCTCGGCCTCCTGGGCATTTTCGATCAATCCCAGCCTTCCAGCAGCGGAGCCGATGTCGCCGCGGCCTTGGCCAAGCGCATCACCGTCACCCGGCAGGAACGCTCTTATGTCGTCTCCCTGTCGGTCTGGGCGAGCGAAGCGGCGCTGGCGGCCAGGCTCGCGAACGCCGTCGCAGACACCTTCCGCGAGGAGGTCGTTCGGGCCGATGCGGAGCGGGTCGGCCGTGCCGCGCAAGGGCTGACCGCCAGACTCGCCGAGATCAAAGCCGCCGCGACCGAGGCCGAGGACCGGGTCGAGGCCTTCCGCCGCGACCATGGCCTACAACAGAACACATCGCGGCAGGCGCTGAGCGCGGAAGCCCTGGAGCGGATGAGCGGCAAGCTGACCGATGCCAAGGCGCGCCTCGCCGAGGCGCAGGCACGCTATGCCGAGGTCTCGCGGGCCGTGTCGCAGCATGGTGCGCAAGGCGGCGGCGTCCAGTCACAGACCCTGGCCGGGTTGCTCGCCGACGAGGCGGCCCTGCGCCGGCAAGTCGCCGTGCTCTCCAAGACCCTGGGGCCACGCCATCCCTCGCTGACGAGCGTGCTGACCGAGGCCGATGCCCTGGCCAAGGCGATCAGATCCGAGACCGAACGTCTGCGGCGCACGGCCCGGATCGAGGTCGATCAGGCCAGCAAGGCGCTCGATGCGCTGACCGGCGAGACACGCCTGCTGCGCGGCAGCGTTGCGATCGACGACCAGGCCCAGGTGAAGCTGCGCGAGCTCGAGCGCGAGGCCAGCGCCAAGAGCGCGCTCTACCAAACCTTTCTGACCCGGGCGGGGGAGGCCGCCCAGCGGCAGCAGATCGACGCGACGGATGTCCGCGTGATCACGGCCGCGGCGGCCCCGTCGCGCGCAACCTGGCCGCCTCGCCCGATCGTCGCGGCAGCGGTGGGCATGCTTCTGGGCCTGCTGCTGTCGGCGAGCGCACTCCTGGCTCTCGGCTATCTCGGCGAATTCCGGTCCGGCGGGAGCACAGCTCGATGACCCAGACGAATGATAGGCGCGAGACCGCGACCGCGGGCACCTTGGGCGCCCTGCTCTTCACGGCGACATTGCTGTTCTACCTGGTCACGCTGACTCCCTTCGTCGACCTGTCGGCGGCCAGCACGAGCGACGCCGCGACGGCCAAGTCGAGCACGATCAATCAGTTGATCTATCTTAGCCTGACCGCGGCCCTGTGGCTGACCGTCTTCAACTCGCCCAGGCGCCATCTGGTGGCGCGCCCGCGCGGCCTGCTGATCGTACTGTTGTTCTGGTTCGCGGTCGTCTCGGCGTTTTCGGCACAGCCCGATCTGGCCCTGAAACGCGTCTTCCTGGCGATGCTCACCATCATCAACGGCAGCATCCTTCTGCTGCTGCCACGTTCGGAGCGCCAGTTCGCCGGCATGCTGACGCTCTGCTGCCTCGGCGCGCTGGGGCTCGCTTATCTCGGCGTGGTGCTGATGCCCCAGCTCGCCATCCATCAGGCCAGCGAGGTCCGCGAACCGATGAATGCCGGGCTCTGGCGCGGCCATTTCGCCCACAAGAACGTCGCGGCCGCGGCCATGGTGATCATCAGTTTCGCCGGGCTTTACCTGTTCGGCACCGGCCGCCGGCTCCTCGGTGGGGCGATCGTGCTGCTGGCGGTCGTGTTCCTCACCCGCACCGGCGGAAAATCCGCCGCCATGGCCCTGCCCGGCATTCTCGCCATCGCCTGGGTTTTCGAGCGCTGGCGCACGATGCGCACTCCGATGGTCGTCATCGGCATTGCCGCGGTCAACATTCTGACGATCGGCTGCTCGGTGTCTCCGGCCATGCGCGGCCTGGTCGCCCAGCTCGGCATCGATCCGAGCTTCACCAACCGCACCGACATCTGGAAGATCGGCGCCGGCGCCGCGCTGGACAATCCGCTGACCGGCTACGGCTTCCAGCTCTTCTGGCAGACCGACGCGATGGTCCACAAGGGCGGGGCCGCAGCGAGCTGGGCGTTCGCCGCCTTCAACGGCCACAATGCCTATCTCGACATGGCGATCACCACGGGCCTTCCCGGCCTCGCCTTGACGCTGATCCTGCTGGTCTGGCTGCCGCTGCGCGACATTGGTCGCGCCGAGGCCACCACGAACGACCCCGCCCTGACGCGCTTCTTCGTGCGGATCTGGCTCTACGGGGTCCTGGTCGCCTGCGTCGAGAGCCTATTCTTCCAGTCGGGCAGCCTGATCTGGTTCATGCTGGTCGTCGCGATCTTCGGCCTGCACCTCCAGGCGAACGCACATGAGATCAAAGAGCCGGCTCATCATCGCCGCAGCATCGAGCCGGCCCATGTCTAGCGCAGCCACGTTTCCACCGTCACCCAAACGCCTGTCGCGTCTGCCGACCCTGATCGACCGCTTCGCCGGGCGCCTGGAGAACCGGCTGCTCCGGGTCGCGCCATGGCAAGTCATGCAGGTTCCGACAGACGAACCGATCGTCTCCTTCAGCTTCGACGACGTGCCTGCTTCCGCCCTCGAAGTGGGCGCGTCGATCCTCGAAGCCGACGGCGTGCGTGGCACCTTCTACATTTCCGGTGGGCTGCAGGGGCGCATCGAGCCCGGCCGTACCCTGATCGACCAGACCGGCTGCAGGGAGCTCGCGGCTCGTGGTCATGAGATCGGCTGCCACAGCCATGCCCATCGCGACCTACGACACGTCGACGGCGATGCCCTGGTCGCGGACCTCGCCCGCAACGCCCGTTACCTGGACGCGATCGATCCCAAGCCGGGCCGGCGCAATTTCGCCTATCCCTACAACAGCGGCTCCTTCGGGAAGCGGGCGATCCTCGCGAACACCTTCCGCAGCTGCCGTGCCGGGGGCGAAGGGATCAATCGCGGCCCGACGGATCCGACCTTCCTGCGGGCGGTCGAGATCCGCCAGCCACAGCAGCATGTATTGGGGCTGGCCCGCTGGATCGATGCGCTGGTCGCCGATCCCGGCTGGCTGATCTTCTTTACGCACGACATCTCGCCGCGGCCCACGCCCCATGGCTGCACGGCTCCCGGCTTCCGGCTGCTGGTCGGCTACGCGCTTGCGCGCGGCTGCCGGGTCCTGACCGTCGACGCGGCGCTCGACCGCATGGGGCTGCGGGAGCAGGCGAAATGACACGCGCCCGGCGGCTCCTGGCCATCAACAACTACTTCTATCGACGCGGCGGTGCAGAGAGCGTCTTCCTCGACCATATCGAGCTGTTCGCCGCGGCCGGCTGGGAGGTCGTGCCCTTTGCGATGCGGCATCCCGCCAACCTGCCGAGCCGCTGGTCCGACTACTTCGTTTCCGAAATCGAATATGGCGGGGCCGGCGGACCGCTCACCAAGGCCAAGCAGGCCGCCAAGATCATCTTCTCGCTGGAGGCCCGCCGACACATCCGCGCCCTGATCGGGCGGGCGCCGCCGACGATCGCGCATGCCCACAACGTCTATCATCACATCTCGCCGTCGATCTTCGGCGCCCTCAAGGCGCAGGGCGTGCCGCTGGTGATGACGGCACATGACCTGAAGATCGCCTGCCCGGCCTACAAGATGCTGAGCCAGGGCCGCGTCTGCGAGCGCTGCCAGGGCGGACGCATCCACAACGTCTTGCTTCATCGCTGCGTCAAGGATTCGGCGCTGGTGAGCGGGCTCGTCCTCCTGGAGACCCTGGTTCATCGCAGTTTCGGCCTCTATCGCGACACGATCGACCGTTTGGTCGCCCCGAGCCGCTTCTACCGCGACAAGCTGGTCGAATGGGGCTGGGATGCCGGGCGCATCGCCTACATCCCCAACTGCATCGATGCGGACGCGTATTCGCCGGCACGCGATGAAGGCGACTATATCGTCTACGCCGGCCGGCTCGCGCCCGAGAAGGGGCTGGCGACGCTGGTGCGCGCCACGGCCCTGTCACGCCAGCGGCTGGTGCTGGCCGGCAGCGGCCCCGAAGAGTTTGCCCTTCGCAAGCTCGCACAGGAGCAGGGCGCCGAGGTCGCCTTCACCGGCCATCTCGACAAGCCGGCACTGAAACGGCTGATCGGCGAGGCGCGCGCGCTGGTCCTCCCCTCCGAATGGTACGAGAACGCGCCGATCAGCGTCCTCGAAGCCTATGCACTCGGGCGCCCGGTCATCGGCACGCGGATCGGCGGCATTCCCGAACTGGTCGCCGACGGGCAGACGGGCCGCCTGGTCGAGCCGGGCAATGCTGTGATGCTGGCCGATGCGCTCGCCGCCCTTGCAGATCTCACTCCCGCCGCCCGCGCCGCCTTGGGCGGCGCCGGTCGCGACTGGGTGCTCCAGGAGTTCTCGCCCGGAAGATACCGCGACCGCACCATGGCTCTCTACGAGGCGCTCGGCTGATGTACACCCTGATCCCACCAATCAGTGCCACTCCGCCTGAGCGAACCGTGATCTTCGTCGGCCTGCGCGGCATTCCGGAGATCCAGGGCGGGGTCGAAACCCATGTCGCGGCGATCTCCGCACGCCTGGCCGAGCGGGGCTGGCGCGTCGAGGTTCTCGGCCGGACCCCGTATCTACCCTCGCAACGGCCCTATACCTGGAAGGGCGTCACGGTCACGCCGGTCTGGGCGCCGCGCTCGCGCAGCTTCGAGGCGCTGGCGCATACGGCGCTCGGCCTGATCGTCGCGGCCGGGCGCAACCCGGACCTCGTCCATATCCATGCGATCGGGCCGGCCCTGCTCACGCCGTTCGCGCGCCTGCTCGGCCTCCATGTCGTGGTGACGCATCACGGCTTCGACTATGAGCGCCAGAAATGGGGGCGTCTCGCCAAGTCGATTCTGCGGGCCGGCGAAGCCATGGGCATGCTGTTCTCCCATGCCAATATCGGCGTGTCGAAGGTGATCGTCGACAGCGTCCGCCGCAGATTCAGCGTCGGCGCGACCTTCATCCCGAACGGCGTCGAGAACCCGTTTCCACAGCAAGATACCTCCTATCTCGACCGGATCGCGGTCACGCCGCGCCGCTATGTCCTCAGCGTCGGCAGGATCGTCGAGGAGAAGCGGCATCTCGATCTGATCCGCGCTTTCGCCCGCCTCGGCGATCCCGGCCTCAAGCTCGTCATCGCCGGCACGGCCGACCATGCCGGACGCTACCAGCGCGAGGTCGAAGCGGCGGCCGCGGCGACGCCCGGCGTGGTGATGGCGGGCTTCCAGCGCGGCGAGGCCCTGTCCCAGCTCTACCGGCATGCCGGGCTGTTCGTCCTCCCCTCAAGCCATGAGGGCATGCCGATGGTGCTGCTCGAAGCCCTCAGCTACGGGGCGCCCTGCCTGGCGAGCGACATCGATGCCAACCTCGCGCTCGATCTCGGCGCAGACAGCTATTTTCCGTTGGGCGACATCGCTGCGCTCGCCGAGGCTCTGCGCGCGAAACTCGCCGCTCCCAACCCGACCGAAGGCGCCGAGCGCGCCGCCCGGGTCCTCGACTCCTTCGGCTGGGGCGCGATCGTCGATCGCACAATGGAGGTCTACGAGAGCGCGCTTCTGGGCTGGAAGGCCAGCAGCCCGCGCCGCGGCAGGGCAGGCCTCGGGAGACGGGTCGAATTCGGGGGGCGTTGATGACACCCACACTGCGCAATCTAGAAATGACGATCCTCGGCCTCGGCTTCCTCGGCCTTGCCTGGGGCAAGAGCAAGCTCAACGGCTACACCACGCCGAACCGCGTGGCGAAATCGGACGAGGAGGGGAAGATCGACTATCTCCTCGACATCTTCGCCTCGCTGCGCCGCTTCCTGCCGCCGAAATTCGACCTGCGCGGCCGCGACGTGCTGGAGCTGAGCCCCGGCGCCTCGCGCGGCAACGGTGTGCTCTTCCTCGGGCTCGGGGCACACTCCTATCACGCCATCGATGCGTTCGACCTCGCGGGCGACGAAGCGCCCGCCTTCTACGACAAGCTGCTCCACCGCTTTGCCGAAGGCCGCGCGGCCGATCGGGACCGCGCCGGGTCCATCGCGCGTAGCGCCGGCGCACGCGAATTCGGCTATGCAGTCGGGCGCGACTTCGACATCCCGCGCCTAGCGCAAGGACGCAGCTTCGACCTGATCGTCAGCTGCGCCGCCTTCGAGCACTACGACAATCCGGCAGCGGCGATCGCCGGCCTGACGCAGGTCGCACGGCCGGGCTGCCGAACCGTCCACATCATCGATTTGCAGACGCATACGCGCTGGATCCGCGAGCACGACCCGAACAACATCTATCGCTATCCCGAGGCCATCTACCGGCTCTTCCGCTTTCCCGGCCAGCCGAACCGGCAGCGCCCTGCCGACTATGTCCGGAACTTTTCGGCCGAGGGCTGGAGCGATGTCTGCTTCATGCCGTCGCGCTTGATTGCTCCCCCGCTTCGCGAGGCCTCGCTGCGCGGCCTCGCCGCGCCCTTCACGGGGCGGGGCGACATGCTCGTTCTCGATGGCGCGCTGACGGCGCGCTATCCCGGACCGGGCGGCGATCGGGGGATTGCGTCATGACGAGCCGCCGCTCCGTCCTCGGCGGCCTTACCGGGATGGCTGCGCTTGCCGCGTTCCCGGGCATGCAAGCCACAAGAGCAGCCAGCGACGACATCCCGCTGTTCCGCCGCGGCATCGGCGTCTCGCATGCGCTGGGCTGGGCCGAGGTCGAGGCCGACGGCTCCTATGTGGCCGCGCCGTTCTCAGGCCCGCGTTTCCGCTTCGATCTGGCGCAGCGGCAAGCGATCCGGGCGGCCGGCTTCGACTTCGTGCGCCTGGCCGTTGACCCCGGTCCCTTCCTGGCCTTCACCGGAGCCGCGCGCGATCAGGTCGACGCTCTCCTGATTGGCATAGTCCGTGGCCTCGTCGAGGCCGATCTCGGCGTGATCGTTGATCTCCATCCGAGCGCGATGAATCCGGCTTATCGGCCTGCCGCGCTGACTGCAGGCGTCGAGACGCCGAACTTTCAGGCTGTACTTGGCCTGCTGCGGCGGGTTGCCCATCGTCTGGAGCAATCGGGGCAAGGCAGGGCGGTGACGGGCGCGCCGAGGCTTGCGCTCGAACTCATGAATGAGCCGGAACTGTCGCAATCGGCCTGGCAACCCATGCTCGAAGCCGCCTATCGGGCGGCGCGCAGCGGCTCGGCGACGTTGCCGCTGGTCCTGGGTGGCGGCGCGATGAACGCGGCAGCGGCGCTGACCCAGATCGACATGCGCCCGTTCGCAGGGGATGCGCGCCTGATCTACACCTATCACGACTATTCGCCCTGGCAATTCACCCATCAGGGCGTGCGCGGCAATCCGGCCTATGCGCTGAACGCGGTCACTTATCCGGCGCCGCAATCGGCCGAAGCGATGATCGCGGCAAGCCAGCGGCGTATCGGCAGTCTCGGCCTCGACGGTGCCGCCCTGGAGCAGGCGCGACAGGCGAAGCGGACGCTCGCACGCTATGCCGGCTTCGATCGATCGGCCCTCGAGCGAACGTTTCGACAGATCAGCGCTTGGCGCATCGCGCAGCGTCTGCCCGCCCATGCCATCCTGCTGGGCGAGTTCGGTATCCACCGGACGCCTTATCTGGATACGCCCGAGGGCGCGGCGGCGCGCGAGACCTGGCTGCGCGACATGCGCGAGCTCGCCGAGGCGCATGGCTTCGCCTGGGCCTGCTGGACCTATGCGGGGACCGGCGGCTTCGCGCTCGCCGAGAACGAGACCGGCCCGGGCTTCGACGTTTCGACCCGTCGCGCGCTGGGGCTGCTGCGATGAGCCCCGGCGTGCCGCGACAGCGTTACGCCCATCTCGACGCCTTGCGGGCGATCGCGGCGCTCGCCGTGATGGTCGAGCACATGTTCGGCGACCTGCTCAGGCAGGCTCCCGCCGCGACTGGTGCGATGCGGATTTTCGCCGGATCGGTCATCGAGAATCTCAGCCTCGGGCGGTTCGGCGTGGCGCTGTTCTTCCTGATCAGCGGTTTCGTCGTGCCGTTCAGCATCGCTGGCGAGCGGCCGCTCAGGCATTTCGCGATCTCGCGCGTGTTCCGGCTTTATCCCGCATTCTGGCTGGCGCTGGCGGCGCTGACGATGACAGCCTGGCTCGACGGGGATACGCCGCGAACGGCGACGGTGCTGGCCAACCTGACCATGGCGCCGCCGCTCTTCGGCCGGCCGTGGCTCTCGCCGATCCACTGGACCTTGTTCGTCGAACTGCTGTTCTACGTCCTCGTCGCGCTGCTGTTTTTCGCAAGGGCGCTGAGACATGTCGGCATCCTGCTCGGCTTGAGCCTGGCCCTGATCGCCGCGACGGTCCTGCCGGTGCAACTGCATGTGCACGGCATCGCCAGCCTGCCGGCTCAGTATCTCGGCATGCATCTGTCCTTCCTGTTTCTCGGCCTGTTGCTGCGGCTCTGGCTGATCGAGCAGAGGCAAGGGAGCGGGTTCGCGGCGTCGATCCTCATTCTCACGCAGATCGCCGGCCTTCTCCTGGTCACGCGCTTCTCGCTGGCGCGAGGGGACAATTTCGTCATGGAGGGGCTGAAGCCTGTCCTGAGCGCTTACATGCTCGCCATCGCGGTGTTCCTCGCCGCGATCGGGCTGGAGTGGCCGCGCTCGCGCCTGCTCGCGCGGATCGGTCTGATCAGCTATTCGATGTATCTATTCCACGGGACGGTGAACGGGCTTGTCTATCGCATCCTGCCCTTGACCGGACAGTTCAGCGACATCGGCACGATGCTGCTTTGCGTCAGCCTGACCTTGCTGCTGTCCTGGATCGTCTACCTCACGGTCGAGCGCCCGATGATCAGACTCGGCCGCTGGATATCGTCACGGCACACCCCTCTCCTCGCCCGGCCTTCTCAGTTCGCGGACGCGGTCCACGCCCGATCGCAAAGCCCGCTCGCTTCCCGTGATGCCGACATCCACGGCTCGGCGATCCATCGACCGTCGGCTTGCGGCGCCGTCGCGCCTGATGACGGATGCTCGCCGACGAGAGAAGCCGAGCCGACCTTGGACGATATGGCGCCGGCCAGCCATGCCAGCGACAAGCTCGTCGGCACGATCCTCGGCATCGCCATCGCCGCCGTCGCGCTGAGCTGGTTCGCGCTGCTCGGCTATGTCGGCTGGAAGATCGCCGAGTCATTGTGATCGCACGGATTGCCGGTAAGCGGCGAACCGGCGTGATCCGGCGACTATCCCGTCAATCCGCTGCTGGAGCGTTCATAGATCGTGCTCCCCGTCTGCGCATCGACGCCTTGTAGGCTGACTTCGTAGCCCCAGAGCCGCTGGACATGGCGCAGGGTCGCGTCGCAGCTGCCGCTGTCCAGCACGATGCCGTCGCGGACCTTGTGCTGCAGGCGCAAGTGCCGCTGACCGAGAAGGTCGACATCGACGACCTGGATGTCGGTATGGTTGGCGCCGATGTCGTATCTCTGCGCCAAAGCCGAGCGGATACGCTCGTAGCCGCGCTCGTTGTGGATCGAGGCGACGCTGTAGAACGACTCGTTCGCTGTATCGGAAAGCACGAACAATCGCCATTTCCGGATCAAAGCGGGGCTGAGATACTGGCGGATGAAGGACTCGTCGCGGTGATTGGCCCAGGCGTCGAGCAGGACCGTGCGCCAGTCGCCGCTCCCGGCAATCTCGGGAAACCAGTCGCGATCCTCCGCGGTCGGCTCAGTCACGATGCGGCGGATGTCCTGCATCATGTCGAGGCCGAGGGCATAAGGGTTTATGCCGGAGAAGCGGGGGTCGTCGAAGCCGGGCTGGAAGACGACGTTCGAATGGCTGCGCAGAATTTCCAGCATCGCGCCTTCGCCGATCCGACCGCGATCGAACAGCGCGTTCATCACCGTGTAGTGTACGAAGGTGGCGCAGCCCTCGTTCATCACCTGCGTCTGTCGCTGCGGATAGAAATACTGCGCGATCACCCGCACGATCCTGAGGATCTCGCGCTGCCAGGGCTCGAGGATCAGGCTGGTCTTCTCGAGGAAATAGAGCAGGTTCTCCTCGGGCAGATTGAGCGCCTTCTTGCGCTCGGCGATCAGGTCCGCATTTTCCGCCGCCGCCTTGGCGCCATCAGCCTGGCGCGGGAGCGTGCGCCAGAGGTCGTTATAGGAGCGCTCCTCATATTCCAGCCGCTCACGCAAGCCTTCGCGCTGCTTCTCGGAGGAGAGCCGGGGCGGGCGGCGATAGCGGAAGACGCCCTGGTCCATCAGCGCATGGGCGGCGTCGAGAACGGCCTCCACCGCCGCGACGCCGTGTTTTTCCTCGCAGCGGTTAATGTAGCTCTTGGCGAAATCGAGATAGCCCAGAATCGCGTCGGCATCGGTCCATTGCTGGAACAGATAGTTGTTCTTGAAGAAATGGTTGTGCCCCAGCGCCGCATGCGCCGTCACCAGGGCCTGCAGGGCCATGGTGTTCTCTTCCATCAGATAGACGATGCAAGGATCTGAGTTGATGACGATCTCATAAGCGAGACCGCGCCCGCCTTTGCGATAGAGCAGTTCGTGATGGAGGAAATGCTTGCCGAACGACCAGTGGCGATACATCAGCGGCATGCCAATCGAGGAATAGGCATCGAGCATCTGCTCGGAGGAGATGATTTCCATCTGCACCGGGTAGATATCGAGCCCGAGCTCCTCCTTCGCGACCGCCTCGATGACGTCGTAGGCATGCGACAGGGTCGCGAAGTTCCAGTCCGAGCCGGAGAACAGCAGGCCGGGTCTGGACGCCGCCCTCGTCATCGCCGTCTCCCAAGGCTGCGCTGCTGCGCCGGCTGGCGGGTGAAGAGCTGCCGGAAGACCGGGTAGATGTCAGCGGCCCTGGCGATGCGGCTCATGTCGAAGTTCGGCCAGCGCTCCTTGACCGCGAGATAGGAGCGCCAGAGCGAGGTGCCGTTGTCGGTTGAGCCAAAGATTTCGCTCTCGCGCTCATCGATGATCTCGACATAGGCGAAATACTGGCACATGCGCATGATCTTGCTATCCAGCATGCCGAGGCAGCGCTCGGAGTCGCTGGCGAGATTGTCGCCGTCCGAGGCCTGCGCGGCGTAGATGTTCCATTCCTGGCTGGGGTAGCGCTTGGCGATGATGCTCTGCATCTCCTCGAGCGCGGTCGAGACGACGGTGCCGCCGCTCTGCGTGCTGTAGAAGAAGGTCTCCTCGTCGACCTCCTGCGCCGTGTGGGTGTGGCGGATGAAGACGATGTCGGTGCGGTCGTAGCGCCGCTTCAGGAACAGGTGCAGCAGCACGAAGAAGCGCTTCGCCAGATCCTTCTCGCGCTCGCCCATCGAGCCCGAGACGTCCATAAGGCAGAACATCACCGCTTTCGCATTCGGCAGGGGCTGCGCATCGAAGCGGTTGAAGCGGATATCGACCGGGTCGACAAAGGCGATCACCTTTCGCCGGCGCTCCAGCCGTTCGAGCTCGGCACGCAAGGCGGCTGCCCTGGCACGAGCGGGTTCCGTCCCCTCGGCCTCGACCCTCTCCAGTTCAGCGAGGATGGCCTCGACCTCTGCGCGCTTGGGTCGCTGGAGGGCTATGCGACGGCCGAGACTGTTGCGCATTGTGCGCGCGACGCTGATGTTGGTCGGCGATCCGCTCGCCGAGAAGCCGGCCCGCCGCGACTTGAAGGCGAGTATCTCCTTGAGGTTGAGCTTGACCAAGTCGGGCAGCTCGAGATCCTCGAAGAACAGGTCGAGCACCTCCTCGCGCGAGAGCACGAAGCGGAAATCGTCCTCGGACTCTGTCAGGCCGGGCGATGATCCGGCGCCGCTGCCTTGGCCCGGCTTGGCCATCTTGTCGCCCGGCGAGAAATGCTTGTTTCCGGGCAGGACGTGCTGGCGCCGGCCGCTGTCCCTGGCGTCGCGGAAGCTCGGCTCGCTCGTGCCTTTCGCCGGCAGCGAAACGGAATGCTCCCCGTCCGCGTCGGCGATCTTGCCGGCGCGTATCTGCTCTTGCACGCTGCGCTTCAGCTCCGCGCGGACGCGATGCAGGAAGCGCTGGTGATTGCCCAGACTCTTGTCCTTGGGATTCAGCCGGCGGTCGATGAAGATCGGCATGGCACGCTCCGATCGTGGTCAGCCCGCCTTGTTGACGCGCATGTACCAGTCCACCAGGCGCCGGACCTGGCGCTCGGTATAGCCGCGCTCGACCATGCGCTGCACGAAGCCGTGATGGCGCTTCTCGGTCACGCTGTCCTGCTTGGAGCCGAAGCTGATCACCGGCAGAAGGTCCTCGACCTGGCCGAACATCCGCTTCTCGATCACCTCGCGCAGCTTCTCATAGCTGGTCCAGGACGGGTTCCGGCCGTTGTTCCTGGCCCTGGCGCGCAAGGTGAACTTCACGACCTCGTTACGGAAGTCCTTGGGATTGGCGATGCCCGCCGGCTTCTCGATCTGCGACAATTCGTTGTCGAGGACCTGCCGGTTGAGGAGCTGGCCGGTGTCGGGATCCTTGTAGTCCTGATCCTCGACCCAGGCGTCGGCATAGGCGATGTAGCGGTCGAACAGGTTCTGGCCATACTCGCCATAGGATTCGAGATAGGCCTTCTGGATTTCGTGTCCTATGAACTCGGCATAACGCGTGGCGAGTTCCGACTTGATGAAATCGAGATAGGCCGCTTCGGTTTCCTTCGGGAACTGCTCGCGCTTGATCGCCCCCTCGAGAATATACATCAAGTGCACCGGATCGGCGGCCAGTTCCTCGGTGTCGTAGTTGAAGGTCTGCGACAGGATCTTGAAGGCGAAGCGCGTGCTGACCCCGGTCATGCCCTCGTCGACGCCGGCAGCGTCGCGGTACTCCTGGATCGCCTTGGCCTTGGGCTCCAGCTCCTTGAGGTTCTCGCCGTCATAGACGCGCATCTTGGTGTAGAGCGGCGAATTCTCGAACTCGGCCAAACGGGTCGAGACCGAGAAGCGGCTGAGGATGTCGAGTACCTCCGGCGCACAGGGGCTGCCGGCGAGCTCGCTTTCGCGCAGCAGCTTCTCGTAGATTTGCCGCTCCTCGGTGACGCGCAGGCAATAGGGCACCTTGACCACCAGGATGCGGTCGAGGAACGCCTCGTTGTTCTTGTTGTTCTTGAACTGAAGCCACTCGGACTCGTTCGAGTGGGCCAGGATAATGCCCTGGTAAGGGAATGCGCCGAAATTCTCGGTGCCGTTGTAGCTGCCTTCCTGGGTGGCGGTCAGCAGCGGATGCAGCACCTTGATCGGCGCCTTGAACATCTCGACGAATTCGAGCAGGCCCTGCGTCGTCCTGTTCAGCCCGCCACTATAGGAATAGGCGTCCGGGTCCGACTGGCTGAAGTTCTCGAGCTGGCGGATGTCGACCTTGCCGACCAGCGTCGAAACGTCCTGATTGTTCTCGTCGCCCGGCTCGGTCTTGGCGATGCCCACCTGCCGCAGGCGCGAGGGGGTCAGCTTGACGACGCTGAACTTGGCGATGTCGCCGGAGAGCTCGTCGAGCCGCTTCGCCGCCCAGGGCGAGATCAGCCCGGTCAGGCGCCGCCGCGCGATACCGTATTTCTCCTCGAAGAGATCACCCATCCTGTCCGGACGGAACAGGCCGAGCGGCGATTCGAAGACGGGGCTGATCTGGCCGCCGACCTTGAGCGTGTAGAACGGACGCTCCTCCATCAATTTCTTCAGTCGCTCGGCCAGTGACGATTTGCCGCCACCGACGGGCCCAAGCAGATAGAGGATCTGCTTGCGCTCCTCCAGGCCCTGCGAAGCATAGCGGAAATAGCCAGCGATGCGCTCGATCGTATCCTCCATGCCAAAGAAATCGGCAAACGAAGGATAGATCTTGATGGTCCTGTTCGCGAAAATCCGACCGAGACGCTCGTCCCGGCTCGTATCAAATAATTTTGGTGTGCCAATCGCGTCGACCATCCGCTCCGCGGCGGAGGCGTACATGGACTTGTCTTCTCGACAAGCCAACAGGTATTCCTGCAGGCTCATCTCTTCCTGTGAATAGCTTCGATAATCTTCAGAAAATAAACGAAATACCTCGCTGTCCCGTTCCATTATGGTAGCCCTCCAGCGCCGGCCGGCCTTGCCGACAGTACGCCTGAAGAATCAACTGCCGACAAGTTCGCAGGTTCCGGCCAGATAGGGGCCCTTTGATGGCTGCTAGCGCAGGCTTCAACACCTTTTGAAAGCGGGCGCGCATCGCGCAAGCCGCCACGAGTCGCCAGCGGCGCAACCCGCCGGCCAGCTCCGCAACCGCGGAAGCCATCCTTTACACACCGTTCCTGACGGCGCGGAATTGGGCGATGAAGGCCGGCAGCTCGGGAAGCGAGGCCATCCGCGCGACCTCGCGCGCCATCGGCGGCTTCGCCGCCAGCCCGGCGGCGCTGGCGGGGAAGAAGTGGATCGCCGGCGTACCCTCGATGCCGTAATGCTTGGCCAGTGCCTTCTCGGTCAGCTCGCCGCCGCCAAAATCGGTGACCTCGCGCGGGCCGAGGATGTTGAGGTGCAGCACCGCGAAATTGTAGCGGATATAGGGCTCGATCGCGGGATCGGCGAGGTGGACGTCGTGCATGCGCCGGCAGGCCGGGCAATTACGCAGGCTCCGGAGGATAACGAAGCGCTTGCCGCTCCGGCTCGCATTGGTCAGATCCTCGGCGAGATCGAGGAAGCTGTCGAGAGACCAGTCTTCCTGGTAGAGCCCGTCCTCGCTGAGGCGCGCCTTGGCAAGAGCCGCCGCCGCCATGGCACCTATCTGCTCTACCTCAACGACATCGTGAAGGACGAGGACTTCGAACTGTCCGATAAGAACTTTACCAGTGTGAAGCTGCCCAACGCGGCCGCCTTCTACGACGACGACCGCAAAACCACGGAAAAGGCCTTCTGGGGCAAGGAGCCGTGCATGACCAACTGCAAGCCGGAGGCGAAGATCACCGGACAGGCGGTGATCCTCGACGTGACGCCGGACTCCAAGACCGCGTCGAAGGTCGACTGATGCGAGGAGCCGGCGCCGTCCGCCTTGCGGTGCTCGGGCTGCTACTGGTCTGCGCCCCAGCAAATGCCGCCGAAGACAAGGCACTGGGGGAGTATCTCTCCGCCGAATGCACCAGCTGCCATCAGAGCAGCGGCAAGCAGGTCGGCGGTATTCCAGCCATTGTCGGCCACCCCGCCGAGCAGTTCGTCGCGCTCATGAACGCCTATCGCCAGAGGCAGCGCGACAACCAGGTGATGCAGGCGGTGGCCGCCAAGCTTTCCAGCGAGGAGATCGCGGCGCTGGCGGCGTATTACGAGAGTCTGAAGCCCGGTCCTTAGAGCCCGTCCCGAAAGGGTTGAGCGACTGGGGCACTCGTGATTCCAAGGGGTTGTTCAGGCCATCTTGGAGCGAGCGATGTGGACCCCAGCCACT